>NZ_NCTE01001295.1:556-13731 GCF_002114215.1 Streptomyces sp. 13-12-16 | reverse complement strand
CGCGGTGTGCGGCGTCGCCGCGGTCGAGTCGGCGGCGGCCGGACTGCTGCTCGACGGTTCCGCGTGGCTGCGCCGCCCCGGCGGGGTAGAGGCGACGGCGCTGCTGTGGCAGGCGGTGGTGGTCACCGTCATCGGCTTCGTGTGCTGGTACATGGGCATGCAGCGGATCGGTGCCGAACGGGCCACCCTGTTCTCCGGGCTGATCCCGGTGGCGGCCGCGTGCACCGCACCGCTCGTCGGTACCGGGTCCTACGGCGCGGCGCAGGCGGTGGGCAGTGCCCTGGTCGGCGCCGGGGTCGTCCTGGGGGCCGGCGCCGGCTCCCGTCTCCGGCGCCCCGCGGGCGTTCTCCGCCCCCGTCGCCCCTTCCCGTCCCGGCCCGGGACTCCGCCCCGGACCCCGCTCCTCAAACGCCGGAGAGCCTGAGAGCCGGCCCTCCGGCGTTCGCGGGGCGCAGGCCCGGGGGCGGAAGCGGGTCGAGATGCCGGGGCAACGGCGCGCGCCCGGAATGAGGGAGGGGCCGGGAACCGCTCGGCCGGGCAGAGGGGACACGCCCATGCCTTCCAGGCACAGCACGGCGGGGGCGAGGGCGGGCGCCCGGGGACGCGAAGGCGTCGGTCGCCCATGCCCTGGGGATCACCGCGCGGGTCATCACCTGCGCCGCGCTGATCATGGTGAGCGTGTTCGCGGCGTTCGTCGTCAGCGACGACGTCGTGGTCAAGATGCTCGGCCCGGGCCTGGCGGTCGGCGTCCTCGTCGACGCCACCGTCGTACGGCTGCTGCTGGTGCCGGCCGTGATGACCCTGCTGGGGCGGCACGCCTGGTGGACACCGCGATGGCTGGACCGGGTGATGCCGCACATCGACGCGGAGGGGGAGGGAAACGTGAGGCGGCAGGACCCGTGAAGGGTCCTGCCGCCGTCGAGGTGCCGCGGAGGGTCAGGCCCCGCGCCGCACGCTCCGCAGGACGAAGAATCCGAAGATCACCAGTACTCCGCCCAGCGCGGCCGGCCAGAGCTGGGTGCCGGTCTCGGCGAGGCTGCCGCTCCCGCCCTGTGCCTGGGACTGGTTCTCGGTGCCGAGTTCGGGGAGGCTGCCGGGCACCTCGGCGGCCTGGGCCGCCTGGCCGCCGTCGTCCTCGCCGCCCTTGTCGTCACCGTCCTGGTTTCCGGCGCCGGCGTCCTCGGCCGGGGTGGACGCCTTGACATCGGGCTGCTCGGGCCGGTCGGTGCCGCCGCCCTCCGCGGGCTCCTCGGCGGCCGGGGTCTCCGACGGCTGCTCCTGGCCGCCGTCGTTCTGGTTCCCGCCGTCGTTCTGGTTCCCGCCGTCGTTCTGGTTTCCGCCGTCGTCCTGGTTCCCGTTGTCACCGGGCTTGTCGCCGCCGTCGTCCTGGTTGCCGCCGCCGTCGCCGCCCTGGCCCGGGTCGTCGGGCGTGGCCGTGGGCTCCTCCGGCTCCTCCGGCTGCTGGGGCTCCTCACCCTGTTCGCCGCCGTCACCGTTGCCGCCGTCACCGCCACCGTTGCCGCCGTCACCGCCACCGTTGCCGCCGTCACCGGCACCGCAGGTGCGGCCCTCGTTGATGCAGGCGACGACCTCGTTCATCAGGTCCTCGTCGAAGACGTTGATGAAGTCGCCGTGGTCCGTGATCGGCTTGTGCAACTGCTCCGGGAAGGAGTCGACGGCGAACAGCGGTGTGGTCCTGCCGCCGTCCTCGAGGCTCGGCGCGTCGACGTCGTAGACGATGCGCTGCACCAGCTGCGGCACGGGCTTGAAGCCGGACGGGCAGTTTCCGGCCTCGTCCGCGAACGCCATGTGCGTACGGTGGTTGGCGCTGTCGATGTTGCGGCCGTCCCAGCAGCTCTGGAAGTCGAAGCTGCGCACCACGTCACTGCCCTGCGGGCACAGCGGGTACTTGTCCGTCAGCTGCCGGTCCTCGAAACCGGTGCAGCTCCAGGAGGCGTTGGCGTTGGCGGGGCCGTTGACGAACGACTTGGCGTCGCCGGTGATGATGCGCAGCAGCCGGGGCATGGCGGTGACCTCGCCCTGCGGGTTGCCCTCGAAGGTCAGCGTGACCTCCTTGGGCGTGACGATCTCACCGGCGTTGCCCTCGATGCCGCCGCCCGGCGACTGGGCGTCCTGCTCCTGGGTCCCGTTCTGCAGCCGCAGCACGGGCCAGTAGTACGACGACTTGTCGCCCTGGTCGGCGCAGCTCGTGTCCGCCTGCGCCAGGTCCTCGTCACTGGAGAAGGCGTTGGTGGCCTGGTTGCCGATGTAGTCGTGGAAGTGGTGGGCGCCGTTGCCGACACCCGGTGCGGCGATCACGTTGTCCGAGTTGAACAGGCCGTTCTCGTTGACGCCGCACTCGCTGGTGAAGGTGCCGCGGGAGGCGTTCTCCGTCTGCTTCGGCTCGGTGACGTTGGGCTGGACGCTCTCGATGTCGACGTAGTCGCCGGCGACGGGGCCGTTGCCGGCCTGACCGCCGTTTCCGCCCTGGTCCTGGTCCTGCTGGTCCTGACCCTGCTGGCCCTGGTCCTGCTGGCCCTGGTCCTGCTGGTCCTGTCCGTCGCCGCCGTCGCCCGCCTGCTCGCCCTCGTCGCCGGCGCCCTCCTGCCCGGCGTCCGGCTGTGCGGCGTTGCCGGACTCGCGCACGGCGCAGTCGGCGAGTTCCTCGAGGCCCTCGGGCCGGTCGCCGACCCGGTCGATGGCGGTCCCGATCCGGGCGAGGGCCGCGGAACGCTTCTCCTCGAGCGGCTTGGCGATCGCGTTCTCCGCGAAGCCCGGGTCCTGGCGGAGGGCCTCGGCCGACTCCCCGATCCGCTTGTAGGCTTCCGCGATCTGCGCGTCCAGGCCGGCGAGTTCCTTGTCCACCTCCGCCCGTGCCTCCTCCGGCACCGACGTCAGTTCGGTGGCCACGTCCGGGCAGTCGATCGTGGCGCCCGAGAAGACCTGCGCCTGGCCGTCGCCCTGTCCGCCCTCCTCCGTCGCGGAAGCGTAGACGTTGGCCGCCATCATCCCGCCGCCGCCCAGGATCAGGGCGAACGCGGCGAGAGTCGCGCGCTGTTTGGGGCGTCTGCGTGTGTTGCGTGCCAAGGCAGTACTCCTACGCTTCTGTTGCGGGGGGTGGGCAGGGGATTCCCACGCCCCATACGTAGGCGGGCCACAGCGCGTTCAAAGGACGCACGGTTTCTTCGCGGAATCTCAGAAAGCCCCGTACCGCACGCACCGGGTCCCCGCCGGACTCACGCAGTTCGGCGGGGACCCGGGGACGGAAGCGGTGAAGTGCCGGTGACTCAGCCGAAGTTCACGTCACTGCACAGGAAGTACGTCTGATCCATGTGCGAGGCCTGCCAGATCGTGTAGACGACGTGGCGGCCGCTGAGGCCGGAGGTGCTCACCGGGATCGAGTAGTTCTGGCCGGGTGCGTACGAGCCGGTGCGGGCCACCTGCTGGAGGTCGTCCCAGCCCAGCTGCTCGGTGGTGGGGTCGAAGCCCTGCCGGGTGACGTAGACGAGGATGTAGTCCGCGCCGTGGCCGGCCTGGTCGTGCAGCTCGACGGTGAAGTCGTCGTCCACGTCCGTCGTCTTCCAGGCGCCCACCGCGTCGAGGGAGTCGTAGCGCCCGCTCTCGGTGTGCCCGCCGCTGCAGAGTTGGCCGTCGGGGATCACGGCCCGGAAGTTGCCGGCGGAGCCGTTGCGGTAGAGGCCGTTCCAGTTCCACATGGCGTTGGGGTCGTCCTGCCACGCCTGCCAGCACATCGGGTCTTCCTGCGCCATCGCCGGGTTCTGGAAGTCGCTCCCCCAGCGCTGCCAGCAGCCGTAGTTGCGGGACGCGGGGTCGATCACCGAGCCGTGGGCGACGGCGGTACCGCTCCAGGGGATCAGACAGAGCAGCGCGGCGACGACCACGGTCAGGGCGAGCGACAGGCGGGACCGGAGCGGTAATGCATCATGGCCATGCCAAGTCATGGGTTCCTTCTTTCCACTGTGGGGGTAGTGGGGATGCGGGCACGCGCTCCCACGGTGACCATGGGAGCGCTCCCGGTGCACAGGCTGCGCCCGCCGGAGCGGAGCGGCAATGCGCATTCTCGCCACTTCCGCACCGGCGGCGGCGCGTTCGACACGTTCGACGGAGACGGGCGCCGGCCCCTCAGAGCCCGTCGAGGTCGTGCGTCCTACGGCCGAGGCAGACGACCGAGTCGTCCATCGGCGTGTCGAGCTCCTCGAAACCCATGCGGTCGTAGAAGGCCCGGGCGGGCTTGTTGGCCGTCGCCATGACGAGGTGGACGGACGGCACTCCCCCGTCCCGCAGGGCCTCCAGGAAGGTCCGCATCAGCTGCCGGCCGTAACCGCGCCCCTGCCACTCGGGCAGCAGGTCGATGTGCAGGTGGGCCGGCCAGGGGGCCAGCTCCGGGACGATCATCCGCTCGGGGTGGTGCAGCAGCCGGGCGATCGTCTCGTCCGGGGTGGCCGGCGGCCCGGACGGCTCGGGGTGGCGGTCGCCGACCAGGGGCAGCCACGCGGCCCGGAAGGTCTTGGCGAAGCGGACGGTGTCGGCGGTGCCGACGATGTAGCCGACCGCCCGGCCCCCGCCGTCGTCCAGCACGAACGCCAGCTCCGGCTCCAGATGGACGTACGGCGCGGCGAAGGTGTCGGGGAAGACGGTGGGGTCGGTGTAGTGGGGGCGGCTGTCCTGGCCGTTGTGCGCGGTGCGGATGCAGATGTCGTCGAGGGCCTGCCGGTCCTCGCGGCGGTACGGGCGGATCCTGGGGAACTCGGTCATGCCTGGCATCCTGCACGTCTTGGGAGCGCTCCCACAACCCCTTCCCGGCCAGGTCGGGGCACGGTCCCTGGCTTAGCCCTCCGGCCCCTGGTTACCCGAGGGGCATGAAGCTGCATATCCCGGGGCGGAACGACCGGCAGACCCACGAGAGCGCCACGGACGGGCCCCGTCCGGATCACCGGACCGACGCGGCGGCGAACGAGCCCCGTCCGGATCACGGGACCGGCGCGGCGGACGAGCCCGGGCCCGGCGACGAGGTGGAGCGGGCGGCACCGGACACGCCGGGCAAGCTCCCGAAGGGGGCGTGGGGCGCGGCGTTCAAAGGCAGTCTGCGCGAGTTCAAGGACGACGAACTCACCGACCGGGCCGCCGCCCTGACGTACTACGGCGTGCTGTCGCTGTTCCCGGCGCTGCTGGCCCTGGTCTCGATCCTGGGCCTCACCGGCAAGTCCACCACGGACAAGGTGCTGGAGAACCTCCAGGAGCTCACCGCCCCCGGCGCGGCCCGCGACATCATCACCCAGGCGGTACAGCAGTTGCAGGGCACCGCGGGCGTCGGCTCGATCGTGGCGATCATCGGTCTGGTGCTGGCCGTCTGGTCGGCGTCGGGCTACGTGGCGGCGTTCATGCGCTCGGCGAACGCGGTCTACGACATCCCCGAGGGGCGTCCGGTGTGGAAGGTGCTGCCGGTACGGCTCGGGGTGACGGTCGCGCTGCTGGTGATGGCCGTGATCAGCGCGCTGATCGTGGTGTTCACCGGCGGGCTGGCCCGTCAGGCCGGCGACCTGCTCGGTCTGGGCGACACCGCGCTGACCGTGTGGTCGATCGCCAAGTGGCCTGTGCTGGTCCTCCTGGTCACCATCATGATCGCGCTGCTGTACTGGGCGGCCCCGAACGCCAAGGTCAAGGGGTTCCGGTGGATCACTCCGGGCAGTTTCCTGGCGCTGGTGATCTGGCTGATCGCCTCCGCCGGGTTCGCCCTCTACGTCGCCAACTTCGGGTCGTACAACAAGACGTACGGCACGATGGCCGGTGTCATCGTGTTCCTGATCTGGCTGTGGATCACCAATCTGGCCATTCTGCTGGGGCTGGAGTTCGACGCGGAGATCGCCCGGCAGCGGGCCATCGCCGGGGGCCATCCGCCGGAGGCGGAACCGTACACGCAGCCGCGCGACACGCGCGCCTGGGACGAGCAGGACCGGCGGCGGATGGACGAGACCTGACGCCACCCCTGAGCCCCGCCGTGGACGGCGGGGCTCAGTCCATCAGGCCCGCGGCGATCGTGGCGCCCAGCTCCCAGCACCGCTCGACGTCGGCCTTGTCCGGCTCGCCGGTGACGGTCACGCCGTCGGCGGCGCGACGCCAGCCGAGGCCCGTCGTGATCGACTCGATGCCCCGCACCGCGCCCGTGACGTCGTTCCCGCCGTGCACGTAGTACCCGAAGGGCCGGCCCCGGGTGGTGTCCAGGCACGGGTAGTAGACCTGGTCGAAGAAGTGCTTGAGCGCCCCCGACATGTAGCCGAGGTTGGCCGGGGTGCCGAGGAGGTAGCCGTCGGCGTCCAGGACGTCGGCGGCGGTGGCGGACAGTGCCGCCCGCCGCACCACCTCGACCCCCTCGATCCCGTCGGCGCCGGTACCGGAGAGGACGGCCTCGAACATCGCCTGACAGTTGGGCGAGGGCGTGTGGTGGACGATCAGCAGAGTCGGCACACCCCGACCCTGCCGTGCCGGTCCGCGTGCCCGCAAGCCGCCACGGCCGGTGTCCCGTTGTGGCGACGGGGCGGGAATGGCACGATGCCCCGCATCGGTACGCGACGGACGGGGTGCGTCTTGGTCGACGAGGATCACGGGTCACCGGCGGCGGCGGTGTTCGACGCGCTGGGCGGCGAGTACGAGAAGGCGTTCGCCTCCTCGTCGGCGCACCGGGCGTCGCTGGACCGGCTGCTCGAAGGGCTGGCGCCCGGCAGCAGGGTGCTGGACGTGGGCAGCGGGACGGGCCGCCCCACGGCCGCGGCACTCGCCGGAGCGGGGCATCGGGTACTGGGCGTCGACGTGTCCCCGGTGATGGTGGGGATCGCCTCCCGGCAGGTGCCCGGGGCCGAGTTCCGGTGCGCCGACATCCGCCGGATGCCGCTCGAGGACGGTTCGTTCGACGCGGTCTGTGTGTACTTCGCGCTGCTGCAGATGTCACGGGCGGAGCAGTCGGAGCTGGTGCGCCGACTGGCGCGGGCGCTGCGGCCGGGCGGCCTGTTCGCACTGGCCACCGTGCCGTTGGACGTCGAGGGGTTCGACGGCGTCTTCATGGGGCAGGACGTGCGCGTCACCAGTTTCACGGCCGAGGACGTCGTCGCCCTCGTGCGCGGGGCGGGCCTGGCGGTGGAGTCGCAGGAGAGCGTGATGTTCACCCCGACCCATCCCGACGCCCGGCCGGAACCACAGCTCTTCCTGCACTGCCGCCGCGTGGAGGCGTGACCGCTCGCGGTCGGCCGGTGCCGCGGATCGCCATGACTGTTCGGCGCGAAACCAGGTACTCGTGTTCCGTTCCCCCATCGGAAAGCGAGGTAGCCGACGCATGTCGCAGGTAGAGGAATCGATCGAGGTCGACGTCCCCGTCCGCACCGCCTACAACCAGTGGACCCAGTTCGAGAGCTTCCCGGAGTTCATGAGCGGGGTCGAACGCATCGAGCAGCGCAGCGACACGCTGACCCACTGGGTGACCAAGGTCGGTGGCGTGGAACGGGAGTTCGACGCCGAGATCACCGAGCAGATCCCGGACGAGCGTGTCGCCTGGACCACGGTCGACGGCGAGGCGCGGCAGGCCGGTGTCGTCACCTTCCACCGGGTGCGGGACACCACCACCAAGGTGATGCTGCAGATGGACTTCGATCCGCAGGGGATGACCGAGAGCGTGGGCGACAAGCTCGGCGTCGTCAAGCGGCAGGTCGGTGGTGACCTGAAGCGGTTCAAGGAGTTCATCGAGCGGCGCGGGCTGGAGACGGGGGCCTGGCGCGGCGAGGTCTGACCGCCGCGGCGGGGCGGTCGCACCGGCCGCTTCCCGGTACGACCGCCCTCGTGGTCCCGGCCTTCGGGCCGGGACCACCGTCGTCTACGGCAGCGGTTTCGGCCCGCCCTGCGCGGCCTGGAGGTCGGCGAGCAGTTCGGCCTGCCCGGCGAGCACGCCGGACAGGATGGTGCGCGCCACCCGCAGCAGCTCCGCCACGTGCGGGCTGGTCAGCGAGTAGTAGACGGTCGAGCCCTCCTTGCGGCCGACCACCAGGTTCGCCCGCCGCAGCACCGCCAGCTGCTGCGAGAGGTGCGCCGGCTCGATGCCCACCTCGGGGAGCATCTCCCCGACCGCGTGCTCGCGCTCGCTGAGCAGTTCCAGCACGCGGATGCGGGCGGGATGACCCAGCGTCTTGAAGAACTCGGCCTTCAACTGGTAGAGCGGCGTGGTCATCGTGCCGTCCCCTTTCCGGCGCGGCAGCACGGCCCGGGCGGCCGGTCCTCGGTCCATCGCCTCATCTGTTCGTCGGCTGTTCGTCGGCGTCCGCCTCGACGCTTTCCGAGATTAGCAACTCGGTACATCCTCACCGTCCGGCGGCCGTGGGCCGGTGGACTCACAGGGGGAGCGTGATCCAGACGCTCTTTCCCCCGCCGTCGGCATCGCCCCGGACCACGGCGGTGCCGCCCAGGCCGTGGGTCAGTTCGACGACCGTGGCCAGACCGCCGCCGTGTCCGGCGTCCGGCCCGAACAGCCGCGGCCGGTGGGGGTGGCTGTCGTGGACGGCGAACACCAGGCACTCGGGGCCCGCCGCGTAGATCACCGTGGTCCGCGGGGAGACCTCGGCCGCGTGCCGCACACTGTTGGCCACCAGTTCGCTCAGGATCAGCAGCGCCGGACCCACCGTCGGGTGGTGCTCGCCTATGCCCCACTCCGCCAGGGCCTGCTCGGCCGTTTCGCGGGCGACGCGCACGGCTCCGGGCCCGGTGGGCAGGGTGAGCACATGGCGGTGCGGCAGGGTGTTCGGCGCGGAGGCCGTCACGGCGCCTCCCGGGTGGGCACGGGCACCGCGGCCAAGGGCTCCGCCGCCCGCAGGACATCCTCGCGTTCCAGGTGGTCGCGGGCGGCGCGGATCGCCTCGGGGGTCGTGGCGTACTCCCGGCCCTCGTGCCGCAGCAGCTCCAGGACGCCCACGGAGGCGAGGGCCCGGCGGTGCGCCGGGCGGACGCCCGACGCCATGACGACGATGCCGCGCCGTCTCAGTTTCGTCACCGCGTTCTTGAGGACCAGGGCCCCGGTGGCGTCGACGACGCTCACGTGGGACATGCGCAGGACGACCACGCGTACGTCGGCGAGTTCGGTGAGCTCCGGCAGGAAGCGGTGGGCGGCGGCGAAGAACAGGGGTCCGTCGAGGCGGTAGGCGACGATGTGCTCGGCCGGCACTCCGTGCTCCTCGTCCGCGTCGTCGCCCCGGTCGAGCGGCAGCGGGGCGAGCCGGGCCTGCCGGGCGACGGCGCGCAGCGCGAGGACGCCGGCGACGGCCAGACCGATGATCACCGCCTGGACGAGGTCGAGCACAAGCGTGGCGACGGCGGTCAGGACGAGGATCAGCGCGTCGGAGCGGGTGGCGCGGGCCATCGCGCGCAGCGAGCCGACCTCGACCATGCGGACCGCGGTCGCCAGCAGCACGCCGGCGAGGGCGGCGAGCGGGATCCGCGACACCAGAGGGGCGGCCGCGAAGACGATCACAGCGAGGACGGCGGCGTGCGTGAGCGAGGCCAGCCGGGAGGTGGCGCCGGTGCGGACGTTGACGGCGGTGCGGGCGATGGCACCGGTCGCGGGGACGCCGCCGAACAGCGGGGCGGCGATGTTGGCGAGGCCCTGGCCGAACAGTTCGCGGTCGGGGTCGTGCCGCTGCCCGACGGTCATGCCGTCGGCGACGGAGGCGGACAGCAGCGACTCCAGGGCCGCCAGCGCCGCCACGGCCAGGGCGGGTACGAGGAGGCTGCCCAGGGCGCCGGTGTCGACGAAGGAGAGGGACGGTGCGGGCAGGCCCGGGGGCAGATCGCCGATCGGAGGCGCCCCGTCCAGCCCGGCCGCCTGCGCCACGGCGGTGGCCGCGGTCACCGCCAGGACGGAGAAGGGGACGGTCGGCTTCCAGCGCGCCCCGAGCAGCATGACGGCCGCCACCGCGAGCGCCAGCGCCGAAGCCGCCCAGGCGGGGTCGCGGGTGAACTCCTGGACCGCCCGCCAGGCCACGACCAGGACCCGCTCCCCCTCGGGCACGGGCACGCCGAGGGCGTTCGGGATCTGCTGCAGCCCGATCACGCACGCGATGCCGAGGGTGAAGCCCTCCACCACCGGTGCGGGAACGTACCGCATGCCTCCCCCGGCCCGCAGCAGCGCCAGCGCGACCAGGATCACGCCCGCCATCAGGCCGACGGTGAGCACGCCCGCGGGCCCGTGGTCGGCGACGATGGGCACCAGCACCACCGTCATCGCCCCGGTCGGCCCGGAGACCTGGAGGCCGGAGCCGCCGAACACGGCCGCCAGGGCTCCGGCGACCACGGCGGTGGCCAGCCCCGCCTCGGCGCCGAGCCCGGAGGAGACACCGAAGCCGAGCGCGAGCGGCAGTGCCACGACCGCGACGGTCAGGCCGGCGAGCAGGTCCCGGCGGGGATGGCGCCGCACCTGGTCCACATCTGCACGGGTGGGCAGCAGCGAGGTGATCCGGCGCCGGATTCCGGCCTGCGGCAGCGGTACGGACACGGACCCTCGACTCCACTGACGACTGGATGACGAGGAAAGCATGTAGTCAATTGCGAAAATTTGCAACTTCGCAGCTCACTGGGGCGTCCGTACGGGGGTGAGGGAGCCGCCGTCCCGTGTTCAGCCCGTCATGCGCCTGCGCCACGAGGGCTCGACCCGGCGCCACTCGGCCTCCCACTCGGCCAGGCGCCGCAGTTGCAGCCGGGCGCGGGCCAGCCATCCGCCGAGCAGGACCAGTCCCCCGGCGGCGACGGCGACCGTGATCCCGGCCATGACGGTCTGGAACCGTGCTTCCGCGCCGTCGGGCGGTGCGGAGACCAGCCGGCCCGCGGGGTCCGTCCACACGGTGACCACGGTGCCCGCCGGGCTCCCCGGGTCGACCTCGGCCCGGCCCGTGCGGCCGGTGCCGTCGGGGGCGGTCCACCGCACCTTGGCCCATACGCCGCCGTCCCCGCCCACCTCCTGCGTCACCGACGCGGACGACTCGGCGGCGTCCTCGGCCAGTACGGCGGGGACGGAGGTGGTCCGCTCCCGGCGCTCGGCGAGCGACCCGTCCACGGCCCCGGCCGCCGTCAGGCCGGAGAGCGCCCCGAGCAGCAGGGCGAGGACGACCGCGGCGAGCACCAGCCAGGCCTCGGCCAGATCGCTGCGGCGGCGCAGCGGGTTCCTCCGCCACCGCCACAGCCGCACCCTTCGCGGCCTCGCACCCTGCGTCCTCGCCATCGGAGGTCACCTCCTCGCACGGGTGACGAACGGCGCCCCACTCCAGGGTGGACCCGGTCGCCCCGCTCCCGCACGGGCCGGACGGCCCGGTCCGCCGGTGCACCCGTCAGACCGTCGGGTGCACGGGCACCACCTCGTGCTGCGGAACACCGAGGACGACCTTGAGCGCCCCGGTCTCGGCGGCGTTGCCGAAGACGTCGTAGGCCTCCTGCATGTGGTCGAGCGGGAACGTGTGGGTCACCAGCCGGCGGGTGGGCAGCCGGCCGGCGGCCGCCATCCGCAGCAGGGTGGGGGTGGAGTGGGTGTCGACGAGTCCGGTGGTGATGGTGACGTTCTTGATCCACAGGTCCTCGAGGTGCAGCGCGGCGGGCGCGCCGTGCACGCCGACGTTGGCCAGGTGCCCGCCGGGCCGCACCACACGGGCGCACAGCTCGAAGGTCTCGGGGACGCCCACCGCCTCGATGACCACGTCCGCCCCGAGCTCGCCGGTGAGGTCCGCGATGAGCTGCTCGGGGCCCTCGCCCGCGTCGGCGACGGCGTCGGCGCCGAACTCCTTCGCGGCCTGGAGCCGGGAGGCGGCCACGTCCACGGCGACGACGCGTTCGGGACCGAACAGCCGGGCGGTGGCGATCGCGGCGAGCCCGACGGGCCCGGCGCCGACCACGACGACGGTGTCACCGGGACGGACCCGCCCGTTGAGCACGCCCACCTCGTAGGCGGTGGGGAAGATGTCGGCCAGCAGCACGGCGTCCTCGTTGTCGACGGCACCGGGCAGCGGGTACACCGAGAGATCCGCGTACGGGACCCGTACGTACTCGGCCTGGGTGCCGTCGATCAGGTGCCCGAGGACCCAGCCCCCGCCGCCCCGGCACTGGCCGTACATGCTCTCGCGGCAGTAGCCGCAGCGCCCGCAGGCGGAGATGCAGGAGACCAGGACGCGGTCCCCGGGGCGTACGGTGCGGACGTCGCCGCCGGTCTCGACGATCTCGCCGACCGCCTCGTGGCCGAGGACGGTGCCCGGGCGGACCTCGGGCACGTCGCCCTTGAGGATGTGCAGGTCCGTGCCGCAGATGGTGACGGCGTCGACGCGCACGATGGCGTCGCCGGGTTCCTTGACGGCCGGGTCGGGGACCTCCTCCCAGGCGGACTGCCCGGGGCCGTGGAAGACGTAACCCTTCATGCCGATCCTCACCCTTCTCGGTCTGCGGCGGGCTTCGGCGCCGGGCGCGTTCGCCCGCGTCGGCGGGGTGCCGGGCGCCCCGTACTTCCAGTCTGGGCGCAGGGGGCCGGATTCGCTCGGGACGGGCGGTTCCCTGTCGGGCGGGCGGCGTCCCCCGTGATTCCGCATCGCGCGCTGTCGGGGTGTCCGGGCCTTTTCTCGCCCCCGCCGCCCCTTCCCGTCCCGTCCCTGGGGGCTTCGCCCCCGGACCCCCTTCGCGCAGTTCCTCGCGCCCCTGCGGCCCGCCCCTCTTCGCGCCCCCAGGGGGTCAGGCCACCGGTCGGGCGATGCCGTCGGTCAGCAGGTGGCGGGTCCGCCGCGCGGAGTCGCCCAGGCGCAGGGCGAGGCGGGAGGTGAGGTCGTACAGGTGCCGTACCGCTTCGAGGCGTTCCAGGCGTGGGGCGAGGGCCGAGAGGGTGATGGCCAGGGCGACGCCCGCCCAGGCGACGGGGCCGAGCGGGGCGCAGCCGAAGAAGTGGCTGACGCCCGGGGTCTGGACGAGGGCGGCGAGCACGGCGGCGGAGCCCAGGGCCGTCACCCACACCAGGGGGCTGTGGCGGCGCCCGGAGAGGGTCTGTACCAGCTGGGCGCCGACCACCCCGCACAGGGCCATCGTGGTGGAGCGGCGTTCGGTGCCGGGGGTGAGGCGGCCGATCAGATAGGCGGTGACCGCGCCGAGGCAGGTGG
>NZ_NCTE01001295.1:0-366 GCF_002114215.1 Streptomyces sp. 13-12-16 | reverse complement strand
CGCCGGGTCGTCGCTGGGGGTCCCCGCCACCGCCATGGCGGGGAACATGTCGGTGAGCAGGTTGACCAGGAGGAGCTGACGGGTCGACAGCGGTGAGGAGCCGGCGAGCAGGGTGCCCAGCACGCTGAAGCCGACCTCGCCCGCGTTGCCGCCGATGAGGATGCTGACCGCGTCGGCGACGCTGCGCCACAGCGCGCGTCCCTCGCCGACGGCGTCCACCAGGACGGACAGGTCGCCGGTGGTGAGCACCAGGTCGGCGGCGTTGCGGGCGGCGGCGGAGCCGCGGGCCTCGATGCCGACGCCCACGTCGGCGGCGCGGATGGCGGCGGCGTCGTTGGCGCCGTCGCCCGCCATCGCCACCACCCG
>NZ_NCTE01001294.1 GCF_002114215.1 Streptomyces sp. 13-12-16 | reverse complement strand
GGCTCCCCTTCGACCGTCACGGTGAGGCCCGCGCTCGCGGCCTGTTCCACCAGCTCGGGCAGCCGGTCCAGGCCGGGCGCCGGGGCGCGCGGCGCGGCACCCGGCGCGCGCAGCGTGTCGAGCACCTGACGCACCTCCCCGAGCGCCTCCTTGCTCTTGGCCTTGATGGTGGTGAGCGCGCTGCGCGCCTGCTCCGGGTCGCTGTCCAGCAGGGCGAGGCCGACGCCCGCCTGCACATTGATGACGGAGATGCTGTGCGCGAGGACGTCGTGCAGTTCGCGGGCGATCCGCAGCCGCTCCTCGTCCGCGCGCCGCCGTGCCGCCCGGGCCCGCTCGGCCCGCTCCCGGGCCCACTGCTCACGACGGGTCCGGGCCAGTTCCGACACCGCCACGAGCGCCACCAGCCAGGTGGCGATCACGATCTCCTGGTTCCAGGAGGGCGCCCGGTCGCCGGAGGGCGGCAGCCGTCCGTACAGCACGTGGGCGATCAGCACATGCCCCGCCCAGAACGTCCCCATCGCCGCCCACGCGGCGTGCCGGTGCCCCGAGACGACGGCGCTGAAGCAGGCGACGGCGACGGTGAGGAACACCGGTCCGTACGGGTATCCGGCCCCGGTGTAGAGCAGGACGGCGGCCACGGTGCCGAACACGACGGGCACGGGATGACGCCCGCGCCACAGCAGGAGCGCGCCCGCCAGGAACAGCAGGACCCGCCCGAGGGAGCCCAGGGCGACCCGCTCGCCCTCCTGGGCGTGCTCGGCGAAGCCGGAGCCGACCAGCACGAACACCGTGAGCAGCACGGTGGAACGCCAGGGCCGCCGACGGCGCCGGTTCTCGCCGCCGTCGGCGGCTGCGGCTCCGAAGGCCCCGTCGCCCTCGTGGGCCCGACGGGTCCGGCCTGGCGGGCCGTGCCGGAGCG
>NZ_NCTE01001293.1 GCF_002114215.1 Streptomyces sp. 13-12-16 | reverse complement strand
CGCGGGGCGCCCTCGGTCGCCGCCTCGCTCGGGCTGCTCGCCGCCCGGCACACCCCGGCCGACGGCGGCCCCGGTCCCGACGAGCGGCGGCTCCAGGCCGCCGAGGACGCGATCACCGCCGGCGAGGTCGATCTGGCCCGGGACATAGCGCGCGAGGTGCTGACCCGGGCGACGGTGCCGGCCGAGCGGGTGCGGGCGTGGATGGTGGTCATCGAGGCGGCCGGGCAGGCGCTCGGCGAGGTCGACGCGGTGTTCCCGCAGGTGCTGGCCGACGCCGGCGACGACCCCCGGCTGCTGGCCCTGGTCCACTACCAGCTCGCCTGGCGGGAGGTGGTGGTGGACGGCGACTTCGCCAAGTCCCGCCAGGAGGCCGCGCACGCCGCGGAGCTGGCCGCGCGGGGCGGCGACCGGCGCACCGAGCTGATGGCGCTCGCCTTCCAGTCGTCCACCGAGACCCTGATGGGCCACCCCGACGCCCCCGCGACCATCCAGCGGGCGCTCCAGGAACCCCAGGACCCCGACGTGGCCTGCCACCACAACGGCGCAGCGATGGCGAGGTTCCGCTGGCTGCTGATGAGCGACCAGCTCCCCGAGGCCCGTACGGCCATCACGGCGCTGCTGCGGGAGGCGCGGCGGCGCGGCATGGTGGAGAGCGAGGTGCACTTCTCACGGCTGCTCGCCGACACCGAACTGCGTTTCGGGCACTGCGGCCGGGCCCTGGACCTGGCCCGCGAGAGCCTGCGGCTGGCCCGGGACTCCGGGATCGGCGAGAGCGCCTCGGCCATGCTCGCCTCGCTCGCGGAGGCGTCGGGCGGGGACGTGGAGCGGGCGCTGACGCTGGCCCGCGAGGCGGCGGACCACGCCGAGGTGGACGGCGACCAGTTGTACCTCTCCCTCGCCCTGGCCGCCCTCGGTTACGCCCAGTTGGTGGCGGGGGACGCGCAGGCCGCGGTCCGTTCGCTGCGCCGGGTGCGGGAGCTGGAGCACGGCATGGGCGTCAGCGACCCGGCGCGGGGCCGCTGGCAGGGCGACCTCGCCGAGGCGCTGGTGCGGATCGGCGAGCCCGGCGAGGCACAGGAACTCATCGACGTCACCCGGGTGCACGCGCTGCGCCTGAACCGCGCGAGCGTCCTCGCGGTGCTCGACCGCGCCGAGGCGCTGGTGCGCGCGGCGCGCGGTGAACACCAGGCGGCGCACGCGCAGTTGGCTTCGGCGCAGGAGCGGCTCGCCGGGCTGGGGTACGGCCTGGAGGAGGCGCGGGCCGCCTTCGCGCTGGCCCGGCT
>NZ_NCTE01001292.1 GCF_002114215.1 Streptomyces sp. 13-12-16 | reverse complement strand
CGGACGGCGGGCGACCGTGCGCGGTGGGACCACCGGCCTCGCGCACCCCGGCCGGGCCGAGCGGGCCTACGGCCGGGCCCACGCCCACGGCGCGGCGTAAGGGGCCCCGCGACGCGGCGTAAGAGACTCTCCGCGCAACCGCCGCGGAGTGCTCCGCACGCACCGCGGCCACCGTCGGCGCCGACTCCGGCGGTGACCGCGCCTGTCCCTGTACCCCCGCTTCGCACCGTCATGCCGTGCGCGCGGACACGGCTGCCCCCGGGTGCCCGAGCCCGTCGCGAAGCCCCGCGTACCGGCACCCGGGACGCCCGGCGCGGCGCACGAGACCGGTGAGATTGCCGGTCCGCGCCGGCCCCCTCCTCTCCGACAGTGGCACCGCCAGTCAATCGGCGGCGCCCCCGGCCGGGCACGGTCCCCAACCACGCCGTGATCCCCGTGCACCGGCCGGACGGGCGGACCGCCGCGACAGAGAGGACCACCCGTCGTGCAGCAGCACCCCCACACCAGCAGGCGCGGGACCGGCAGGTTCGCCGCACTGACCGCGGCGGTCGCCGCCGTCGTCGGCCTCACCACCCTCAACGGCCCCGGCGCCCAGGCGGCCGACAACCCCTACGAGCGCGGCCCGGCACCGACCGAATCGAGCATCGAGGCGCTGCGCGGCCCCTACGCCGTGTCGGACGTCTCCGTCTCCTCGCTGTCCGTCACCGGCTTCGGCGGAGGCACCATCTACTACCCGACCAGCACCGCCGACGGCACCTTCGGGGCGATCGCCATCTCGCCCGGCTTCACC
This sequence comes from Streptomyces sp. 13-12-16, assembly GCF_002114215.1. Lineage (GTDB taxonomy): Bacteria > Actinomycetota > Actinomycetes > Streptomycetales > Streptomycetaceae > Streptomyces. Next base: position 1,202 of record NZ_NCTE01001292.1, on the reverse strand, counting down.
GCCTACCAGTCCTCCATCGCCTGGCTGGGCCCGCGCCTGGCCTCCCAGGGCTTCGTGGTGTTCACCATCGACACCAACACCACCCTGGACCAGCCCGCCTCCCGCGGTGACCAGTTGCTCGCCGCGCTGGACTACCTCACCCAGCGCAGCGCGGTCCGCGGCCGCGTCGACAGCAGCCGCCTCGGTGTCATGGGCCACTCGATGGGCGGCGGCGGAACCCTCGAAGCAGCCAAGGACCGGCCCTCGCTCCAGGCGGCGATCCCGCTGACCCCCTGGAACCTCGACAAGACCTGGCCCGAGGTCAGGACCCCCACCCTCCTCTTCGGGGCCGACGGCGACACCGTCGCCCCCGTCTCCAGCCACGCCGAGCCCCTGTACAGCGGCCTGCCGTCCTCCCTGGACCGGGCCTACATCGAGCTGAACGGCGCCACCCACTTCACGCCCAACTCGTCGAACACGACGATCGCGAAGTACAGCGTCTCCTGGCTGAAGCGGTTCATCGACAACGACACCCGCTACGAGCAGTTCCTGTGCCCGCTGCCCCGGCCGAGCCTGACGGTCGAGGAGTCCCGGGGCAACTGCCCGCACACCTCCTGAGACCGGCGGCTCCCGCCGAACGACCACCCGGTGGCGGTCCGCGTACGACGCGGGCCGCCACCGGCGTTGTGCGCGCGCACCGCCGGGCGCCGGGCGTCCTGGGCCCCGGCACACTCGTGGACGCGCCCCCTCCACTCGACCTTACGCGTGAGTAAGGTCGAGTGAATGACCGGACAGACGACCCCGCGGCGGCAGGCGATCCACCGGCTGCTGGACGGGCTGCGCACCGACGGCGGCGTCCACGTCGTGACCGGTGAACCCGGTTGCGGCCGTACGGCGTTCCTGGAGTACGCCGCCGGCTCCTTCCGCGCCGGACCGGTGTGGCACGTACGCGCCGACCCCGGCCGCGGCGCAGCTCCGCTCAGCGGCCTGCACACCTTGCTGCGTGCCGCCGGCCGCACCCTGCGGGCCGCGGGGGACGGTACGGCGGGGGAGGCGCTGTTCGACGTCCTGCGCGAGGCGTCCGGCGCGGCGCCGCTCCTGGTGTGCGTGGACGACGCGCACCTGTGGGACGCCGCGTCACGCACCGCGCTGGGGCAAGCCGCCGCGCGGGTGCGTACGGCGCGGATCCGGGCGGGGCTGCTCCTCACGATTCCCGGACACCG
>NZ_NCTE01000133.1 GCF_002114215.1 Streptomyces sp. 13-12-16 | reverse complement strand
GAACCTGGCCGCGCTCGGCTACACCGGCTTCACGGTGGACGAGCGGTTCACCGACAGGACGGCGGATGCCGTCGAGCGGTGGCAGAAGTCGCTCGGGATACCCGAGACCGGCAGGGTCGGCATCGGGGACGTCATCTACTCCGCCGGCAAGGTGCGGATCGGCAGGCCGGGCGTCCGGCTGGGCGAAGCCGTCACCGAGAACGCCCTCACGTACACCGGGACCGCGCGCAAGGTGGTCGTCGACGCCTCGGCCGCCGACGCCTCCTGGGCCGTACGCGGCGCGGCCGTCCGGGTCCGGCTGCCCGACGGGAAGACCGTGGGGGGCGAGGTGGCGTCGGTGGGCCGGCAGGCCAGTGCGCCCGAGGGCGGTTCCGGTGAGGACGGGTCGGGGCAGGGCGGGGCGACCGTGCCGGTGACCGTCACCATCGAGGACCAGAAGTCCGTGGGGCGGCTGGAGAGCGGCCCCGTCACCGTCGAGTACGTCGGGCGCGAGGCCAAGGACGTGCTGACCGTGCCGGTCGCCGCGCTGGTGGCGCTCGCGGAGGGCGGGCACGGGCTGGAGACGGCGGACGGCGGCTTCGTCGCCGTGAAGACCGGGCTGTTCGCCGACGGCAAGGTGGAAGTGAGCGGTTCCGCGGTGCGCGCGGGACTGAAGGTGAGGATTCCCGAATGAGCGGCGGAGACCGGGCCGTCGTCGAGTTCGACGCCGTCTCGAAGACGTATCCGGGCCCGGTGACCGCGGTCCGCGACGTGAGCCTGCGGATCGGGCGCGGGGAACTGGTCGGGGTGGTCGGCCCGTCCGGCTCCGGCAAGTCCAGCATGCTCAACCTCATGGGCAGCCTGGACCGGCCCACTTCGGGCCGGGTCCTGGTCGACGGCCACGACGTGGCGGAACTGTCCGACCGCGAGGTCTCCGCGCTGCGGGCCACCCGGATCGGCTTCGTCTTCCAGCAGTTCCACCTCTCGGTCGGGGTACCGGTCCTGGACTCGGTGGCGGACGGACTGCTCTACGCGGGCGTCCCGTTGCGGCGGCGCCGGGCCAAGGCAGCGGCGGCGCTGGCCCGGGTCGGGCTCAGCCACCGCGTCCGGCACCTGCCCCACCAGCTCTCCGGCGGTGAGCGGCAGCGGGTCGCCGTGGCCCGTGCCGTGGTCGGTGGACCCTCGGTCCTGCTCGCGGACGAGCCGACCGGCAACCTCGACTCCGCGTCGGGCGCGGCCGTACTCGCCCTGCTGCGCGAACTGCACGCGGCCGGCACCACCGTCGTGGTCATCACGCACGACCGCGAGATCGCCGCGCAGCTCCCGCGACGCATCGAGATGCGCGACGGGAGCCTGGTCACCGACACGGCGATCGGGGCGTCACGATGACGGACGGCACCCCGAGACCTCCCCGCGACGAGCCGGGCGACCGGCTGCGGGCGGCCCGGCTCGGGCCGGCGGACGTCGTACGGCTCGGCGGCACGGGGCTGCGGACGCGTCCGCTGAGGGTCTTCCTCTCGGCGCTCGGCATCGCCATCGGCGTCGCCGCGATGATCGCGGTGGTCGGCATCTCCGGCTCCGGACAGGCGGAGGTGGACCGGCGGCTCGACGCCCTCGGCACGAATCTGCTGCGGGTGGCCCCGGGCGAGTCCCTGACGGGCGAGAAGGCCCGGCTGCCGCACGAGGCGGTCTCGATGATCGGCCGCATCCCGCCGGTGCGGCAGGTGGCCGCCACCGGTGCGACCGACGCGCACGTCTACCGCAACGACCACATCGCCATCGGCCGGACCGGCTCCCTGACCGTGCTCGCGGCCGGCACCGATCTCCTGCCGGCCGTCGGCGGGCAGGTCCGCAGGGGCCGCTGGCTGGACTCCGCGACCGACGAGTACCCGGCGGTGGTGCTCGGCGCCACCGCCGCCCAGCGGCTCGACGTGTACACACCCGGCACCCGGGTCTGGCTCGGCGGCCGCTGGTTCTCGCTGATCGGCGTCCTCGACCCGGTGCCGCTGGCACCGGAACTCGACGGCGCCGCCCTGGTCGGATGGTCGGCGGCCCGGACCTACCTGCGCTTCGACGGCCATCCGTCGACGGTGTACGTCCGTGCGGAGGACAGCCGGGTCGCTGCGGTACGGGCGGTGCTCCCGGCCACGGCGTACCCGCAGAAGCCGGGCGAGGTGCGCATCTCACGGCCCTCCGACGCGCTCGCGGCCCGTGAGGCCACCGAGTCGGCGCTGACCGGACTGCTGCTCGGTCTGGGCGGGGTCGCCCTGCTCGTCGGCGGCGTGGGCGTGGGCAACACCATGGTCATCTCGGTACTGGAACGGCGTCCCGAGATCGGTCTGCGGCGCGCGCTCGGGGCGACCAAGGGCCAGATCCGCACGCAGTTCGTGACGGAGTCACTGCTGCTGTCCCTCATCGGGGGCCTCGGCGGAACGGTCCTGGGGACGCTGATCACGGCGGGATACGCCCTCAGCCGCGACTGGCCGACGGTGGTCCCGGCGTGGGCGAGCCTGGCGGGCATCGCCTCGACCCTGGTCATCGGCATGATCGCCGGCCTGTACCCGGCGGTCCGCGCGAGCAGGCTGTCCCCGACGGAGGCGCTGTCCGGTACGTGAGAGCCGCCGGGTGTCCCCGGTCGGGGACACCCGGCGGCTCGCATCACTGCGTGGTGCCCGGTGTGACGGAGGGACCGTCAGAAACCGCAGTAGACGTAGCTGCCGCCGTCGCTCAGCAGGTCGTCACGGATCCAGCCGGTGACACCGGTGGCGTCGTTCCTGACGAACGTCCAGGTGTAGTCGTCGTTGCCGACGGTGTAGCAGTGGTAGTCCAGCGACTGCGTGTTGTAGGCGACGCCCTTGATCGTACAGCCGGTGCTGGAACCGCTGCGCTCGTTGGCCCCGTTGGCCGTCTTGCCCCACGAGCTGCCGTCCTTGTCGGAGACGGTCGTGCCGCACGAGGCGTGCGCGGCGGCGGGCGTCGCCAGGGACAGCGGAACCGCCACGGCGACGGCCGCGAGCACGGGCACGAAGGCCGCGAGTCGTTTCATGATGTACCCCCTGTGTGTCGTGTTGTCACTGCCGCGTTCGCCGCCGGACGGGGCCGGAGCGAGGGCAGGGGCCTCCGCATCGGTAGGGATGCGAGCGGCCGTATGTACGATCACACCCGAATTAAGGTGAAGAAATGATTCCGTTGGGGAGTGGCCGCTTTTCACTCATGAGCGGCCCAAAAGAATCAAATTGATAGGAATAGGCCATTCCTGATGGGCGTTGGCCGATGACGCCCTCTTGAATTCCGGAAAAGATCGAGGGGGGACACGGTGAGCTTTCGGCTTCGCGTTCTCGGCATGCTCATGCTGGTGGCGCTGGCCGCCACCGCCGCGACGGCGTGGCTGACGCTGCGGCAGGCCAACCGCCAGGTCCAGGAGACCGTCACGGCCGGGGAGCAGGAGGTCTCCCGGATCACCGGCGCACTGCGGACGTACGGGTTCGCGCACGGCACCTGGGAGGGGCTGTCGCCCACGGTGGCCGGGCTCGCCCGGGACACCGGACAGCGCATCCGGGTCGTCACGGAGACGGACGTCCTGCTCGCCGACTCCGACGCCCTCGCCGGCCGCGACCCCCGTCCGCCGAGCAGCCGGCCCGCGGTCCTGGTCGACCCGCGTCCCGCCCTGCGGTTCCCGGAGGGCGGGGCGGCGCGGACCTCGGTGAAACTCACCGCCACGGCGATCGCCGACTACCGCGCGACGGTGGCGTACGCGGCCTGTCTGACCGGGGCCGGAGTGGAGCCGACGGTCACCGTGGACGACATCGGCGTCCCCCGGATCAGCACCGGCCGGCGGCCCGCGCAGTGCCCCGAGCCGGAGCCGGGGGCGAACCCGCCGACCGCACAGGACGTCGACGCGGTCCAGCCGTGCGGGACCGAGCGGCGGCCCGCCGCCTGCCTGCAACGGGTGTTCAACGAACGGACCGCTTCCGTCGCCCCGCCCCGCCTGGAGATCCGCCTGGGCGTCCGCGACGAGTCACCGCCCACCCTGGCCGCCGCGCCCACCGTGGCCGTCGCGATGGGGGTCGCCCTCGCCGCCGTCCTCGGCGCCCTGCTCCTGAGCCGGGCCGTACTGCGCCCCGTCCGGGCCATGACACTGGCCGCGAAGGACCTCGGCGAGGGCGACCTGGAACGCAGGGTCCCCGTCTCCGGCCGGGACGAGATCGCGCAACTCGGCGGCGCCTTCAACCGCATGGCCGACTCCCTCCAGGCGGGCGAGGAGCGCCAGCGCCGCCTCATCGGTGACATCGCGCACGAACTGCGCACCCCGCTGGCCAATCTGCGCGGCTACCTGGAGGCACTGCGGGACGACGTCGTCGAACCGACCCCCGAACTGCTCGCCTCCCTGCACGAGGAGGCGCTGCTGCAGCAGCGGATCGTGGACGACCTCCAGGACCTCGCACTGGCGGAGGCCGGTGCGCTCACCTACCACCCCACCGAGGTCGATCTGAGGGAACTGCTGGAGACCGGTCGCACGGCCCACCGCGCCCAGGCCGACGCGGCGGGTGTCACGCTCGAACTGGACGCGCCCGTCCCCGTGTTCGTGACCGCCGACCCCGACCGGCTGCGTCAGGTCGTCGGCAACCTGGTCGGCAACGCGGTGCGGGCGACCGCGGCGGGCGGCAGCGTGACCCTGGCCCTGACGCCCCGGCGCGAACTGGCCGTCGTGGAAGTCCGCGACACCGGCAAGGGGATAGCGGCACAGGACCTGCCGCACCTCTTCGACCGCTTCTGGCGGGCGGACGCCTCCCGGGGCCGGGCGACCGGCGGGAGCGGCCTGGGCCTGTCCATCGCCCGCCAGATCGTCACCGACCACCGGGGCACGATCGAGGTGCGCAGCACCGTCGGGGTGGGCACGACGTTCACCGTCGTCCTGCCCATGGCTCCGGACGGCGGACGTCAGGAGGACGCCGGGTCCGGGCCGTCGTTGAGGCGGTAGCCCCGGCCGTACACCGTCTCCAGATGGCGTGGGCGCCCGGGATCCGCCTCCAGTTTCCGGCGCAGGTTCATCACGTGCGCGTCGACGGTCCGCTCCTGCACGTCGTGGTCGAAGCCGAAGACCCGCTCGATGATCTGCGCCCGGGTGAAGACCCTGCCCGGCTCCCGGGCCAGCGCCTCCAGGATGGCGAACTCCTTGGCGGTCAGCACCACGGGCTGTCCCGCCACCCGGACCTCGAAGCGCGCCGTGTCCAGCACCACCGCGCCGACCCGCAGCACCGCGGGCTCCGCCGAGCCGGCGGTCTTCCGCGACCTGCGCAGCAGTGCCCGTACCCGCGCGGTCAGCTCGCGGGGGCTGTAGGGCTTGGTGAGGTAGTCGTCGGCGCCCAGGTCGAGACCGAGGAGCATGTCCTCCTCGGTGGTGCGGGCGGTGAGGAGAAGAATGGGGACGTCGGATTCGGCCCGCAGGATGCGGCACACATCGAGCCCGTCGACCAGCGGCAGCATCACGTCGAGCACGATGAGATCGGGTTTCGACGAGCGGGCCTTCTCCAGCGCCGCCCGGCCGTCGCCCACGACCTGCACCGCGTTGCCTTCCCGCTCCAGGTAGATCCGGACCAGCCGGGCCTGCTTCTCGTCGTCCTCGGCCACCAGAATCCGAGCGCTCACCGATTCTCCCCCAGCAAGATCCTCCGCTCCCCCGAACGCTAGTACACCCGGCCCGTCCCCGCCCGCGTTCCGCCGCGCGGACCGGTGGGCGCGAGCCGTCGGCGTGCTGTCCACCGGTATCGGACACGGTGGTCCGACGGCTTCGGTCACCTCACCGACGGGGGGATCCGGGGTGCGGGACCCGGTCGATCACGAGGGGCGCGGCGGAGCGCAGTTCGATGGTGTCCCCCTCGTCCCCGTCCCGGTCCCGGGGGTGACCGGCGGGAAGCACGATCAGCAAGGTGTGCGGCCGGGGCAGCCGGCCGGTGTCCAACGGCGGTTCGTACCGCCCGACGTCGACGACGCGCACCAGGGTCTCCGGGATGCCGACGAGGCACGTGTCGCCCGGCCGTAGGGTCCGGGGGTCGCATTCCGTACGGAAGAGCGACCACTCCCCGGCATCCGGATCGAGGGGAAGGTCGAACTGCCCGTTCCACTCGTACCGCGAGTCCGGATCGGCTTCGTTCCACGGCCACTCGACCGATACGTGGAACCCGGACACGGCGGTGACCCGCGCCGCGGTCCACGCACACGACACCCGGAGCACGTCGCCCACCCGGTGGTCCGGCGGATCGCTGTCCCGGGTCATGCCCCACCCCTCGACCGTGCCCGCGGGCGGCGTTCCCGAAGGGGCGGGGCGGCCGGATTCGAACCGACGTCCTCCGAGATGCTGTCGCGGCGCACTACCTCTGTGCTACGACCCCGCCTTGCCGGTGATCATAGTCCTCCCCACGGTGACGGACAGGGGACGACAGCCGCCGGGGCCGCCACCGGTGCTCCGCACGTCTCCCTCCGGGATCCCGCCCACGTTCCGGCGGCGATGAGCACACCGGTGTGCCGGCTGCCGGGCCCCGGCTCGTCGGACCGTGGGTTCCCCTGTTCCGCGGCGCGGCGGGAGTGCCCGAGCGACCTGTACGGCGTCGTCGACCCGTGGCGTGGTCCCCGGCTCCCGCGCGGCGGGAGCCGGACCTCCTCGGCGATCAGGCCGGAGCCCCGTCGGCCGGCGCGGGCACGGCGTACGGGCGCAGGACCATCAGCGAGTCCTCCGAGGTCGCCACCATGGCGAAGGGGAACCGGTCGAGTTCGAGGCAGAGCGCGACGTCATCGGGGTGGGCTCCTCGGCGTACGCCCTCCGTCAGTTCGGCGGCGGCCCGTGACCCGCCGGCGCGGCGGAGGAACCCGGCCGCGTCCGTCCTCCCGTCCCCGGTGGCCCTCCGGGCGATGTACTGAGCGCACGCCAGGTCCTCATCGGCCCGCCCGTCCTCGCCGGTGACCACGAACGTGACACTGTCGCACCCGCGTGTCCGCAGGAGCCGAGCCGTCGCCTCCGCCACCACGAAGCCGGCGCACAGCACCAGCGACGCGTCCCTGACCGCGAGGGCGCCGACCGTCCCCGCCGTGGTCTTCTGCACAACGGTCCGTCCGCCGAGGTCGGCGGAGCGCAGCAGGCCCGGCGAGTTGACCATGTCGAACCCGGGCGCCGGCGCGCCGTCCTTGAGCGCCACCCAGTCGGGGTGGCGAGCCTTGAGCGCCAGGGCCTCGTCCAGCGACCCGGCGAGAACGATCTTCTCCGCCCCCCGGCCGAAGGCCCAGGCGGCCACCGTGTAGGCACGCATGACGTCGATCACGACCGCCACGGACGGGACTTCGGCCAGCTCGGAGATGCCGAGGAAACGAGCGTCCATCCGGCCATGATCAGGCATGCCCGGCCCGAAGCACCCGGGCAGTGACGCGCATCACGCCGACGGGCACGGGCTCACCCGCACCCGGACGGGATCCACGGGCACGCGGAAGAAGGCGGCGACCCGGAGCCTTGTCCCTGAGGTGGGCCGAGGCCCTCCGGGTCGTCCGGCCCCGCAACGGCGCGAACCGGTGGACGGCGTGGGCGACGTCCGACGGGGCGGGGACCTTCAGGCCGGGCGCGCCTTCGAGGCCGGGCCCTGTCGCGGCGGGGGCCATCGGCTCCGGTGGGCCGGCGCCTTCGCGGTGCTTCCGCACGGTGGTTCAGGCCACGAGGAGGCGCAGGCCCAGCTCCGCCTCGTCGAGGGCGAGGAGGTCCCCGTTGCGTTCGGCCCACCGGCCCGAGGAGAGGTCGTCGCGGAGGCTGTCCACCGCCCGCTGCTCGGCCCGCGTCCCGACCCTGGTCCATACCGAGACCGCGCGGCGCACGTGTTCGTCCAGGTACGCCTCGGGCCGGCGCCAGTGGGCCTCGAAGAAGCCGTCGGCGCAGTCCCACGGGATGGGCACCGGCTCCGCGCGGCCCCCGATCGCGCGGGCCATGTCGGCCGGCGAGGGCCAGCCGGTCAGGAGGCCGGCGAACTCGGGCAGGTGGTCGCGGGTGAGCCAGAACCGCTCGGGCCAGCCGGGCGTACTGGCGTCGTAGGTGAACACCACCACGCGCCGGGCCACCCGCCGCATCTCGCGCAGCCCGGCGACCGGGTCCGCCCAGTGGTGAACGGTGCTGACCGCCATCGCGGCGTCGAAGGACCGGTCGGGAAACGGCAGGCGCTCCGCACTGGCGGCCACGCACGGCGCCGCACCCGCGGGACGCTGCGCCCGCATCACCGCCGACGGTTCCACCGCCGTGACCTCACGGTCCGTCGGCTCGTAGGAGCCGGTGCCGGCCCCGACGTTCAGCACCGTCCGGGCGTCCCCGAGCGCCTCCCGGATCCGCGCGGCGATCCGCGGCTCGGTGCGCCGCGTTGCCGGGTACGCCGACCCGATGGACTCGTACAACTGCGCCCCGAACAGCTTCAGTTGGTCCTCCGGTGTCGTCCTGATGCCCATGGCCCGTGCCTCCAGCTCCTTGTCGATGGCCACCACCATGGCGGCGGTGCGATCGCGCTGTTCCCGCAGCAGACCGCGCAGCCGCCGCAGGTGCGCGACCGCGTCGACGGCCGGATCGTCCACCAGGGCCGCGATCTCGCGCAGTCCGAAGCCGAGGCGCCGGTAGCCGAGCACCTCCCGCAGCCGCTCCACGTCACCGGCCGAGTAGGCCCGGTACCCGGCAGCGGTCCGCGCGGACGGCTCCACGAGGCCGATCTCGTCGTAGTGGTGCAGCGTGCGGACGCTCACGCCGGCCAGCCCGGCCACGCGTCCCACGGTCAGGTGCTCCTCCATGTCCCCGACCATGCGGCATGACGCCGCGTGAGGGTCAAGCACCTCGCTCCCCGTACCGTGCCCGGCCCCGCCGCGGCGCCGGCCGGCTGCTTCACGGGCCGCCGGGCGCGGTCACGGTGCTACTCGGTGCGCAGCGCGGTGGCCGTACGGGTCCCGGCCGCCCGGCCCGCCGGGACCAGCGCGCCCAGCACGGCGAGTACGACGCCACCGAGTCCCAGCAGGAGCAGCCGGGCCGGCCCGTACACGTCGAGCACGGACGGCGGCACGGCGGTGCCCACGGCGCGGGTCATCACCGGCATGACGAGGCGGTGCAGTACGTACCCCGCCGGCACGCCCGTCAGCCCGCCGAGCCCGCCGATCACGGCCACGGAGGCGAGCACGAGGCTCACGGTCTGCCGCGGCGTCATGCCGATCGCCTTGCAGACGCCCAGGTCGTGGACGCGTTCCCGGGTGTCGAGGACCACGGAGTTGAGGACGCCGAGGCCGGCCACGGCGACCAGCATGAGGGTGAGCAGCACGGCCATCGCGCTCATGACGAGGATGACGCCCTCCCGCTCCGCCGGGGGGACGGTCGTGGCGTCGCCCCCCAGCGGCCGTACGACCGACGCGAGCCGCCGGGCGAAATCGTCCGCCGAGACGCCGGACCTCACCTCGACGAGGAACGTACTGGGCTCGGCGGAGGGGAAGTCGGCCATGTCCGCGTGGATCCTCAGCCGGTCGCCCGAGGTGTCGAAGGACTCACCCACGATCTTCAGGCCGGCGTGCTCCTTCCCGTAGCTCACCCGTACGGTGTCACCGACCTCGGTGCCGGTCCGCTCCAGGAAGCGGGTGGGCACCACGACCTGCCCCTTACCGGTGATCCAGTGCCCGGAGAGCAGCTCGTATCCGCCGTCGCGCGCATCGCCTTCGTAGAGGTCGGCCTGGACCGAGCCGGGGGCGCCGGCCACGACGACCTCGGCCCGGAGCTTGCCGTAGTAGGACGCCAGGCCGGGCTGGGACTCGACGGCGGCCCGGACCTTCGCCGGGTCCGCCCGCTCGGGCGTGGACGTGCCGGACGTGCCGCCGCTCACGGGGGACGGACCCGCCCCGCCGCCCGTGCCCGGTGGCGGCGGCGGGGGAGCGACGGCGTTCGGCTGGAACGTCGTGACCGTGACCGCGGCACGTCCCTCGGGGTCCTGCGAGGTGC
>NZ_NCTE01001291.1 GCF_002114215.1 Streptomyces sp. 13-12-16 | reverse complement strand
CGCGGCCTTGCGGGCCGCCTCGGCGACGGCCTCCCGGTCGCCGCCCGCCCGCGCGGCCGCGTAGCCGACGAGGAAGGTGGTCAGCGGCGCGGCGGGCCGGGCCACCCCGTGGGCGGCGTCACGGGCGAGGTCGAGCAGCACGCCGGTGTCGACGTCCAGGTCGATGCCCAGCTCGTCCTTGACTGCGGAGATCCATTCATCCAACACGTGTCCATGCTCCCTGATGCGTGCCCTGGCAGTGGCGATGTCGTCCCAGGTGTCGCAGTCGAAGGACGCCACCGGGTCGGAGATACGGGTGAGGTCGAGCGAGCCGGTCAGCCGGCGCAGGGGCAGCCCGGTCAGCTCGCCGTGCCGGCCGGTGAGCACGGCCAGCTCGCGGCGCAGGGCCCCGGTCCGGTACGCGGCGACGAGCGGCTGGTCCCGGCCGTCGGAGTCGGTCAGCAGCACGCCGTCGGCGGTGCCGTGCCGAAGGGGTGCCAGCAGTCCCCGCACCGTGCGGCGGTCGAGGAAGGGCAGATCGGCGGAGAGCAGGACGACCCGGTCGGCCTTGGTGTGCCGGAGTCCGGCGGCGAGCGCGGCCAGGGGGCCGCCGCCCGGAGGTTCCTCGCGGGCCCAGATCACGGGCCGTGCGGTGGGGCGGGGGGCGGCGACGACCACCGTGGTCCGGGCGTCGGCGCAGGCCGTGAGCACCA
>NZ_NCTE01001290.1 GCF_002114215.1 Streptomyces sp. 13-12-16 | reverse complement strand
CAGGCGACCACCACCCAGTACGGCGGGACGATCCCGGCCCCGCCCGGCCCCCGGGAGGTCATCCCCGGTGCCGGCCCCGCGTCCCGCCCCGGGGAGCGGGCCACCCTGCGGCTGCGGGACACCGGCGACGACGAACCGGCCCGCTACGCGCCCGAGTGGCTGCAGCTGCGGGAGCCCGCCGACGCCGCCGCCCGGTCGTACGATCTGCTCGATCCGCTGCGCATCCGGCTCGCCAACCTGCCGCGCCGGGCGGACGGTCTCGTCATCCACGACATCGGCTGCGGCACCGGCTCGATGGGCCGTTGGCTCGCCCCCCGGCTCGACGGCGCCCAGCACTGGGTCCTGCACGACCGGGACCCCTACCTGCTGCACTTCGCCGCCGTCGCCTCCCCGCGCTCCGCCGCCGACGGCAGTCATGTCACCGTCGAGACCCGGCGCGGTGACGTCGCCCGGCTCACCTCGGACGCGCTGGCCGGTGCCTCCCTGGTGACGGCGTCCGCGCTGCTCGACGTCCTCACCCGCGAGGAGGTCGGCGCCCTCGCCGCCGCCTGCGCGGGAGCCGGCTGTCCGGCCCTGCTGACGTTGTCGGTGGCCGGACGGGTGGAGCTGACCGAGCCGCATCCGCTGGACCGGGAGATCACGGAGGCGTTCAACGCCCATCAGCGGAGGGGCGGGCTGCTCGGGCCGGACGCGGTCTCGGTGGCCGCCGAGGCGTTCGCCGAGCACGGCGCGACGGTACGGATCAACCCGAGCCCCTGGCGGCTGGGTCCCGGGGAGGCCGCGTTGACCGAGCAGTGGCTGCGGGGGTGGGTCGGCGCGGCGGTGGAGGAGCGGCCGGAGCTGGCGTCGCGTGCCGACGGCTATCTGGCCGAGCGGCTGGAGGCCTGTGCGGCGGGGGAGCTGCGGGTCGTCGTCCACCACAGTGATCTGCTCGCCCTGTGCCGGCCGGCGGACGGGGCCGCATGAGCGCGTTCCTCGCCCGGATCGGCACCCGTACCGTGCGCACCCGGCTCGGGACACTTGCCGGTGTCGCCATCCTCGTGGTCCTGGTCTGGAGGCTCGGTACCGGTGTCCTCGTGGACGGGCTGCGCCGCATCGACGGGCCGACGCTGCTCGCGGGGCTCGGGATCGGGCTGGTGACCACCGTGTTCAGCGCGTGGCGCTGGGCGCTGGTCGCCCGGGGCATCGGGATCCGGCTGCCGCTGGGGGCCGCTGTCGCCGACTACTACCGTGCCCTGTTCCTCAACGCGGCGCTGCCCGGGGGTGTGCTGGGCGACGTCCACCGGGCCGTGCGGCACGGGCAGAGCGCCGGGGACATGGGGCGGGGGGTGCGGGCGGTGGTGCTGGAGCGGACCGCCGGGCAGCTCGCGCTGTTCGCCGTGGGGGCGGTGGTGCTGGTGAGCATGCCGTCGCCGGTGCTCGGCGAGGTGCGGCAGGCCGTGCCGGTGGTGGGGCTCGGTGTGCTGGGGGCCTGCGCGGTGGTGCTGGCGGTGCGGATGAACCGGGCGCCGGAGCGGAGGGCCGCCGGGCGGGGCGTGTTGGCCGAGGCACGTGAGGGGCTGTTCTCGCGTCGTAACGCGCCCGGTGTCCTCGTCTCGTCCGTCGTCGTACTGGCCGGGTACGTGGGGATGTTCGTCCTCGCCGCGGATGTCGCGGGGGCGGACGCGTCCGTGGGGGAACTGTTGCCGCTGGCCGTACTGGCGTTGCTGGCGATGGGGCTGCCGCTGAACGTGGGCGGGTGGGGGCCTCGGGAAGGGGTCACCGCCTGGGCGTTCGGGGCGGCGGGGCTGGGGGCGGGGCGGGGGCTGGCC
>NZ_NCTE01001289.1 GCF_002114215.1 Streptomyces sp. 13-12-16 | reverse complement strand
CCCCGACCCCCGCGGCCAGCACGACCACCACCGCCAGTTGTCCCCACGGCTCCGCCGGCACCAGCACCGGCGCGTCGTCCCGCGCCCCCCGCCCCCACAGCAGCGCCGCCCCGCCCACCAGCAGGACGAACACCCCGATGGACGCCACCAGCGCCCGCGCCGGATCGCCGCCCCGCACGGACAGCGGCCGGAACACGAACCGCTCCAGCACCACCCCGATCCCCGGCGCCAGCACCAGCAGCGTCAGCGCGGCGGCCGGCCACGGCGGCCAGCCCCGGTCGACCACCAGGCCGCGCAGCACATAGGCGCACACCATCGCGATCGCACCGTGCGCGAAGTTCAGCACCCCGGTCGCCCGGTACGTCACGATCAGACCGATCCCGGTGAGCGCCGCCGCGGCGCCCACCGACAGACCGGCCAGCGTGAGGTCGTACGTCAGCGAGGACATCGGCGAGTCCTCAACCGGACCCGTCGGCGGGTTCGCAGACCGGACAGGGCTCCAGCTCACCGCCCGCGACCAGCCTCCCGTCCACCGGAACCGCCTCCGCCTTCCCCGCGACCAGCGGACAGTCCGCGCGGTGCCACAGCGTCCCGCCCGGCACCATCAGCGTCTGCGGGCTGACGGCCACCGGTCCGCCGGCCGGCCGCCCCGGCCCGTCGGCGTCGGCCGGCCCGGCGGCGACCAGCAGGCCGTACAGCTCCTCCACGCGCGTG
>NZ_NCTE01001288.1 GCF_002114215.1 Streptomyces sp. 13-12-16 | reverse complement strand
GCCCGGCCCGCACCGCTCCGGTGGGGGCGGCCCGCAGCGAGCCCAGTTCCCCCTCCAGCCGTGCCAGGTCGGCCTGTTCGTGATGGATCACCATGACCCGGGGTCCCTCGGGGGGGGAGGCCGGTCGCGCGGGCCACCTCGTCGTACGGCACGTCCTGCCGGTCCAGGGCGCCGAGCGTCGTCTCCCGCACCCGGGCCAGCAGTTCCGCGAAGGCGGGGTCGCCCGCCGTGTCGGTGCGCAGGACGAGCGTGTTGAGGAAGCAGCCGACGAGGTCGGCGAGCCGGTCGTCGGTGCGGCCCGCGGTCATCGTGCCGATGGGCAGGTCGGTGCCCGCGCCGTGCGCGGTGAGCAGGGCCGCCAGGGCCGAGTGCAGCACCATGAACATGCTGGTGCCGGTGGTCCGGGCCAGCCGGTCCACGTCGGCGTGCAGCCGCTCGTCCAGCACGAAGGCGACCCGGCCGGGCGCGGCGGACCCCGACCGGTCCGCCGGCAGCGCGAGGACGGACGGTACGTCCTTCAGCGTCCGCCGCCAGTGGGCGAGACCGCGCCCGCCCCGGCTGTCCGGGTCGGTGAGGTCGCCGAGCGTCTCGTGGGACCGGCGGGTGTGGTCGGCGTACGTCACCGGCAGTGGCCGCCAGCCGGGTTCCCGGCCCCGGGACCGGGCGGCGTACGCGGTGGTGAGGTCGCGGAGCAGGGGGACCACCGACCACTCGTCCACGGCGAGGTAGTGCGCGGTCAGCGAGACCGCCTGGCGGCCGTCGGGGGCGGTGAGCAGCCGCGCCCGCAGCGGCGCCTCCGCCGTCAGGTCCGTCACCTGTCCGGCGAGTTCGGCCAGGCGCCCGTCGAGGTCGGCGCACCGCTCGACGGTCAGGGCGGGAGGTTCGACCGGGTGCGGGAACACCGTGCCGTCGCGTTCGGTGAACGCCGTGCGCAGCGGCTGGTGGCGGGCCGTCACGTCGGCCAGCGCGGCGGTGAGCGCGGCGGCGTCCAGTCCGCCCGGCGAGCGCAGTTCCAGGGCGTGGTCGAACCGGGGGTCGCGCCGGTGGGCGTGCCACTGGGCGCGCTG
>NZ_NCTE01001287.1:2790-7735 GCF_002114215.1 Streptomyces sp. 13-12-16 | reverse complement strand
GCCGTGCCGGGCCACGCGCAGCCGGTCACCGTCGCGGTCCGCGTTCGCGGCCGGGTCGTGGCCGAGGACCACGTCATGGTGGGGCAGCCCGGCCGGGCGCCGCGACCTCCCGCCGCGCCCCGGGCACCCCGCTCCCACAGCCGCTTCCGGGACCGGCGGACCGCCGCCCCGGAGTCGAAACCGCTCGACGTCGGGGAACGTCCGTCATGAGCCGTCGAAGGTCATGCGGCCGCCGAACGGCGGCCCGGGCCGCCCGGGAACCGGTCAGCCGTGCAGCCAGATCCGCAGCGGACCGACCGGCTCGAAGCCATGGCGCACGGCGACCGCCAGGTCATCGCCGTGCTCGTATCCGACCACCGGCAGGGTGGGGAACAGCCGGCGCACCGCGTCCAGTACGACCGGCCAGGCCACGTCAGGGCCGCCGTCGAGTGCGAAGACGTTGGAGATCCCGACCACTTGGTCGCTGAGGCTCGCCACCGCCCCGGCGACCACCCCGCCGTCGGCGGAGTGCCCGGCGAGCACGAACGTGGCGGGGTCGTCGAGGAGGCCGGGCCGGAAGAGGTCCGCGTTTCCGTCCCCGTCGTCCCAGGCGAGCGCCCATGCGCGCAGCATGTCCGGGGTGCCCACCACGTCCCAGGCGAGATCCGGCGCGGTGGCGGGCGCACTCGCCGGCCGGTGGATCCACTGCGCCTCGAACAGCACCTGGAAGCCGGCTTCCGTCAGGTCGAGGTCGGCGAAGCTGTCCTTGACGGAGGCGCCGGGCGCGGTGGTGTCGATCCGGGCCAGCAGCGCGGCCGGGCCGGCCCCCGGCACCAGCGTCACCGCGTCGGGGTGGTACAGCGGTGTGCGGACCGGGGCGGCCCAGGCCTCTTCCCCGAACCCGCCCGCCGAGCCGTGCGATCGGCTCATCACCGCGCACCACTCGGCGTTGTTGCGGGCGGCGGCCCGGACCAGGAGTTGCTTCGACGTCGTCACGAGTGCGGATCCTGGCTGGTCGCGGCCCGGCTGGTCGAATGCTTTTCCACCGCCCGCGGGACAGATCACGCCGGCACGGGAGGGCCGGACGGAACACGTCGTGATCGACGTGGACACCGGGCGGTGGGCGGTCGTCTTCCAGGACGGCGGCCGGTGGAGGGTCCGGCAGGGCGGCACGGCGCGTCTGTGGGACGAGATCACCGAGGGTGTCACACGGTCGGCAGGCGGACGGACGCCCGCCTGCCGACCGTGTGCGGCTGCACGCCGGCACTTCGCGCGGGGTTCGCCGGTCACCGGCGCGGACGGGGGCCGAGGCGCCGTCAGGCCACCAGGGTGCGGGCGGGTTCGCGGTAGTAGTCGATGTCGATCGCCTGGCCGTCGAGGGCCAGGCGCAGCTCGGCCAGGCAGGTCCGTACCGAGGCGAGGACCGCGGGCACCCGGACGGTGTCCGCGAGGTGGGTCAGGGTGCGGTAGCTCTCGAGGAGGTGGAGCTCCTGCTCAGCCGTGAGAGGTGAGGACGCGTTCGTCATGAAGTCGTGCCGCCTTCCATTGTGATCGGGGCAGGCTGCCTGCGGGGGCGAGCTCCACCACGGGTCGGATGCCGATCTCGCGCTTGAACTCCTCCGCGATACGGCCGCACAGCGCGTCGGCGGCCGGACCGGCGAGCTCGCCCGCGTCGACCTTGACGTGGACGGTGTCGAGCCCGCGTACGGTGCGGATGGACGACTGGAACTCGTTGACCTCGTCGAAGGCGCGGACGACGTCCTCGATCATCACCGGGGTGACGGACACCCCGCGGATCTTGCGCATGTCGTCGACGCGCCGCAGGATTCCGCCGTCGTAGAAGTCCCAGGTGCGGCCGCAGCCGCACTCGGTGTGCGGGCGCCTGACGACGATGTCCTCGGTCCAGTGGCGGAAGAGCTGGACGCCCTCGCGGGAGAGTCCCGTGGTGACGCGGACGCCCTCCTCGCCGTAGCCGACGGGCTGCTTGGTCTCGGGGTGGAGCACCTCGTCGTAGCAGGACTGTTCGTTGATGTGGCAGGCGTTGCGCCGGGAGGGGCACTCGAACATGAAGACGCCGCCGAACTCGGTGGTGCCGGCCGCGTTGAAGACGCGGGCGCCGAAGGCCTCCTCGATGGTGCGGGTGGTGAAGTCGGAGCGCGGCTCGGCCCCGGCGAGGATGATCCGTACGTTCGCCTCGCGGGCCAGGTCGACGCCCATCTCGCGGGCCGTCTCGATCAGCCGCATGGCGTAGCTGGGGGTCAGGCCGAGGACCTCGATCCGCTGCTCCACCAGGAGGCGGACGCGGGTGCGGGAGTCGAGGCCGCCGGAGGGGAAGACGGTGCAGCCGATGCGTTCCAGCGCGTAGTGCATGCCCCAGAAGCCGGCGAGCAGGCCGTAGCCGAAGCACACCATGCCCTTGTGGTGCGAGCGCACCCCGTTGGCGTACAGCGCGGTGCAGAAGGTGTCCACGCACCACGCCCAGTCCCGCTCGGTGTCGAAGGTGCGCACCGGCGGGTTGCCGCTGGTGCCGCTCGTCTGGTGGTGGCGCACGCTCAGCGACGGGTCGAGCGAGGGCCAGGTGCCGTACGGCGGTGCCTGCTCCTCGGCGGCGAGCAGGTCCGCCTTGTACAGCAGCGGCATCCGGGCGGTGTAGTCGGCGAGCGAGGTGATGCCCTCGGGTATGCGGGCGCTCCAGAACGGTGAGGAGCGCCGGGCGTGGTCGAGGGCGCGCTCGAGGCGCTGCCACCGCCAGGACTCCAGCCGTTCGCGGGGCATGGTCTCCGCTGTGCTGTTCCAGTAGTCCACGTATGTCTCCCCATGTACGCCCGGCGGTTGGTGACACCGGGAATCCTGACGCCCGCCGGCCCGGCGGCGCATCTTTGCGCGTGCGGTCCGTGGCCGGTGGCGTCAAGTGGCCCCGAGCGGTCTCAGGCGGCCGTGACGGTGGCCGCCCGGGTGCTGAACTCGCGCACGGTGCGCAGGTAGTTGGTGATGATGTCCATGCCGTGGTCGGTGCGGAAGCTCTCGGGGTGGAACTGGACCGACTCCACGGGCAGGGTGCGGTGGCGCAGCCCCATCACATAGCCGTCGTCCGCCGAGCGGGCGGTGACCTCCAGGCAGTCCGGGACGCTCTCCTCGGGCACGACGAGGGAGTGGTAGCGGGTCGCCTCGAACCGGTCGGGCAGGCCGGTGAACAGACCGCGTCCGTCGTGGCGGATCCGGCTGGTCTTGCCGTGCACGAGGTGCTCGGCGGGCACCACGCGCGCGCCGTGGGCGCGGCCGATGGCCTGGTGGCCCAGGCACACCCCGAGCAGCGGCAGACGTCCGGCGAAGGCCCGTACGAGTTCCACGTGGCCCGACTCGTCCGGGTGCCCGGGGCCGGGGCCGAGGAGGATGCCGTCCAGCCCCATGGCGGGCACGTCGGCCGGGGTGAGCGCGTTGGAGCGGACCATGAGGGGGACGGCGCCCGCCGACATCAGGTACTGGCGCAGGATGTCGACGAAGCTGTCGAACGCGTCGACCACCAGGATCCGCGGGGGCGGACCGGAGGCGGGCCGGACGGTGAACATCCGGGTCACAGCAGTTCCTTTCCGGTGACCGCCCAGTGTGCGGCGCTCATCTTGGCCAGCGTCTCGCGCCATTCGGCACGGGGATCGGAATCGGCGACGATGCCCGCGGAGGCACGGGTGCGGTACACGCCGTCACGGTGGAACAGGGTGCGGATGCACAGGGCGAGGTTGGTGTAGCCGCCGACGTCGAGGACGCCGAGGGCGCCCGCGTACAGGCCGCGGCGGCTGCGCTCGACGGACTCGATGATCTCCATGGCCCGGATCCGGGGGGTGCCGGTCATGGTGCCGGCGGGGAAGAGGGCGGCGATCGTGTCGAAGGCGTCCTTGTCCGGTTCGGCCTCCCCCAGCACGGTGGACACCAGGTGCAGCACGTGCGAGTACCGTTCGACGGTGAGCCGGTCGGGCACCTGGAGGGTGTCGGCGCGGCAGATCCGGCCGATGTCGTTGCGGCACAGGTCGACGAGCATGGTGTGCTCGGCGATCTCCTTGGGGTCGGAGGACAGCCGCCGGGCGCCGGCCTCGTCGTCCCCGGTGCGCGGCAGCGTGCCGGCGATGGGCCGCATGGTGACGGTGCCGTCCTCGATCCGCACGAACAGTTCGGGGCTCGCGCCGATGACGCACTGGCCCGCCAGGCTCGCGAGGTACATGTACGGCGAGGCGTTGCGCCGGCGCAGCCGCTGGTAGACGTCGGCCGGGCGGGCCGGGGAGCGGATGGTCAGCTCGTGCCCGATCTGCACCTGGTAGATGTCGCCGGCCGCGATGTGCTTCAGGCAGCGTTCGACGTCGGCGGCGAACAGGCCGGGCTCGCTGTCGTCGGTGACGACGGATGCGGGGAAGGTGTCGGCGGCCGGCTCGGGGTGGGTCTCACCGGCCCGCGCGAGCAGGCCGAGGACGCCGTCCCCGTCGAGGGGCTCCCAGTGCGCGGACTCGTGCAGGAGCAGTTCGGCCCCACCGCCCTCCAGGTCGGCGACGACGCAGCCCTGGTGCAGGACGAGGTGGACGTCGGGCAGGTCGGGGCGCTCCTCGATGAGGTGCGGGAGGTCCTCCACGTAGCGGACGGCGTCGTAGCCGAAGTAGGCGAGGAAGCCGAAGCGGAAGCGGGTGGCCGAGCCCTCGGCGTCGAACATCCGCTGGGCGGTGCGCAGCAGCGCCCACAGGTCCTTGAAGGAGCGCAGCCGCACGGTGGCGTGCCCCGTGCCGCCGGCCGGGTCCGTCCCGTCGGGTGCGAGCAGCGGCCGGGCGCGTTCCAGCAGCAGCCGGACGAGGCCGGGACGGCCCGCGACGCGCACCGTCCCGTCGGTGACGGACAGCGACAGCAGGGTGCCGAAGCCGGCGAACTGGTAGCGGCGGTCGCGCAGCGGGCCGGCGGCGGACTCCAGGAGGTACACCTCGTCGGG
>NZ_NCTE01001287.1:2286-2547 GCF_002114215.1 Streptomyces sp. 13-12-16 | reverse complement strand
GGCCGCCTTCCAGCTGACGAACGAACCGGTGTGGGTCACGGGGTCGATGTCGGTGTCGACCACGACGGTGCTGTGCGCGCCGGTGCGTTCGCGCAGCCGGGCGGTGACGGCCGCGGCGACCCGGTCGGGCCGTGCGGTGCCGGGGAGGAGGTCCATGCGGACGGTGACCCGGTCGCCGCCGTCCGGTGCGCTGTCGACGACGACCTGGTAGCCCAGGCAGCCGCGGACGTCGGTGAGCACCGCCGCCTCCAGTTCGGCCGG
>NZ_NCTE01001287.1:0-2111 GCF_002114215.1 Streptomyces sp. 13-12-16 | reverse complement strand
GGGCAGGGCGGAGCCGGGCGGGGCGGGGGTGAGCCGGACCAGGTCCCCGGTGCGGTAGCGGATCAGCGGCTTGATGCCGTCGACCAGCATGGTCAGCACCAGTTCGCCGGTGCCGTACGGGCCGAGCGGGGCGCCGGTGTCCGGGTCCACCAGTTCGGCCAGGTAGTTGGGCGAGGACAGGTGCAGGGCGCCGCTGTCGGCGCCGGAGGCGATGCACAGGGCCTCCTGCGAGCCGTACAGGGCGGGCCGTACGACGGCCTGCGGCCAGACGGTGGAGACGTTCGCCGCGAACTGCGGGGTGCAGATCTCGCCGAGGACGAGGAACAGCTTCACCGGCAGCGCGGCCGGGTCGTAGCCGTGGTGCAGGGCGGCCTTGGCCAGGCTCAGGCACAGCGCGGGCGCGCACACGACGACCTCGACGCCGAGTTCCTCGATGAGGCGCAGCGCCTTCTTGAAGCCGACGCGCGGCGACTCGGGCCAGATCTTGACGTGGCAGAGGTCGAGGGTGGCGGCCACGTCGGTGAACACGTCGCCGAACGCGTACAGCTCGGACGGCCCCATGAGGCCGACGACGGGCTTGCGGTCGCCGAAGCGGGTGCGCAGCAGGTGGCGCCAGGACTGCTCCACGGCGGTGTTGGAGGCGGCGATGTCGCGGGCGCCGCGCGGGCAGGGGGTGGCGGCCCCGGTGGTGCCGTTGGTCTCGTAGTAGATCCGCGCGTCGGCGAGCGGCCCGGACAGGACGTCGTACATCTCGCGGCGCAGGTCGTCCTTGGTGGTGAAGGGCAGCGTCGTGAGCGTGGCGGGGGTGACGGCCTCGATGTCCACGCCGGCCAGGTGGCGGCGGTAGAACGGGGAGCGTGCCGTGACGTGCCGCAGTACGGCGGTCAGCCGCTCGGCGTGCCAGTCGGCCAGCGCCCGCTCGGTGAGGGTGCCGTCGTGGAAGGAGTCGCTGATCCGGCGGTGGGCGGCGAGGAAGGCGTCGGTGCCGTCGGCGGTCACGGCCGGGCCTGCGCGGTGAGGGCGGGCTCGGGGGTGTCCTCGAACTCGGCGGCGTTCAGGGCGAGTCCCACGCGTTCGTTGACCTCGCCGGTGTGGATCGGGCCGTCCTGACCGGTGAGCCTGCGGTGCTCGGCCAGCAGCTCCATCATGTCGATCATCCGGTCCACGAGCCGGGAGACGTTGGTCAGTCCCTCGTCGTCCTTCAGCGCGTCGCCGCGGTGCAGGGCGTGCACGGTGGCCGGGAACCCGCTGCCCACCACGATCATCCGGTTGAGCAGGGCGTTGACGGTGAGCTGCGCCCACACCTCGCCGGCGCTGTAGCGGCGGGCGACGGAGACGACGCCGGCGACCTTGTTGGTCAGCGGCCGGTCGAAGCGCAGGTGGCCGACCCCGGCCCGCTCGATGAAGGTCTGCATGAGGCTGGCGGTGCCGAAGCCGTGGACCGGCGCGGCGAAGACGATGCCGTCCGCCTCGATCATCCTGGCCACCACGTCGGCGACGCCGTCCTCCACCGCGCAGGGGACCGTACGGGTGTTGCAGTCACCGCACGGGCCGCAGCGGTCCATGCGGACGGAGCGCAGATCGACCGTCTCGAACTCGACCCCGCGCCGCGCCGCGACCCCGGCGGCGTACCGCAGGACGTCGGCGGTGTTGCCGTCACGCTCCGATCCGTTGATCGCCAGGATCCTGAGTGGTGCTGTCACGAGATGACTCCTTCGAAAGCGAAGATTCGGCGGTTCCGGCGCAGTCGGCGGTGGGCTGCCGGAGAGCAGGGCGCGGAGGGCGGGATGCTCGGCTTCGCCAAGTCGTCGTGGGAGGCCCGCCGACTTACCTGAATCGTCACGTCTGCGGGCGTGAGGGCGCATCTCTCTAAATGCTGTGCGAAAATCCCGGCCCCGCGGGCGTGCGGGAGGGGCGGCGGCGCAGGTCAGGCGCCGAGCACGAGGGGATACGTGTCGAGTCCGCGGACGACCCACCGGTCGCGGTAGACGGGGGAGGCGGCGGCCGTCAGGCGCGGGAAGCGGCGCAGCAGCCGGGGCAGGGCGATCCGGGCCTCCAGGCGGGCCAGGGGGGCGCCGAGGCAGTAGTGGGGGCCCGCGCCGAAGCTCAGG
>NZ_NCTE01001286.1:1936-3126 GCF_002114215.1 Streptomyces sp. 13-12-16 | reverse complement strand
CGATGCTCCCGCCGGACGCGCCGGAGCGGGCGGCGGCGACCGTGGCCCGGCTCGACGGACTGGTCGTCGCGGGCGGCCCGGACGTGGAGCCCGTCCACTACGGCGCCGAGCCCGACCCGCGCACGGGACCGCCCGCCCGGGCGCGGGACGCCTGGGAACTCGCCCTGATCGAGGCGGCCCTGGACCGCCGGGTCCCGCTGCTCGGCATCTGCCGCGGCATGCAGCTCCTGAACGTCGCCCTGGGCGGCACCCTGGTCCAGCACATCGACGGCCACGCGGAGGCGCCGGGCACCTTCGGCCACCATCCGGTCAAGCCGGTCCCCGGCACGCTCTACGCCGGCGTCGCCCCGGAACAGACCTCCGTCCCCACCTACCACCACCAGTCGGTGGACCGCCTGGGCAGCGGCCTGATCCCGTCGGCGTACGCGGAGGACGGCACGGTGGAGGCGATCGAACTGCCCGCCCCGGCCTGGGTTCTGGGAGTCCAATGGCACCCGGAGATGGGAAACGACCCACGCGTCATGCAGGCCCTGACCACCGCCGCTCTCCGCGGCCGGCCCCTGCCGCCGTGACCGCGGGCAGCCGTACCGCCTCAGCCGCGGGCAGCCGTACCGCCTCAGCCGCGGGCAGTCGTGCCGCGTCAGCCGCAGGTAGCCGTACCGCCTCGGCCGCGGGCAAATCGTGCCTCCCCCAGTGCCTTGAGGGCCTGGGAGGTGCCCCCAGCGGCACGGGTGGGCGCTGGGGGGTACCCCCTCTGGGGGAGGCACCCCGTAGGCGCCGGGCAGCGCGATCCACCCCCGCCCAGCCGCAACGTGGAGCACCCGGCGAACGCCAGCCCCTCACCCCCGCGTCAGCGAC
The DNA here is from genome assembly GCF_002114215.1 of Streptomyces sp. 13-12-16. Lineage (GTDB taxonomy): Bacteria > Actinomycetota > Actinomycetes > Streptomycetales > Streptomycetaceae > Streptomyces. Next base: position 2,268 of record NZ_NCTE01001286.1, on the reverse strand, counting down.
AGCAGATCCCGCGCAGGCCCGGTGGGCCGGTGCCCCGTGGGCCACACCGCACGCAGGTCCCGGGCGAGGGCGATCCCATTGACGGGAATCCGCACCAGCCGCCGCATCGCCAGCTCCTCCCCCACCGCGAGCTCGCTCAGCACCGCCGGCCCCGCCCCGCCCACAGCCGCCGCCTTCACCGCCGTGGTCGAGGACAGCTCGATCAACGGCCGGGCCAACCCGCCCAGCGCCGCGTCCAGGACCTGCCGCGTCCCCGACCCCTTCTCCCGCAGGATCAACGGCGTGCTCGCCAGCTCCTCCGCCGCGATCGGCCGCCGCCGACGGGCCCACGC
>NZ_NCTE01001286.1:0-1741 GCF_002114215.1 Streptomyces sp. 13-12-16 | reverse complement strand
CCCTCCCACGACCCCCCCGCCCCCCCCCCCCGCCAGCAGCCGCTCCGCCACCGCCGCCGAGTTCCCGGCCAGCAGCGACACCGCCGTGTCCGGCCGGTCCGCGCGCAGCGCGAGCAGCCACCCGGGCAGCAGGTACTCGGCGATCGTCATGCTCGCCGCCACCCGCAGCCGTGAGTCCCTGCGGTCCCGCAGCGCCTGCGCGCCCGCGTCGAAGGCCTCCGCCGCCTCCACGATCCGCCGCGCCCAGTCGGTGACCAGCGCCCCCGCGTCGGTCAGCCGCGAACCGCGCGGCGAGCGGTCGACGAGCGCCACCCCGAGCTGTCGTTCCATCGACCGGATCCGGCTGCTGGCGGCGGGCTGGGTGATGCCCAGCTCCCGCGCCGCCCCGCCCAGGCTCCCCAGCCGCGCCACCGCCAGCAACAGCTCCAGCGCCCCGAGGTCCGGCACCCGGTGAGCCAGGGACCCCGGGCTCGCGGAGCGGTGCCCTGGAGGGCCGTGGTCGTCCGTTGTGCTCATAAGCCCAGCTTATGCCGCCATAGAGGGGGGCTCCCTGGTGGCGGTGGACCGCCGGCCCGACCGTATGACCATGGTCACCGCAACCCGGCCCCTGCCACCCCTGCCCCGTGTCACCGCACGGCCCCCGCGTGCCACCGCCGTCCGTCACCTCGGACCCAACTGGTACGCCTGTGTGATGGGCACCGCCATCGTCGCCGGAGCGGGCGCCGCGCTCCCCGCGCACGTGCCCGTCCCGCGCCCCGCGCTCACCACCGTCTGGGCGCTGTCCCTCGCCCTCCTGGCGGTCCTGCTCGCCGCCCGCGCCCTGCACTGGGCCCACCACCGCGACCGGGCCCGCGCCCACCTCCTCGACCCCGCCGTGGCGCCCTTCTACGGCTGTCTCTCCATGGCGCTGCTGGCCGTCGGCGGCGGCGCCCTGACCCTCGGGCGGGACTGGATCGGGCTGCGCACGGCCGTCGTCCTCGACGCCGTGCTGTTCACCGCCGGTACGGCCGTCGGGCTGGCCGCCGCCGTGGCCGTCCCGTACCTCATGGCCGTACGCCACCGGGTGACGGCGCGGGAGGCGACGCCCGTCTGGCTGCTGCCGCTGGTCGCGCCCATGGTGTCCGCCGCGCTCGGGCCCCGCCTGGTGCCGTACCTCCCGGAGGGCCAGCCCCGCGCGACCCTGCTGTTCGCCTGCGTCGCGATGTTCGGGCTCAGCCTCCTCGCCACCCTGATGACGCTGCCGCTGGTCTTCGGCCGGCTGATCACCCACGGTCCGCCGTCCCTCGCGCTCACCCCGACGCTGTTCCTGGTGCTCGGGCCGCTCGGCCAGTCCACGACCGCCGTCGGCGCCTTCGCGGACGTCGCCCCCGGGGTCGTACCGGCGCCGTACGGCGAGGGCTTCCGCGTGCTCGCCGTCCTGTACGGGGTGCCCGTCACGGGGTTCGCGCTGCTGTGGCTCTGCCTCGCCGCCGCGCACGTCGTACGGGCGTGGCGGCGGGGCATGCGCTTCGCGATGACGTGGTGGTCGTTCACGTTCCCGGTCGGCACCTGTGTCACCGGCGCCGGGGCCCTCGCCTCGCACACCGGGCTGCTCGCCTACGACGTACTGGCACTCGCCCTGTACACCCTGCTGGCCGGTGCCTGGGCCGCCGCCGCCTGGCACACGGCGCGCGGCCTGTTCAGCGGCGCGCTGCTCGCAGGGCCCGCCCCAGCACCGCCGGCGCCCCGGCCAGCGACGGCC
>NZ_NCTE01001285.1 GCF_002114215.1 Streptomyces sp. 13-12-16 | reverse complement strand
CGGGAGCCCGGTCGCCACCGTGCCGGGCTTCCTGGCCCTGCTGCTCGTGTCGGCGGTGGCCAACCCCCTGTGCGAGGAACGGCCACCGGCCCGGCACACGACGACCGGGTCGACGGCGCGCACACCCACCGGCGTGCGGACCGTCGACCTGACCCGTCTCACCGACGTCCGCCTGTGGACCACCTTCTCCTGCGGAGGACCCCAGCGGACCCTGATCGTCCGTGACGCGCACGGCGTACGGCTCGGCATCACCACCGCCGCCGGGCGGCGCGCCGTACGGAGGGCACTGGAACGGCGGCCGGCGGGCGCGCGTCCGAGGGTGAGCAGGGCCGCCCGTGCGCACCTCGACGGTGGCGGCCGCCCCGCCGCGCACACCGTGCCGGTGTTCCTCGCGCAGGTGACGGCCGTGTGCGCCTACGTGTTCACGCTGGTGCGGATCGGCCACGCGACCTGACCGGCACCGCCCCGCTCCCTCACGGGACGTCGGCGTCCGTGGCGGACGCGGTCACCAGCGACGCCAGCTCCTCCGGGGTCCGGGGCCCG
>NZ_NCTE01001284.1:680-1126 GCF_002114215.1 Streptomyces sp. 13-12-16 | reverse complement strand
CGCGGGGATCGACGCGGTGTCGGGGGCCACGTACACGAGCGCGGGGTACAGGCAGTCGCTCCAGTCGGCGCTGGACAAGGCCGGTGGCTGACACGGTGGCCGAGCCGACCGAGGCTCCCGCCGCGGTGCGTCACGCGGAGGAGACGATGGGGACCGTCTTCTCCCTCGACGTCCGCGGCGGGGAACCCGCTGTGGTGCGCGCGGCGCTCCAGGAGGCGGTCGCGGGGCTGCACCGGGTCGACGAGGTGTTCAGCACGTACCGCGACGACAGCCAGATCTCCCGGCTGGCGCGGGGTGAGCTGAGCGTCGGGGAGTGCGACGCCGAGGTCGCCGAGGTGCTGGAGCTGGCGGCGGAGGCGGAGCGGGTGAGCGAGGGCTGGTTCAGTCCGCGTTACCGGGGGCGGCTCGATCCGACGGGCGTCGTGAAGGGCTGGGCCACGGAGCGG
>NZ_NCTE01001284.1:0-497 GCF_002114215.1 Streptomyces sp. 13-12-16 | reverse complement strand
GGGGGGGCGGGGGGCGGGGCGGCCGTGGCGGGTGGGGGTGTCGGACCCGCTGCGTCCGGGCGGTCTCGCCGCGGTCGTCTCCGCGGCGGGTGCCTCGGAACTGGCTGTGGCGACGTCCGGCACGGCCGAGCGGGGTGATCACATCGTCGACCCGCGCACGGGCCGCTCCGCGGTGACCGACCTGGTCTCGGTGACCGTCGTGGCCCCTCGCCTGACGTGGGCGGACTGCTGGGCCACGGCGGCGTTCGCGATGGGCTCGCGGGAGGGACTGCGATGGCTGGAGTCCCTCCCGGACGTCGAGGCCCTGCTGATCACGGCGGGTGACGAGGTGCGGTGCACCGGGGGGCTGGCGGGCTGGCTGGGGTGAGCGGCGCCGCGGCTGAGGTACCGGCGTGTCACTCCCCCGCGTTCGCGAGGTGCCGCCGCGCCCACCCGTGCCGCCCCAGCGGCACGACTGCCCGCGGCTGCGGGGCGGGAGCCCGCGGCTGCGGGCAGGG
>NZ_NCTE01001283.1 GCF_002114215.1 Streptomyces sp. 13-12-16 | reverse complement strand
CTGCTGCGGGCGCGGTGCGCCGCGGACACCGTCGAGCGGGCCGCGGCCGGCCTGCCGGAGGGCTGCGGGGTCGCGGAGGTCGCCGAGGCGGCCGAACGGATCGCGCGGGGCGCCGACCCGGACGAGGTCTGGCAGGAGTACGGCAGCGGCGCGGCGGAGCCCGTACGGGACTGGTTCGCGGCCGGGCGGGAGCCGCACGAATGGGCCGAGGTCACCACGCTGGCCTTCGTCACCGGCGTCGGCTACCGCGACTTCGAGACCTGCCAGGAGCGCCTGGAGGAATGGGTGGCGCCCACCTTCCCGATGCTGGCGAACGACGAGGAGACGGCCGCCGCCCACCGCCGCAACGCCGACCGCCGGCTGTCGCTGGGCCGCAACACCCTGGTCGCGGTGGAGGAGCGCAAGGACGGCGCCCTCACCCGCGGCGCGCTGGTCTTCGCCCACCCCCACTACCGGCAGTGGGTGCTCCAGGAGCTGTGGGCGAAGCGCTCCACGGCGTACTGGAACGGCGTGCGCGACTGGCTGACCGAACTCGTCGGCACCCGGCCCGGACTCGGTGTGCAGCTCTCCGTCGCCTCGGGGCTCGCCCTGCTCACCCGGCCCGCGTTCGACGAGGTCGCCGAGAACTACCTGCACCCCTGGGCGGGCGGCGCGGCCGGACCGGAGGGACAGTCCACGGCCGTCCTGGTGCTGCAGTTCATGTGCCTGGACGAAGGGCTCGCCGCCACCGCGCTCGCCGTGGGCCGCGACTGGGCCCGCTCGCCGGACCCGGCGCTGCGGTCGGCCGCCGCCGCGGCGTTCAGCGGGGCGCTCGGCGTGCGGTTCCCCACCGACGCCGTGAACGTGCTG
>NZ_NCTE01000132.1 GCF_002114215.1 Streptomyces sp. 13-12-16 | reverse complement strand
GTGGCGGTGTGGGCGGAGGAGCGCGGGTTGTACTCGGCCTGCCACTGCATGCGGTAGCGGTCGACCTGGTCGGCGCAGGCCGTGCGGGCGTGGAAGACGGCCGTGTCCTCCCCGAGGTCCGGGTACCAGAGGTTCGGGCCCGGGAAGCGCACGGTCCGCACCCGCGGGCGGATCGGCTCGGCGCACCCCATGCAGCAGCCCTCCGGCACCATGAGCGGGATGCCGCCGTCCTGCTCGGGCCAGCGGGGTCCGCCCTCCCAGCGGTACTCCCCGTGGTGGCAGGGCGGCAGCTCGCCGCAGGCGCGGCAGACGGCGTAGTGCTCGGGGAGGACCCGCCAGTCGTGGCTGGCGGGAGCGCACCAGTGCTTCGGTGTGGAACGGGGCAGGTTCTCGTTGCGCAGCACCAGCACCACCGGACGCTTGTAGAACTCGGCCCGCTCGGGGGCCGGTTTGACCGCCTGGTTGTTGGCCCGGCGCAGTTCGTTGGCGTGCCACCACAGTTCCACGTGGTCGCGCCACGCCTTCTCGTAGGAGTCCGGCCACCAGTTGCTCGGGTAGCCGTTGATCTCCAGGATCCGCCACCCCTGCCGGTCCAGTACCACGATGGAGCCGGCCCGCAGGCGCATGTGCGTTCCGTTGTCCCCCTCGTCCGGCCAGTCGTGACGGCCGATACGAGTGGGCTGGTCTGGGAGCCACCTGCGAACCTGCATGTCATGCTCCTCGGCAACGAAACTTCATAGTTTCAACTGGGGCAGTGGGCAACATTCTGAACAATCGGGACGTTTAGGTCGCTGTAGACACGCGCACGCTGCTGACAGCAGATGATCGAAAAGGTCTCCCGCAGCATCGTTTTCTTTCGCGAGGTCCCTTGTCACCAGGCACTTTCGTATTTCGGGCCATCGACGGGGGTGGACTTCACAGAGGCCGGGGCAGCGGCTTCGTACCCCGGTGATGGACCCCGACACTCACCCGTACGTGTGATGGCGTTCAGGCTGTCGCCACTCCGTACGTGTGCATCACCTCGCGGGACCGTCACCCCGCGCGCCCGGAACGGGGCCGAGCGCCGGCCTCTGGAGCTCTCCGTCCTCGGCCAGCCGTTCCCAGGGCAGGTCCCGCAGTGAGGGCTCCGCGTCGCAGCCGGACGGTACGCACGGAGAGGACTGGAACCAGACGACGGTGAGGCGGGAGCGGTACAGGGAGCGGTCGCGGGCCGGGTCGAGCGCCTCGGACCGGAAGCTGCCGACGCACGTCACGGCGGGCAGCACCTCCACGGGGCCGAAGGCGCCCGCGTACTGGTCGGGGTACTCGCGCGGGGGCGGGATCAGGTGGACCGGGGTGCCGGGGAAGGCGCGCTCGGCGGACCGGAGCAGCCGGTCGACCTTCCTGTCGTTGAGGGGCTTGCACGGGTAGTCCTCGAGCGGTCCGCCGTACGTCGACGACATCCACAGCTCGGAGAGGTCGACCGGGCGGCCGGAGCCGAGGAGGACGCGGGCGAGTGACATGGTCGGCGCTTCGGGGCGGTGGTGCATCGGGGTCTTTCGGTTTTCCGGTGGGAGCGGGGCGGTCAGGGGCGGTGCCCCGTCATCCGCGCCGCCGACGCGATCGTCGCGCGGGCTTCGCGTTCGGACAGGCCGGTGCTGAGGGCCGCGCCGACCAGGGGGTCCACCAGGGCCGGGCCGATTCCGTCCTCGTAGGCGCGGCAGGCCGCCCAGAACAGGCGGGTGTTGCGCTGGCCCTCGTGCGCCGCGAGGACGAACTGGATCAGGCCCTGGCCGTGTCCGTCGGCCGGTGGGGACGCCGGGTGGTGGGTGCGGGGCGGCGGGAGGAGCAGGCGCAGGAGGGCGGGCGGGCAGGGCGCCGGTGCCAGGCGCGCGGTGCCCGGGGCGGTGGTGTAGGGGCCGTGGTCGGTGTGGGAACCGGGGCCGACGAGATAGCCGCCGGCGCCCCGGATGTCGATGCCGGGGGCCAGCCGGCCCGCGGAGTTGGGGACGACGACGTCCGGCGGGCCGCTCAGCCACAGGTGACGGCCGCCGCTCGGGGTGAGGACGATCACCGTGGCGGGGATCGTGAACAGGTGGCGCCGGGCCAGTTCGCGCAGGGCGGCGAACGAGTCCGTACCGGTCTTGGTGTCCAGGTCGACGCCGATGAGGTGGTGCGGGGGCAGTCCGCAGGCGATGCCGTAACCGGTGGCGCGGGGTGCGGCGGCGAACAGCGCGCGGATGCGGGCGGGGTCGGTGGAGGCGTCGTGGACGCCGTGGCCGAAGCGGCCGCACTCGCCGTGGCAGGGCGGACTCGACGGCTCCGGATCGTCCCGGTGCGGGGAGCGCAGGGCCGGGAGTTTCGTCCGGGACAGGGGGATGACGGCCAGTCCGCGTTCGGCGGCTGACAGGGCGTGCGCGAGGGCCAGGGTCGCGGCCTGCCGGTCGGTGGTGGCCATGCCTCTATTTTCGTACACATGTTCGAGGAAGGGAAGGGGGGCGCGCGTCGTGCCGGGGCGGGAGCGGTGGGCGGCAGGAGTGGCGGAACGCTTCGTCCCTTACGGGAGCGGGGCGGGGTCTTCCTCCCGGAAAGGGGTGGGATCCAAGGGGCGCGTCGGGGTTTATCGCCTTGTCGTCACGCTTGCGTGCGAATGACGGTGTCCAGGGTGGTTCGCCGGGGATTTCCTGGGCAACCCTGATCTCGCGACGTCGTGCACGGCACCGGGGCGGGGGGACGACTTCCCTGGTGACAGCCGTACTTCACACGCGCACGGTCATGGGCCGCACAGGGCCATGAGCCGGTGCGTCCTTGTTCTGGAGGGAACACAACATGGCAAGCATCCGTACCGCCCGCGTCATCGCCGCGATCTCCGCCCTGCCGCTCGCGGCCGCCCTCTTCACCGGCGTCGCGGCGGCGGACAGCGGCGCCGTCGCGGACGACGGATCGAACGCGACGGCCACGAGCTCCGAGGTCGACGCCCTGGGCAGCGGTGTCGGCGGCGACAACTTCGGCAACTCGGCCACCACGCAGCAGCAGGCCACCGGATCCGGCGCCACGAACCAGAACAACACCGCCCAGGTCACCGGCTCCGCCTTCACGACCGTCAACCAGGGCAACGACAACGTGGTGATCGGCTTCACCCCGCTGTGGTGAGGCCGGTGCCCTGACCGCGCGGGTGTGCTTCGTGGGGTGCGGGGCGTCCGGGCGGCGGTGCTCCGGTACCGTCGCCCGGTCGTTCCGGGGGCGGACCCTCAGGGGCCGACCCGCAGTACCCCTCACCCGCCGGTCCACCTTCAGGAGGTGCAGCCGGCCCCACCCCTACAACCTGAGGGGGACGTGCCTTCGGGACCTGCGGGCGATCCGCCGGACCGGCCCCGCTCATAGCGTTGAGCCATGACCACACCCGTCTGCACCAGCGCTTCGAAAGCCGCCACTCCAGCGACAGCGGCGCAGACCCTCCCGTACCCGTCGTTCTCGTCGTACATGAGGGCTCGCCAGCCGGTGCTCCTGCGTACCGCCCGGTCGCTGACCGGGAATCCGAGCGACGCGGAGGACCTGCTGCAGACCGCGCTCACCAAGACGTACGTCGCCTGGGAGCGCATAGAGGACCACCGGGCACTCGACGGCTATGTGCGCAGGGCGCTGCTGAACACGCGCACCTCGCAGTGGCGCAAGCGCAAGGTCGACGAGTTCGCCTGCGACGAGCTGCCCGAGCCCGACCCGGTGCCCGGCGGCGACGACCCGGCCGAGCAGCAGGCGCTGCGCGACGCGATGTGGCGGGCGATCATGCGGCTGCCCGCGCGGCAGCGGGCGATGGTCGTGCTGCGGTACTACGAGGACCTCAGCGAGGTGCAGACGGCCGAAGTGCTCGGCGTCTCGGTGGGCACGGTGAAGTCGGCCGTGTCGAGGGCGCTCGGCAAGCTCCGCGAGGACGCCGAACTGGGGCTCGTCCGCGGCTGACGCGCGCCGGCCCGCCGACGCGGCGTGATCGATCATTCGCTCCCCTAGTGACATACCGCGCGGTATGTGCGCAGAATCAGCGCAACTCTTACCGCCCCGCAGGCAATGTCGCCCAGGAGGACGCCGTGCTGAGCACCATGCAGGACGTACCGCTGCTGATCTCGAGGATCCTGACCCACGGGTCGACGATCCACGGCACCTCACAGGTGACCACCTGGACCGGCGAGGGCGAACCGCACCGCCGCTCCTACGCGGAGATCGGCGCCCGGGCGGCCCAGCTGGCCCACGCCCTGCGCGACGACCTCGGCGTCACCGGCGACGACCGGGTCGCCACCCTCATGTGGAACAACGCCGAGCACGTCGAGGCGTACTTCGCGATCCCCTCCATGGGCGCCGTCCTCCACACCCTGAACCTCCGCCTGCCGGCCGAGCAGCTCGCGTGGATCGTCAACCACGCCGCCGACCGGGTGGTCATCGTCAACGGTTCGCTGATCCCCCTCCTCGCGCCCCTGCTGCCGCACCTCAAGACCGTCGAGCACGTGGTCGTCTCCGGCCCCGGGGACCGTTCCGCGCTGGCGGACGCCACCGCGCGGGTGCACGAGTACGAGGACCTGCTCGCCGGGCATCCCGTCGCCTACGACTGGCCGGAGCTGGACGAGCGCGCCGCCGCCGCCATGTGCTACACCTCCGGCACCACGGGCGACCCCAAGGGCGTGGTCTACAGCCACCGCTCCATCTACCTGCACTCCATGCAGGTCAACATGGCGCAGTCGATGGGCCTGACCGACCAGGACACCTCGCTGGTCGTGGTCCCGCAGTTCCACGTCAACGCCTGGGGCCTGCCGCACGCCACCTTCATGACCGGCGTCAACATGCTGATGCCGGACCGCTTCCTGCAGCCCGCCCCGCTCGCCGGGATGATCGAGGGCGAGAAGCCGACCCACGCCGCCGCCGTCCCCACCATCTGGCAGGGGCTGCTCGCCGAGCTGACCGCCAACCCCCGGGACGTCTCCTCCCTCACCCAGGTCACCATCGGCGGCTCCGCCTGCCCGCCCTCCCTGATGGAGGCGTTCGACAAGCTGGGCATGCGGGTCTGCCACGCCTGGGGCATGACGGAGACCTCCCCGCTCGGCACCATCGCCCGCCCGCCGGCCCACGCCGTGGGCACCGAGGAGGAGTTCGCCTACCGGCTGACCCAGGGCCGCTTCCCGGCCGGCGTCGAGGCCCGCCTCACCGGCCCCGGCGGCGAACGCCTCCCCTGGGACGGCGAGTCCGCGGGCGAGCTGGAGGTGCGCGGCGCGTGGATCGCCGGCGCCTACTACAACGGCCCCGACGCCGAACCCCTGCGCCCGGCCGACAAGTTCAGCGAGGACGGCTGGCTGAAGACGGGTGACGTGGGCACGATCTCCGCCGACGGCTTCCTCACCCTCACCGACCGCGCCAAGGACGTCATCAAGTCCGGCGGCGAGTGGATCTCCTCGGTCGAGCTGGAGAACGCGCTGATGGCCCACCCGGACGTCGCCGAGGCCGCCGTCGTCGCCGTCCCGGACGACAAGTGGGGCGAGCGTCCGCTGGCCACGGTCGTCCTCAAGGAGGGCTCCACCGCCGACTTCACCACCCTGCGGGCCTTCCTCCAGGAGGAGGGCAGGATCGCCAAGTGGCAGCTCCCGGAGCGCTGGACGGTGATCACGTCGGTGCCGAAGACCAGCGTCGGCAAGTTCGACAAGAAGGTGCTGCGCAGGCAGTACGCCGCCGGGGAGCTGGACGTCACCCGGCTCTGACACCGGCGCGCACCGGGCGGTGAGGCGGACCTCACCGCCCGGTGGCGTGCGGCTCCGTCACCGGCGGACGGGTGAGCCGTACGGCGACGGCCGCCATGGCCGTCACTGCCGTTACCACCGTCACCGCCGTACCGCCGTGCTCCCCCACCCCAGCGCCAGCCAGACCGCCGCCACCGCCGACACCCCGCCCCAGCCGAAGTGGGTGAAGGCGGTGCCCGCGAGGGCCGAGGCGGTGGCTCCGCCGGCGAAGCCGGAGACGACATAGGCCGTGTTGGCGACGGCCGGGCTGGAGGTGGTGGTCAGGGCGAGGGTCTGGTTGGCGACGTGGGAGGCGACCAGGGCCGCGTGGATCGCGATCGCGGCGACGAACAGCGCCCAGATGACCTGCCCGCCCAGCCAGAACAGCGGCACGGAGACGGCCGCGAGCAGATACGCCCCCCGTACGACCCTGGCGGCACCGAAACGGTCGACCAGCCCGCCCGCCAGCGGTGCCACCGCGCTCGCCGCGAGCCCGAAGAGGCCGAACAGTCCGGCGGTGGCGGTGGACAGGCCGTAGGCCGGGCCGGTCAGCAGCAGGGCGAGCGAGGTCCACAGGGCGCTCCACGCGCCGAACATCCCCGCCTGGCGCACCGACGCGCGCCACAGGTCGGGCGAGCGGCGCAGCAGTCCGGGCAGCGCGGCGAGGCCGCCGAACGGCGAGCCGTCGCGTCGGCGCCGCCCGGACGGCAGGACGAGGGCGGTGGCGGTGCCCAGGGCGAGGG
>NZ_NCTE01001282.1:788-7374 GCF_002114215.1 Streptomyces sp. 13-12-16 | reverse complement strand
GCCAGAAGGTCACCGGCGGCGCCCGCTACGCCGCCGAACACCCCCTGCCGGACCGCGTCCACGCCTGGCCCGTCCTCGCGACCGTCGCCCGCGGCCGGGTGACGGCCGTCGACACCACGGCCGCCCTCGGGCTGCCCGGTGTCCTGACCGTGCTCACCCACGAGAACGCCCCCCGCCTCACCGCACCCGACGACCCCACCCTCGCCGTGCTCCAGGAACCCGCGGTGCCGCACCGCGGCTGGGTCGTCGCGCTCGTCGTCGCCCGCTCCCCGGAGGAGGCCCGTGCCGCCGCCGCGGCCGTCCGCGCCGAGTACGCCGTGGAGGAGCACGACGTGACGCTCGCCGCGGACCATCCCGGGGCGTACGAGCCGGAGACCGCCAACGCCGGCCACCCGGCCCGCCGTGAGTACGGGGACCCCGACGGCGCCCTCGCCTCCGCCCCCGTCCGCGTCGACGTCTCCTACCGCGTACCGCCGCTGCACAACCACCCCATGGAGCCCCACACCAGTACGGCGCGGTGGGAAGGCGACCGCCTCGTCGTGCACACCTCCAGCCAGGGCGCCACCGCGGTGCGCGCCACGCTCGCCGCGCTGTTCGAGCTGCCCGAGGACAGGATCACCGTCGTCGCCGGCCATGTGGGCGGCGGCTTCGGCTCCAAGGGCACCCCGCGCCCCGACGTCGTGCTCGCCGTCATGGCCGCCCGGGAGACCGGCCGGCCCGTCACCGTCGCCCTGCCCCGCCGCGACATGCCCGCCCTCGTCGGCCACCGGGCCCCCACCCTGCACCGGCTCCGCCTCGGCGCCGACGACGACGGCCGGCTGACCGGCCTGACCCACGAGATCGTCACCCACACCTCCCGCGTCAAGGAGTTCGTGGAGCAGGCGGCGGTCCCCGCGCGCGTCATGTACGCCACCCCGAGCAGCCGTACGCTCCACCGGGTGGTCCGGCTCGACGTGCCGACCCCGTCCTGGATGCGCGCCCCCGGTGAATGCCCCGGCATGTACGCCCTGGAGTCGGCGGTGGACGAACTCGCCACCGCCCTCGGCGTGGACCCGGTGCGGCTGCGCCTCCTCAACGAACCCGAGCGGGAACCGGACAGCGGCAAACCGTTCAGCAGCAGGCACCTCACGGAGTGTCTGCGCGAGGGCGCCCGCCGCTTCGGCTGGGACCGCAGGGATCCCCGCCCCCGTTCCCGGGCGGAGGGACCGCTGCTCGTCGGCACGGGCGTCGCGGCGGCCACCTACCCCGTCCTCGTCCAGCCGTCCACCGCGGAGGCGCGCGCACTGCCGGACGGGACCTTCACGGTCCGCGTCAACGCCACCGACATCGGCACCGGGGCCCGCACCGTGCTCGCCCAGGTGGCGGCGGACGCCCTGCGCGTGCCTTTGGACCGGGTACGGACCGAGATCGGCGACAGCGACCTGCCGTCCGCGTCCCTGGCCGGGGGATCCTCCGGAACCGCCTCCTGGGGATGGGCCGTGCACGACGCCTGCACCAGGCTCACGGGCCGGCTGGGCGGCCTCACGGGCCGGCTGCCCGACGAGGGCGTCATCGCCCACGCCGACACGACGGGCCGGGCGGACGCCGAGAGCCCCTACGCCCGCCACGCCTTCGGGGCGCACTTCGCCGAGGTCACCGTCGACTCCGTCACCGGCGAGGTGCGGGTACGCCGGATGCTCGGCGTATTCGCCGCCGGACGCATCCTCAACGCCCGTACCGCACGCTCCCAGTTCATCGGCGGCATGGTCATGGGACTGGGCATGGCACTGACCGAGGGCAGCACGATGGACGCCGCGTTCGGCGACTTCACCGAGTCCGACCTGGCGTCCTACCACGTGCCCGCGCACGCCGACGTGCCCGCCGTCGAGGCGCACTGGATCGACGAGCACGACGGCCACCTCAACCCGATGGGCAGCAAGGGGATCGGCGAGATCGGCAACGTGGGCAGCGCGGCCGCCGTCGGCAACGCCGTCCACCACGCCACCGGCGTCCGCTTCCGCGACCTCCCGCTGACCCCGGACAAGGTGCTCGCCGGGCTGTCGGGACCGCCCGCGCCTACCAGTGGGCGGGGCGGCTGAGCCCGGCAGGCAGCACGGTGGCCGCGTCGCCCCTGGCCGCGTCGAGCTGCGCCTGGGTGAGGAAGAGGGCGCCGGTGAGGTCGGCGCCGCCGAGGTCCGCGTCGCGCAGGTCGGCGCCGATCAGGTCGGCGTCGCGCAGATCCGCCCCGCTCAGGTCCGCGGCGACGAGGAGGGCCCCGCGCAGGCTGGCTCCCCTGAGGCCGGCGCCGGACAGCTTCGCGCCGATCAGATCGGCTCCGCGGTGGTCCTTCCTGCGGCCCGGGACGCGGGCCCGGGCGAGTTCGCTGGCGCGCAGCAGCAGCGGGTTGACCTCGCCGCGCAGCGCGTTCACGTCCACCGCGGTGACCTCCTCGGCGCTGCCGCGGGTCAGGCCGTCGATCCGGGCCAGCGCCCGTCGCAGCTCCTTGTGGACGGGCCGGGCCGCCGCGAGGTCGAGGGCCTCGGCGGTGTACCGGAGCAGCTCGTGCAGTTGCCGCATCACGGGGAAGACCTCGAACATGGCGCGCGCCGTCTCCGGCGCCCGGCGCCAGTCGGTGCCGCCGAAGGTGACCTGCGAAACCTTCTGTCCGGCGCCGAAGCAGTCGAAGACGGTGCAGCCGGGGTAGCCCCGGTCGCGCAGCCGCTCGTGGATGCCGCAGCGGAAGTCCGTCCGGAGGTGGGAGCACGCCTGCCCGGCGGCCTTGTCGACGGCGAAGTCGGCGGAGCGGGCGAAGGGCAGGGCCACACAGCACAGGCCGAAGCAGTCGGCGCAGTCGGCCTGCAGGTCCTTGCGGCCCCCGGCGGTCACGGGGGCTTCGTGCTGGGGTGACACCGTGCGGGCTCCCGTTGTGCGACGAGCGGTCGGCGCCCATTCTCGCAGACGGTTCACCCGCGGATCCTCAAGGACGGCCGGTGAGGTAGCCGCCCATCGAGGTGAAGTACTCGGTCGCGCCGAGCTCCCGGCCGTCCTCGGTCCGTACGCGGGTGATGGCCAGACCGTGGTTGCGGCCGGTACGGGCGTCGGCGCCGGCGACGATCACCACGCCGTCACCCTCGCGGTAGAAGATCCGGCCGGGCGTCCCGCCGTAGCGTCCCCGGGACACCACGGCGGCCAGGACCTCGAGGCGCCGGCCCTTGTGGAAGGTGAAGGCGCTCGGGTACGGGTCCGACTGGGCGCGTACGAGGCGCTCCAGGTCCTCGGCGGGCCAGTTCCAGTCGATCCGGATGTCCTCGAGGGACCGTTTGTGGAAGAAGCTGGCCTGGGAGCGGTCCTGCTTGGTGAACTCGGTCCGCCCGGAGGCGATCAGGTCGAGGGCGCCCGTGGTGACGGGGGCGATCAGGTCGACGGTCCTGTGGAACAGGTCGGTGGCCGTGTCCGTCGGCCCGACCGGGACCGCCCGCTGCAGGACGATGTCCCCGGCGTCGAGTTCCTCGTCCATCAGGTGCGCGGTGACGCCGACCTCGGACTCCCCGTTGATGAGGGCCCAGATCAGGGGAGAGAAGCCGGCGTACTTCGGCAGCAGCGAGTCGTGGACGTTCAGCGTGCCGTGCCGGGGCAGGCCGTAGATGTGCGGGGGGATCCAGGTGCGCCAGTTGTTGGCGACGATGATGTCGGGGTCGGCGTCCTTGAGCCGCGCGAACAGCTCCTCGTCGTCGGGGCGGTCGCGGACGATGACGGGGATGCCGTGTTCCTCGGCGAGCTCGGCGACCGAGTCGCTCCAGATCCGCTCGTAGGCGTGCTCGCTCCTGGGATGTGTCACCACCGTCGCCACGTCGTGCCCGGAATCCAGCAGGGCCCGCAGGGTGCGGTGGCCCCAGGTCTGATAGCCGAACATGACGACCCGCATGCGGTTCCTCCTCGTGCAGGGAATGGCCGCCGTCAGTAAAGCAAGGCTTACCTAACGTTTCAATACCGCCTGGAAAAAGGCGGTTTGATGGATCGTCAGTAAATCGAACTCGTGAACTGCCCCTTTTGTCCAGTCGACAGCCTCACGGCATAAGCTTAGGCTTCCCTAAGTTCTGCGGGTCCGCCGTTCCGCCGGCGTACCCCTCCTCCCGTAAACCCGACGCCGGACAACCGGCCGCCCGCACGATGGGAGTGACATGGCTCAGGTTCTTCCTGGCGACCCACCTCCGGTCCACGACCTCATCGGCATCGGCTTCGGCCCGTCCAACGTGGCCATGGCGATCGCGCTCAGCGAGCACAACGCGCGTGCCGGCAGGCAGGAGACGGTCACCGCCCACTTCTTCGAGCGGCAGCCGGCGTTCGGCTGGCACCGGGGCATGCTGATCGACGACGCGACGATGCAGGTGTCCTTCCTCAAGGACCTGGTGACCCTCCGCAACCCGACCAGCGAATACAGCTTCCTGAGCTATCTGCAGAGCAAGGGACGACTGATCGACTTCGTCAACCACAAGAACTTCTTCCCGCTGCGGACGGAGTTCCACGACTACTTCGAATGGGCGGCGGCGAAGGTCGACGACATGGTCTCCTACGGCCACGAGGTCGTCGCCGTCGAACCCGTCCTACGTGACGGAGCGGTCGAGTACCTGGACGTGACGGCCCGCTCGCGGGACGGGCTGGTGGTCCACCGGGCCCGCAACCTGGTCATCGGCACCGGGCTGCGCCCGCGGATGCCGGAGGGGGTCGAACGCTCCGACCGCATCTGGCACAACTCCGACCTGCTGGCCAAGGTGGACGCCCTGGAGGGCACGGATCCCTCCCGGTTCGTCGTGGTCGGCGCCGGCCAGAGCGCCGCCGAGAACGTCGCCTACCTGCACCGCCGCTTCCCCGGCGCCGAGGTCCACGCCGTCTTCTCCCGCTACGGCTACAGCCCCGCCGACGACAGCAACTTCGCCAACCGCATCTTCGACCCCGAGGCGGTGGACGAGTACTTCACCGCCCCCGAGGACGTCAAGCGCAAGCTGATGGACTACCACGGGAACACCAACTACTCCGTGGTCGACACGGACCTCATCGAGGACCTGTACCGGCGCGTGTACCAGGAGAAGGTGCTCGGCGCCGAGCGGCTCCACTTCCACAACGTGTCCCGGCTCACCGGAGTCGTCGAGACCCCGGAGCGGGTCCACGCCACCGTCGTCTCCCTGGTCACCGGCGAGCGGACCGCCCTCGACGCCGACGTCGTCGTGTACGGCACGGGATACCTGCCCGCCGACGGACTGGCCCTCCTCGGCGAGACGGCCGGACTCTGCCACCGCGACGACGAGGGCCGCGTCCGCGTCGAGCGGGACTACCGCGTGGCGACCCGCCCCGCACTGCGCTGCGGCGTCTACCTGCAGGGCGGCACCGAACACACCCACGGCATCACCTCGTCCCTGCTGTCGAACATCGCGATCCGGGTCGGCGAGATCCTGGACTCGATCCTCGACCGGACCCCCGCGTCCCCCGACGCGCCCCGTCCCCTCACCGACGGGATCGGCACCTCCCGCTAGCCGGCCCGAGGTCCACCCCCCCCACACCGCCGCGCACTGCCCGGTCGTCGTACCCGGCAGGCGCGGCACCCCTGTGAAACCCCGTGAAAGGAACCAACGTGTCCACTGGAACACGCCCCGCGCCGGCGCGGATCGCCGGACTCATTCCCAGGGTGGTCGTGGCCGCCGTCGCCGCGCTCGCCCTGACCGCCTGTGGGGGCGGGACCGACGACTCCTCGTCCGACAAGGACCCCGCGTCCTCGGCCGGCGCGGGCGCGCAGTCCGCGGCGTTCCCGGTCACGGTCGAGCACAAGTACGGCAGTACGACCATCGAGGAGGAACCGAAGAAGGTCGTCACGCTCGGACTGTCGGACCAGGACGCGGTGCTGGCGCTCGGCGTCAAGCCGGTCGGCGCCGTCGACTGGTTCAAGGAGAAGCCGTACGGCAAGTGGCCCTGGACCAAGGAACTCTGGGGCTCCGACACCCCCGAGATCGTCGGCGAGCGCGACGAGTACAACATGGAGAAGATCGCCGCGCTGCAGCCGGACCTGGTCATCGCCCAGTACTCGGGCATGAAGAAGGAGCAGTACGACACGCTCTCGAAGTTCACCAAGGTCGTCGCCCAGCCCGAGGACCACCCGGACTACGGGGCCCCCTGGCAGGAGATGACCCGGCAGATCGGCAAGGCGCTCGGCAGGGACGACCGGGCCGAGAAGCTGATCTCGGACATCGACGCGCAGTTCAAGACCGTCCGCGACGAACACCCCGAGTTCGGCGGTCTGACCCTGGCCGTCGCCGACAGCTTCGAGGCCGGCAAGTACTCGGCGTTCACCGCGACCGACCCCAAGGCCATCTTCTTCGGGGAACTGGGCTTCAAGCTGAAGCCGGAGATCGACGAGCTGGCCAAGCCGGGCTGGAACGTGGCCGAGCTCAGCGCCGAGAAGCTGAACGTCCTCGACGTCGACCGCCTGGTCTGGGTCACCTCCGGTACCGACGCCAACGACCGCATCGAGGCGGAGCCGCTGTACAGGAAGCTGAAGGTCAGCCAGGACGAGCGCGACCTGTTCGTGCCCTACCAGGACCCGGACATCGGCGCG
>NZ_NCTE01001282.1:0-594 GCF_002114215.1 Streptomyces sp. 13-12-16 | reverse complement strand
CCCCCCCCCCCCCCCCGCCGCACCGGTCCGCACCTTCACGGCCGCTCACCGACGCACATCAAGGAAGGGTCCTTCTTACGATGCCTGACGCCGAGTCGGACCGGACCACCGGGTCCGCGCCGTGGCCCCTGACCGGAGCGCAGTCCGGTATCTGGCTCGCCCAGCAGATCGAGCCCGACAGCTCGGTCCACACCCTCGCCTTCGTCCTCGAACTGCGCGGCGCCGTCGACCCCGGCCGCCTCGCCGCCTCGGCGCGCCGGGCCGTCGAGGAGGCCGAGGCCCTGCACGTCCGCGTCACCGCCGACCGGGACGAGCCGCGGCAGACGGTCGTACGGACCCCCGTCGACGTGCCCGTCCTCGACTTCCGGGGCGAGACCGACCCGGACCGGGCGGCCGCCGCCTGGATGGACGCCGACCGCGACCGGCCCGCCGACCTCGCCGGCGGCCCGCTGTTCGCCCAGGCGGTGCTCCGGCTCACCGACGACCACGTGCTCTGGTACCAGCGCTACCACCACATCGTCGTCGACGGCATGGGCGCCGCCCTGATCGCCCGCAGGGCCGGCGAGCTCTACACCGCGGGCGAGCAGGCACCCG
>NZ_NCTE01001281.1 GCF_002114215.1 Streptomyces sp. 13-12-16 | reverse complement strand
GGCTCGGCACCCTGAACGTGACGGAGCTGACGGCCCGTGAACTGCGCGGACGGGGGCTGGACCTGGCGGGTGTGGTGATCGGCAGCTGGCCCGCCGAGCCGGACCTGGCCTCGCGGTGCAACCTGCTGGACCTGCCGGACGTGACCGGTGCCCCGCTGCTGGGCGCCGTACCGGCCGGGGCGGGCACGCTGGAGCCCGCCGGGTTCCGGGCCTCGGCACCGCACTGGCTGGCGCCCCGGCTCGAGGGGACCTGGGACGCGGAGACGTTCCGGGTGCGCGAGGCGCCCTGACGGCGGGCGGGGGTGTGGATCATCCGTTCGGGGGAGAATCGCCGTAGGCCCGTTCCGGGGAGGTCCTCATGCAGCTACGGTCCGGCCGGTCCACGAAGGTGCGGCGGGACGCCGTGCACCATCCGGTGTTCGCGCGGTGCTACGCCCGGTTCAGCGTCGCCGCCGAGACCCGCGCGGGGATGGCCGAGGTCCGGCGCGGACTGCTCGGCGGGCTGTCCGGCCGGGTGATCGAGGTCGGCGCGGGCAACGGTCTGAACTTCGCGCACTATCCGGGCACCGTCTCGGAGGTCGTCGCCATCGAACCGGAGCGTGGGCTGCGGGCGCTGGCCGTGGAGGCCGCCCTGCGCGCCCAGGTACCGGTGGATGTGGCGCCGGGTGCGGCGGAGGCGCTGCCGGTCAAGAGCGAGGCGTTCGACGCGGCGGTGCTCTCGCTGGTGCTGTGCAGCGTCCGGGACGTGCCGCGGGCGCTCGCGGAGCTGCGGCGGGTGCTGCGGCCGGGCGGCGAGGTGCGGTTCTTCGAGCACGGCCGGGGCGGCGGCCGGGTCATGCGCCTCACCCAGCGGGCGCTGGACCGCACGGTGTGGCCGCCGCTGGTCGGCGGCTGCCATGTGGCGCGGGACCCG
>NZ_NCTE01001280.1 GCF_002114215.1 Streptomyces sp. 13-12-16 | reverse complement strand
AGTCCGGTGTGGCCGCGGGCCCGGGCGAGCCGGTCCGCGACGGCCCGCCGCAGCCGCGCCCGGTGCTCCAGCAGGGCGCGCGCCACCTCCGGGTCGCGGGCGGCGTGCACCAGGAAGTCGGTCTTCACCAGCAGCCAGTCGCGGTCGAGGAGCAGGACCTCGGTGACGCGGTCCACGGCGGCGGGCACGTCGAGGTCGGGCCCGTCCTGGGCGAGGGCCCCGGCGACCTG
Source organism: Streptomyces sp. 13-12-16 (assembly GCF_002114215.1). Taxonomy (GTDB): domain Bacteria; phylum Actinomycetota; class Actinomycetes; order Streptomycetales; family Streptomycetaceae; genus Streptomyces. The sequence continues at coordinate 967 of NZ_NCTE01001280.1, read as the reverse complement.
CTCGGCGATCAGTTCGGCGCGCTCCGTGTAGAGGGCGAAGAACAGTTCGTCCAGACCGGCGAAGTTGGAGTAGAAGGCGCCCCTGGTGTAGCCGGCGGCCTCGCAGACCTCCTCGATCGAGACGTGCCCGAAGCCCTTGGCGGCGAAGACGGAGAACGCGGCTTCGAGCAGGTTCGCGCGCGTGCGCAGCCGGCGCCTGGTGACGCGCCTCTCCGTACCGCCCGCCGTCATGGCCGCCCCTTCGTCCGATACGGGAACGTATCCGATGCACCGGTGTATCGGAAGGCCCGGGAGCCGCGGAGTTCACGCCGGGGCCCCGTCCTCCCCGGCGGTGGTCCTCGCGCCGCACGAGCACGGGGTGCGCGGGCGGGCGGTGGCCCGGTTCCTGTCCGGAACGCGCCCGGATCCGCGTCCCCTCCACCCGCTCCGCGCGGTGATCTGCTTTCCTACTCGCCTCGGACAGCAACGACTTGGACTCGGGACGATCATGCGAGCAACCGTGCGGCACGTCGCGGACGGCACCTTCCTGGTGCACGGCACGAACACCAACTGGGTGATCCTGACCGAGGGGGACGCCGTCACACTGATCGACACCGGCTACCCCGGCGACCGCGAGGGGCTGCTCGCCTCCCTCGCGGAGGTGGGGAGTTCACCGGAGGCGGTGACGGCCGTGCTGATCACGCACGCCCACAGCGACCACCTGGGCTCCGCCGAGTACCTGAGCGCCGCGTACGGCACTCCCGTGTACACCCACAAGGCCGAAGTCCCCCACGCCCGGCGGGACTTCCTGCACCAGGTGACCGTCGGGCAGGTGCTGCGCAACGGCTGGCGGCCGGGTGTGCTGCCCTGGGCGGCGCACGCCCTGCGCTCCGGCGGGACGGCGGACGTGGCGGTCACCGCGCCCGAGCCGTTCCCGGGGGCCGGTACGGGTCCGCTCGACCTGCCCGGCCGGCCCGTGCCCGTGCAC
>NZ_NCTE01001279.1:798-5268 GCF_002114215.1 Streptomyces sp. 13-12-16 | reverse complement strand
ATCGCCGACGAACGGCGCGCCGTCGCCGTCCTGCGGGAACGGGAGGGGCGCCGGGCCGCGTGGCGCGACGCGGCGGCCGCCGCGCTCGCCCGGGCCGAGGTGGAGGCCGCCTGCTGCGAACGCTGGTGGACGTCGTGCGCGACCGAGCACGACCCCGGCTGCGCACACCGGACCTCGTGGGGCACGACGGCCTGAACGGGGACCCGGGGAACGGCCCGGGTGCCGTGACCGCCGGATCCTGGTCCGTACCAGGGGGTTGACGCCCTCTTATCTCACTTCTTAAATCAAGTAGTTGCACGTTCACCCCCACAATCTCGGTCGGCGCACCCGTACATCCGGGTCGCCGTACGGAAAGGGAGAGCCATGTCCTCTCCGCGCAGACTCCGCAGATGGCTGATCGCCGCCGTGTCCGCCGCGCTGGTCGCCTCCGGTGCGGCAGGGACCGCGAAGGCGGAACCGGCCGATGCCGCCGCCGCGGCGGCCGTGACGTTCTCGGACACCTTCGACGGGCCCGCCGGCGCGGCGGTCGACTCCTCGAAGTGGCAGATCGAGACCGGCGACAACGTCAACAACCACGAGCGGCAGTACTACACGTCCGGCAACAAGAACGCCGCCCTGGACGGCCAGGGCCACCTGGTGATCACGGCCCGCAAGGAGAACCCGGCCAACTACCAGTGCTGGTACGGCACCTGCCAGTACACCTCGGCCCGGCTCAACACCTCCGGCAGGTTCACCGCGCAGTACGGGCACGTCGAGGCGCGGATGAAAGTCCCGCGCGGGCAGGGCATGTGGCCCGCGTTCTGGATGCTGGGCACACCGGTCGACTGGCCGGACTCGGGCGAGATCGACATCATGGAGAACGTCGGCTTCGAACCCTCCACGGTGCACGGCACGATCCACGGCCCCGGCTACTCCGGCTCCGGCGGCATCGGCGCCGGCTACACGCTGCCGGGCGGCCAGGCCTTCGCGGACGCCTTCCACACCTTCGCCGTCGACTGGGCACCGGACTCGATCACCTGGTCCGTGGACGGCAACGTCTACCAGCGGCGCACCCCCGCCGACCTCGGCGGGAAGCAGTGGGTGTTCAACAAGCCGTACTTCCTGATCCTCAACCTCGCGGTGGGCGGCTACTGGCCGGGCGACCCGGACGGCTCCACCGTCTTCCCGCAGCAACTGGTCGTGGACCACGTGTCGGTGACGACCGGTGACGCGCCGGCCGGCGGCGCGATCCGCGGCCTGGCCGGCAAGTGCGTGGACGTGGCCGGGGCCGACACCGCCAACGGCACCGCCGTACAGCTCTACGACTGCAACGGCACCTCCGCCCAGAACTGGACCGTGGGCTCCGACGGCACCGTCCGCGCCCTCGGCAAGTGCCTGGACGTCGCCTCGGGCGGCACGGCCGACGGCACGCCCGTCCAGCTCTGGGACTGCAACGGCACCGCCGCCCAGAAATGGGTCGTCACCGCCGCACGCGACATCGTCAACCCGCAGGCCGACAAGTGCCTGGACGTGACCGGCAACAACTCCGCCAACGCCACCCGTCTGCAGATCTGGACCTGCACCGGCGCCGCCAACCAGAAGTGGACGGTCGGCTGAACCCTCACCGAGGGTGCCGGACGCGCCGCCCCGGACCGACCGGTCCGGGGCGGCGGCGCGTCCGGCCGCCCGGTCAGCGCCTGAACGCCCAGGTGGTCCCCGGCTCCACCGCCCAGCGGAAGACCCGTCGCACCGGCGGTGTGCACAGCGCCGTCACGACCACGGCGGCGACCAGGGTGACCGTGATCCCGCCGAGCGGACGGTACAGCCACTCCGGGTCGTACCAGCCCCAGTACTTGCTGACCTGCGCGACGAAACCGTGCAGGAGGTAGCCGTACAGCGTGGCCGCGCCGAGCGCCGTGAACCAGGTCCGCCGCCCCGGCACCCAGGCGAGGAAGCAGGCGACCAGGAGCAGCGAGCAGCCGAACAGGACCAGGGTCACTGCGGGGCCGTACCAGGCCGGGGCGGACAGTTCCTGCGCGCTGTCCCCGTGGTAAAGCCAGCCGGACGTCACACGCGGGACCGCCCAGTACGACGCGGCCAGCGCCACCGCGAACACCGGCACGGCCAGCATCCGCACCCGGCGGCGGCGCACCGTCCAAAAGTGCTCGGGCCGCAGGACGAGACCGAGCACGAAGTACGGCAGGAACTGCAGCGTGCGCTGCACGTCGAGGTCCTCGCCGAGCGACGGGGACACCGTCGCCAGCATGGCGACGACGAGCGCGACGGGGACCGGCCACCGCACGAGCTTCCACAGCGGCGCGGTGAGCCGCCACACGAACAACGCGGCCAGGAACCACGTCAGGTACAGCGGCTCCAGCAGGGTGACCGGCCGGTCGGGGACGCCGTCCGTCCACCGGGTGAAGAAGGTGTACGCCGTCTCGAACACGACGTACGGCAGGACGACGCCGGTGACCAGGCGCTTGACGCGCTCCGGACTGCCGTCGAAGCCGCGCGAGTGATAGCCCGCGACGACGATGAACGCGGGCATGTGGAACGCGTAGACGAGCATGTACAGCGCGCTGACGGCCCGGCTGCCGTCACGCAGCGGCTCCCAGGCGTGTCCCACCGCGACCAGCACGATCGCCAGGTACTTGGCGTTGTCGAAGAACGCGTCACGCTGTGGCGCCCGCCGGGACGTGTCGTCCTGTTCGGCACGGGGGACGGCGGCGGCGGGGATGGTGGGCGACGACATCCCAGCCGCCTCACCCGTCCCGCGGGTGGCCAAACCTGTGATTTGTTCGGCCGTCGGCCGGGATTCCCGGTGCCGTCGGTTCCCGAGTCGGCTTTGCTTTTCTTTTGCCGTCCGGGAACATGGTCGCGGCCGCGTCCGTTTGACCGGACGGACCGTGACAGCGACAGAAGAGGTGGCACCAAGTGGCGATGTTTGACCGGCTCAAGGAACAGGCCAGGGCCCTCCAGCAGTCCCAGGGCGCACGGGCGGGGAGCGGACAGCAGCACGGGCACGGTTCCTCCTCGGGCGGCGGCTCCAAGGCCCAGCTGATGGGCCTGTTCAAGTCCCAGCTCGCGTCGGCCAAGGCGGAGCTCAAGAGCGGTGCCTACCGGGACGCCAGCATGGCGATGTGCGCGCTGGTCGCCGCGGCCGACGGACGCGTCGATCCGGCCGAGCGGCAGCGCGTGGAGGAACTGATCGTCTCCAACGAGGTGCTGCAGAACTTCCCGCCGGACCAGCTCCGCAAGCGGTTCAACGAGCACGTGGACCGGCTCACGGCCAACTTCGAGCTGGGCAAGGCCCGGGCGCTGGAGGACATCGCCAAGGCGGCGAAGAAGCCGGTCGAGGCCCGGGCCGTCGTCCAGACCGGCCTCGTCGTCGCTGGCGCCGACGGCAGCTTCGAGCCGGCCGAGCAGTACGCCGTGCGCGACGCCTGCTCGGCCCTCAACCTCTCACCGGCGGAGTTCGGTATCTGACGGCGGCTCGGAAAGACCGGCGCCCGCCGCCGGGCCGACGGTGTGACCGAGCAGGTGCAGCGGTGCCGCCGTGACCCCGGCCTCCTCCATGGCGTCCCAGTGGGCCCGCGCCACCGCCGCGTCCACCAGGCCGTGCACCAGCGGCAGCCGGTCGTCCGAGGCGCGCAGCAGGGACTCGGCGCGGCAGGAGGCCAGGGTTCCCTCGATCCAGGGCTGGGCGAGGTAGCCGGCCGCCGCCGCGGCCGGGAGGTCGTCGGCGACCTCCCGGCCGGTGCTGCCGACGTGCAGCAGCCCGCCGCCCAGGACCAGGACGTCGCTCCGTTCCCGCATCCGGGCGAGGGCCCGTCCGGTGTCGAAGCAGTGCGGGAAGGAATCGTCGACCACGACGGCACCGGGCCGCAGCCGGTCGACGTCGAGCACCGCCGTCGCCCCGCTCACCGCCGTCACCAGCAGGTCCGCGGCGTGCACGGCGTCCGGCAGCATCCGCCGCGCCTCGACGGCCTCCACCTCGCCGGCCAGCCCGCGCTCCCTCAGCCGGCGGCCGAGCTCCCTCAGCCGCGGCCCGCTGCCGCGCACGTCGCACAGCAGCAGACGCCGGGGCGGGCGGGCGGCCAGTGACAGCAGCAGTTCCAGTGACGACGCACCGATCGAACCCAGCCCGGCGAACGCCACCTCCAGGTCCGCGAGATCCCGGCCGGTCGCGTCCAGCGCCGCGTGCACGGTCCTGACCACCGACACCACCGTCGCCGCGTGCCCCGTCGTCACCGCCGCCGGGTACCGCCGGTGCCGCAGCACGTCGAAGCCGTATCCGGTCAGCGACGGGATCATCCCGGCGAGGGACACACAGCGCGCGCCCAGGGAGGCGGCCAGCGACACCGCGCGAGCGGTGTGGTCCACCAGTGCGGCACCCCGCCCGAGTTCGTCGGCGAACAGCGGCACGCACACGAAACCCGACCGGCCCAGCGGTGTGCGCACCGTCTCCAGCAGCCTCGGGCCGCCGTCGGG
>NZ_NCTE01001279.1:0-597 GCF_002114215.1 Streptomyces sp. 13-12-16 | reverse complement strand
GAGGGCCGCGCCCCCCGCCCCCCGCCGCTTCCTCGGCGGGGGCACCACGACCCGGCGGTTCCCGGCCGCCCGCACCAGACGGCCGCGCACCGAGCGGACGAAGCCGTCGAGCGCGTCCGGCGAGAACGCGGCGGCGCTGCCCCGTACCGTGACCCGCAGCCCGTCACCGTCCGGCCGTACCGCCATGAACAGGTCCGTCGCCGACGACGGCGGCAGGAACACGCCGTCCCCCGCCTCCCACGCCACCCGCAGCGCGCCGTCGTCCCGCGGGGCCAGCGCGGCGAAGTCGAGGTGGGTGAAGAAGAACTGCGACGTCACGGGCAGACCGTCGGCGTGCCGGGGCACCACGTCCTCGTGGACGCGCGCCTCCTCCGCCTCCGCCACGATCCGGCGCAGGGCGCCACCGAACTCCCCTTCCGTGAGGGGCGCGTCGGCCGCGCCGGCCGGCCGCACGGGTACGGCGCCGGCGAACGGCCCGAAGACCCGGTGCGCGTCGGGCAGCGCACGGTCCCGGCCGCTGACCGCCAGGCCCACGACCAGATCCGGCCGGCCCGTCACCGCCGTCAGCTCCTGGTAGTAGGCGGTCAGCAGCGGGGC
>NZ_NCTE01001278.1 GCF_002114215.1 Streptomyces sp. 13-12-16 | reverse complement strand
CCGGCGGTCGGCTCGCTGGGCCGGCTCGCGGTGACGCGCCGGGCGCGGGGCCTCGGCGTCGGCGCGGCGCTGGTGCGGGCCATCGAGGAGGCGGCCCGCGACCGGGACCTCACCGCCGTGGACCTGCACGCGCAGACGCACGCCCTCGGTTTCTACGAGCGGCTGGGCTACGAGGCCTACGGACCCGAGTTCCCGGACGCGGGGATACCGCACCGGGCCATGCGGCGCGTTCTGTAGCCGGGGCCGCGAACAGCCGGGTGAGGGTGTCGGCGTGACAGGGTGGAGATCCGCCCGCCGATCGTCGATCCGCCCGGAGCCGTGACCGTGGACCAGTTGACCCTGCTGTTCGCCCTGCTGCTCGGGGCCGTGGTGAGCGTCCCGGTCGGGGAGCGGCTGAGGCTGCCGGCACCGGTGCTGATGACGGTGCTCGGGGCGGTACTGGCCCTGCTGGAGTTCGTGCCGAACGTCGACATCCCGCCCGACCTGATCCTTCCGCTGCTGCTGCCGCCCCTGCTCCACGCGGCCGTACGACGGACCTCCTGGCGGCAGTTCGCGGCGAACGTCAGACCGATCCTGCTGCTCGCGGTGGCGCTGGTCTTCGTCACCACGCTGTGCGTGGCCGTCGTCGCCCACGCGATCGTGCCGGGGCTGCCGCTGGCCGCCGCCGTGGCCCTCGGCGCGCTGGTCGCGCCGCCCGACCCGGTCGCGGCGACCGCCGTCGCCGGGAAGCTGGGGCTGCCG
>NZ_NCTE01001277.1:8289-12434 GCF_002114215.1 Streptomyces sp. 13-12-16 | reverse complement strand
GGCGGGCCCAGCCGCGCGCCCGGTCGACGGCGGCGAGACTGCGCATGCGTTCGAAGGCGTCGACGGCGGCCTCCACGACGGCCGTCGAGCCGGTGGTCACGGCGCCCTCGATCAGGTCGAGGGCGTCGGGATCGTTGCTGTCGGCGAGATACCGCAGGGCGGTGCACCGGGCTCCCTCGGTGCCGTCCTGGGCGGCCCGGACGATCTCGGGCCGGTCCTCGGGGCCCGCCACGGCGGTGAGGCAGCGGGCGGCCGGGACATGGAGCGCGGCGCCGCGCTCGACGCCTTGCTGGGCCCATTCGAACACCGCCTGGACGCTCCAGCCGGGCCGGGGTCCGGTGGGGCGCATCTGCCGCTGCCAGCGGTCGAAGGACCCGGCCTCCTGGGCGGCGCGCACGCGCGTGGCGACGGACTCGCGGGGGTCGTCGGCCCACAATCGCCAGGGCCGTGGTTCGAAGGCGTCGCGGACGGTGGCGGCGAGTTCCGCCTCGCCCTCGGCGTCGGTGGTGAACCGCGCGAGGACCGGGGCGGCCAGGGCGCGCAGGCCCGCGTCGTCGTCCCTCAGGGCCAGCTCGTCCAGGGCCCAGGCCCAGTTGGTGCCGTGGGCGGCGTACCTGCGCAGCAGGTCGAGGGCGTCCCGCCTGCCGTAGGAGGCGAGGTGCCCGAGGACCGCGAGGGCGAGTCCGGTGCGGGACTCGTCGGTGTCGAGGACGTCCTCGGGGTCGAAGAGGTGGGCCTCGACCGCGTCCAGTTCGCCGTGCAGATCGAGGTAGAGGCGGGCGTAGTAGAGGGAGCGGTTCTCCACCTGCCAGTCGTGGCGCGGGTCGTGCGTCACACAGTGGTTCAGCGCCGCGAGCGCTTCGGAGCGCGGGGCGGTGAGCGCGTGCAGCGTGCCGTCGCCGCGGCCCCGCTGGAGCAGGCCGAGCAGCGTACCGCTGGGCGCTATGACCGGATCGAACATGGGAAACAGCCTCACATCAAGCGTCGACGCAACCGGGGACGTGCCTTACCTGGCCGCGTGACAACACGTCGGTGCGCCCGCCGTTTCCTGCTTGCTGTAGACCATCTCTCTCTGCCTCTCGTCGGTGGCCCATGCGGACCGCATCACGGCCCGCGCGGTGCGGCAACACCTGCCCAGCCATCGCGTCCGTGAATCACGTCGTCATGATGACCCGGCGGTCACATCTACCGCGACCGAAATTTCGGCGGCCCTGTACCGCCTCCCCCGTTTTCCGTGTCGTCGCTGGTCAGAGCGTGTCGCTCAGTGCTCGCCGAACAGGTCGAGCAGTTCCGTACGACCGAACATCCGGGCCGTGTCGACGGCCGAGGGGGTGCCCGCGGACGGGTCCGCGCCACCCTTCAGAAGGGCCTGGATCACCTCGGTCTCGCCCTTGAAGACCGCTCCCGCGAGTGGCGTCTGGCCCCGGTCGTTGACGCGGTCGGCGTCGGCTCCGCGCTCCAGCAGCGCGCTCACCGCCTCGGCGTGACCGTGGTACGCGGCGAGCATCACGAGGGAGTCGCCCCGGTCGTTGGTGAGGTCGGCCGGCACGCCCGCGTCGACGTAGGCCACGAGCTCCTCGGTCCGGCCGCGCCGGGCCAGGTCGAAGATCTTGGTCGCCAGCTCCACGACCTCGGGGTCGGGGGCATCAGTCATCGCCGGACCGCCTCTCACTGCACATGCTTCACGCATCGGGGACAGGACGTACGTCTGCGAGCGGTGCAGAGCCGTACGGGTGAATCGCCAGAGTACTGGCTCACCGGGCACATGACCCGTCACGCCCGGGGCAATGATCACCGCAGACCCATCCGGGCTAAATGCCGGGAATCGAACCAGTTGCACCTTTTATCGTATGGATACATTCTGTGAGCCTGGCAGTACTCATGGTGACTGTCCCCGCAAACCAGGAGAACTCACATGATCGTCTCTATCTCATGCGTGGTGCTGCTCGGCATCGTCGTCTTCATCTTCTTCCGCAAGGACGGTCTGAAGGCGTCGCACGCCCTGGTGGCCATGCTCTTCGGCTTCTATCTCGCCAGTACGGCCATCGCACCCAGCATCAAGGCGGGCGGCGAAAGCCTGGCCGGCCTCCTGGGCGGATTCAAGTTCTGATCCGCCCGACCCCGCACCGCCCGCCCGTACGCACCCTCTGGAGACAGCAGTGGCACGGCGCCCACTCCCCCGCATCCTGAGCAACGGCGGCGCACAGCTCGCCCGGAGCCGGGAGCTGGCCAGGACGGCGGCCGACGGCGCCACGGACGTCCTCCATCCGCTGATCACCATCACGCGCGGTCTGCGCCGGCTGGCCTCGGCCGGGCGGCGCAGGTGGGCCGACACGCCCAAGGACCGGCGCGGCGCGCTGCTCTTCCTGGTGGCGTCGGTCCTGCTGGTCGTGGCGCTCGCACCGTACGGTCCCCTGCTCGCCGTCATCACCCTGATGGCGGCGGCGGCCTGGCAGGGCCGGGACCGCGCCCCCTCGGCGCCCGCCGGCCCCGACGCGTCACAGGCCCAGCGCCTGAAGTCGCTCTACGAGGCCCTGGTGCCGTACTTCTCCGCCGCCGAGGACCCCGAACCGCTCTACACCCACGGCGGCGACTGGGGGAAGGTCTTCTCCGAGTACGCGTTCGACTCCACCGGCCGGATCGCGCATCTGGTGATCGGCTACCCCGCCTACTTCACCGACGGCGAGCCGGAGTCACGGGCGCGGATCGAGCATCTGCTCGGCGCGAAATCGGGGCGTGGCCGCGAGTACCACTTCGCGTGGGACGAGGAGGCCAACCAGCTCACGGTCCGCGTCCTCGCGCCCCTGCCCACCGACATCGCCGCCCAGCCCTTCGTCACGGCCCCCGGTGAGACGGTCCTCGGCTTCACCGATCCCACCGGGGTGCAGCGGACGCTGCCGCTCACCCACGGCTCCCACGGCGAGGAGCGGCGCGATGTCCCGCCCGTCGTCTGGCGCACCGGCATCCGTTCCACCGAGCCCCATCTGCTCGTGGCCGGCCAGCCGGGCAGCGGCACCTCGACGCTGCTGCGCTCGATCGCCCTGCAGGCCCTGCACCACGGCGACGTGGTGATCGTCGACGGCGGGGGCACCGGCGAGTACGCCTGCCTGACCGGCCGGGACGGCGTGCTCGCCGTGGAGTGCGGGCTGACGGGGGCGCTGACGAGCCTGGAGTGGGCCGCGCACGAGACGGAGCGCCGGCTGATCGCGGCCAACCGCGCGCACCAGGCGGGCGACCCGCCGCCCGAGGACACCAGGCGTCCCCTGTGGCTGCTGCTGGACCGGCCGAGCGCGTTCACGCACCTGGCCGCCGCGGACGGCCGCGAGGATCCCCAGTCACTGCTCCAGGTTCCGCTGCGGCACGGCCGTCCGGCGAACGTCACCGTGGTCGTCGCCGAGCAGCTCGACGGTCTGGAGGGCCTCAGCGATCCGGTACGGCAGCACACGCGCGCGCGTGTCGTCCTCGGCCCCGCGACGGTGGAGGAGCTGAGGGCCGTTCTGGGGGCGCCGCCGCACACCACGCCGGTCGACCAGGTCCCGCCGGGGCGTGGCTACGCCCGGCTGGGCTCGGGGCCGGTCCACCGTCTCCAGGTTCCGGCGACGCCGGATCCGTACGACGACGCGACCAGTGAGGCGGAGCGGCAGGCGGTGCTGGATCTGCTGCCGCCGCGGACGACGCCTGCGGACGAGGAGCCGGAGCGGCTGGAGGCGGGGGTGGCGGAGGCCGTGCGCCTCGACAAGGCGGCGATGGAGAAGGAGGCCGGCGCCGGGACCGAGGGGGTGACGGAGGCGCCCGCCGGAGCCGTCGACGCCGAGGCGGCGGTGGCGGAGCCCACCACCTAGGACCGCCGGCGCCCACGGGTCCTGCCGCCGGAGGGGTGCCTGGTGGCACGCGCCGCCGCACCCGCCCGTGCCGCCCGGGGGTGCCTCCCGGGACTCCACGGCACCGGGGGGAGACACGACCGCCCGCAGTCACAGGGCACCGTCACTCCTCCGATCGTCCGTATGGCTGCCTGCGGTCCAATCGGCACCGGCGCCTCGGTCACGCCACGAACGTGCGGGGGGGTTCCGTGCCGGACGTGCCGCCCGTCTCGACGATCCGGGCCGCCGCGGAGAGGCGTACCGCCGCCTCTTCCGCCACCGCGC
>NZ_NCTE01001277.1:515-8101 GCF_002114215.1 Streptomyces sp. 13-12-16 | reverse complement strand
AGGCGGGAGCCCGAGAGACCGCCGGTGCGCACCCACAGGGTGAGTCCGCCGCGCGGTACCTCGAACTCCCAGTCGGGCAGCTCCCGCCGCACCGCGGCCACCAGCTCGTCCCGGTTCCGCCGGGCCTGGGCACGCCGTACCTCCACCGCCTGTTCCCAGCCACCGGTGCCGAACAGCCAGTTCACGGCCAGTTGTTCCAGCACGGGCGTGCCCAGATCGGCGTACGCGCGTGCGGCGACGAGGCTGCGGATGACGTCGGGGGCCGCGCGCACCCACCCGATGCGCATGCCGGCCCAGAATGCCTTGCTCGCCGAGCCGACCGTGATCACCGTGGACCCCGCCGGGTCGAAGGCGCACACCGGGCGCGGCATCTCCACGTCCGCGTCGAGCCACAGCTCGCTCATCGTCTCGTCGGCGACCAGCACCGTGCCCGCGGAACGCGCCGCGTCCACCAGGCGGCGCCGCTGGTCCTCGTCGGCGAGCGCGCCGGTCGGGTTGTGGAAGTCGGCCACGACGTACGCGATGCGGGGCGCCGCCTCGCGCAGCACCTGGCGCCAGCGGTCCAGGTCCCAGCCGGCCAGTCCCTCGGCCATGGCGACGGGGACGAGCCGGGCCCCGGCCTCCCGCATCAGCTGGAGGATGTTGGCGTAGGACGGCGACTCGACGGCGATGCGCTCGCCGCGTCCCCCGAAGAGGTGGCAGATGGCGTCGATGGCACCCATGGCGCCGGTCGTCACCATGATCTGCTCGGGCATGGTCGGGATGCCCCGCGCGGTGTAGCGGTCCGCGATCATCGAGCGCAGCGCGGGCAGCCCGGCGGGATAGTCGCCATGGGTGTGCGCGTACGGCGGAAGCTCCTCCAGCGCGCCCTGGACGGCCCGGGTGAGCCAGGGCTCGGGCGCGGGCAGCGCGGCGCAGCCGAGGTCGATCATCGAGCCGAGGGCCTCGGGCGGCAGCGGTTCGAGTCCCCGCGCGGGCACCGGATTGCCGGCCGGGACCGCGGTCCAGCTGCCCGCGCCGCGCCGTGACTCCAGGAACCCCTCGGTGCGCAGCGCCTCGTAGGCGGCGGCGACGGTGGTGCGGCTGACGGAGAGGGCGAGGGCCAGTTCCCGCTCGGCGGGCAGCCGCGCGGCCACCGGGACGCGTCCTTCCAGCACCAGCAGGCGGATGCCGTCGGCGAGCGCTCGGTAGGCGGGCGGGCGGCGGGTCCCGGGACCGGCCGGGCGGTCCTGCTGGGAGTTGAGCAGCCGGGCGAGCTGCGCCGCACCCACTGCGGAGGTCCACTGCACCATGAGAATCAGTCCACCTTCCCCGGATTGGCCATGGATGACATCATCGACCAAGCCACAGGGTGTCATGCGTCGGTCCACTTCCACCACAGGGGGCACGTTTTGGCCAGGTACTCCTCCCGGCGCGGGCATCTCGCACGGCGGCTGTTCCAGCTGTACGCGGGGCTGGCGCTGTACGGCGCGAGCTCGGCGCTGCTGGTGCGGTCGGGGCTCGGCCTCGAACCGTGGAACGTGCTGCACCAGGGCCTGTCCGAGCGGACGGGACTGTCGATGGGCGTGGTGCTGACCCTCGTGGGCGCGGCGGTGCTGCTGCTGTGGATCCCGTTGCGTCAGCGGCCGGGCCTCGGCACCGTCTCCAACGTGCTGGTGATCGGCGCGGCGATGGACGCGACCCTGGCCGTGGTCCCCGACGCGCACGCCACGGCCGTACGCGTGCCACTGATGGCGGCGGGCATCGTGCTCAACGGCGCGGCGACCGGACTGTACATCGCGGCGCGCTTCGGCCCGGGCCCGCGCGACGGACTGATGACGGGACTGAACCGGCGCACCGGGGTGTCGGTCCGCCTGGTCCGCACGGCCATCGAGATCACGGTCGTCGTCACGGGCTTCCTCCTCGGCGGCACGGTGGGCGTCGGCACCCTGCTGTACGCGGTGACGATCGGCCCGCTCGCCCAGCTGTTCCTGCGCGCCTTCGCCGTCCCCCCGTCGTCCGACGGCAGCACGGTCGTCGCCGGCGGCCGGCCACGGCGCGCGATACTGCGTCCGTGACCCCGCGGATACGCCACCCCTACCTCGACCGTCCCGGCCCGATCGCCTTCGCCCACCGGGGCGGGGCGGCGGACGGCCTGGAGAACACCGTCCGGCAGTTCCGGTGCGCCGTCGAGGCGGGCTACCGGTACATCGAGACCGACGTCCACGTCACGCGCGACGGCCGGCTCGTCGCCTTCCACGACGCGGCCCTCGACCGGGTGACGGACGGCGCGGGCCGGATCGCCGACCTGCCGTGGCGGGACGTGGCGCACGCACGCGTGGCGGGCGAGGAACCGGTCCCCCTGTTCGAGGAGCTCCTGGAGACCTTCCCCGGGGTCCGCTGGAACGTCGACGTGAAGGCCGAACCGGCCCTGCTGCCGTTCCTGGACCTCGTCGGGCGCACCGGTTCCTGGGACCGGATCTGCCTCGGCTCGTTCTCCGAGGCCCGCGTGGTGCGCGCCCAGCGGCTGGCCGGCCCCCGGCTGGCCACCTCCTACGGCACCCGGGGCGTGCTGAACCTGCGACTGCGGTCCTGGGGACTGCCGGCCGCGGTACGCCGGTCGGCCGTCGCCGCCCAGGTCCCCGAGCAGCAGTCGGGCGTCCAGGTGGTCGACCACCGGTTCGTGCGGGCCGCCCACGCGCTCGGGCTCCAGGTGCACGTGTGGACGGTCAACGAGGCGGAGCGGATGCACCGGCTCCTGGACCTCGGGGTGGATGGCATCATGACCGATCACATCGACACACTGCGCAAGGTCATGGAGGACCGCGGCGTCTGGGTCTGAGACCCCGTGCCCGACCGCCTCCTCGCGCTCACGGGGAAGCGAGGGCACGGGTGGACACCGACACCGTGCGGTCAGCGGCGGGGGACGAGGCCGCCGGCCGGCGGCGCGAGCAGCGCGGCTGGTACTTCTACGACTGGGCGTGCTCCGTGTACTCCACGAGCGTGCTCACCGTGTTCCTCGGTCCCTATCTGACGTCGGTCGCCGAGGCCGCGGCGGACGCGGACGGGTTCGTCCACCCGCTGGGCATACCGGTGCGCGCGGGCTCCTTCTTCGCCTACTCGGTCTCCCTGTCGGTGATCGTGGCCGTGCTGGTGATGCCGCTGGTGGGGGCCGCCGCCGACCGCACCGGTCGTAAGAAGCCGCTGCTCGCGGCCGCCGCGTACACCGGGGCCGCGGCGACGGCGGGCATGTTCTTCCTGGGCGGCGAGCGCTATCTGCTCGGCGGTCTGCTGCTGGTGGTGGCGAACGCGGCGCAGTCGGTCGCGATGATGCTCTACAACTCCTACCTCCCGCAGATCGCCCCGCCCGAGGAGCGCGACGCGGTCTCCTCGCTCGGGTGGGCCTTCGGATACGCGGCCGGGTCCCTGGTCCTCGTCCTGAACCTCGTCCTCTACACGGGTCACGAGAGCTTCGGTGTCTCCGAGGGCATGGCGGTGCGCATCTGCCTGGCGTCGGCCGGTCTGTGGTGGGGCGCCTTCGCGCTGGTGCCGCTGCGCCGGCTGCGCGACCGCCGCGCTCCCGCGCGGGAGGCGGCCCTGCCGGGCTTCCGGCAACTCGCGGCGACCGTCCGCGACATGCGCCGGCACCCGCTGACGCTGGGATTCCTGCTGGCGTACCTGGTCTACAACGACGGCATCCAGACGGTGATCACCCAGGCCTCGGTGTACGGCTCCAAGGAGCTGGGGCTCGGACAGTCGACGCTCATCACGGCCGTGCTGCTGGTCCAGGTGCTGGCGGTGGCGGGCGCGCTGGCGCTGGGCCGGCTGGCCCGGCGGTACGGCGCGAAGCGCGCGATCCTCGGCTCCCTGGTCGCCTGGACCCTGACCCTGGCAGCCGGGTACTTCCTGCCCGCCGGGGCCCCCGTGTGGTTCTTCGTGCTGGCGGCCGGAATCGGCCTGGTGCTCGGCGGCAGCCAGGCGCTGTCCCGCTCGCTCTTCTCCCATCTCGTACCGCCCGGCAAGGAGGCCGAGTACTTCTCCGCGTACGAGGTGAGCGACCGCGGGACGAGCTGGCTCGGGCCGCTGCTGTTCGGTCTCACCTACCAGCTGACGGGCAGCTACCGGGACGCGATCATCTCCCTGGTGGGCTTCTTCGTCCTGGGATTCGCGCTGCTCGCGCGGGTGCCGGTGCGGCGGGCGATCACCGAAGCGGGCAACCCGGTCCCCGAACGGATTTAGCGCTGGGCGCGAAAGGGCTGTAGTGTACGCGTTTGGCCTGCCAGGCGTACCGTTACTGCGCGTCAAAGATGCCGAACGCTGAGTCGCTTCTCCTTGTAGATGTGACAAACCGGACGTCGGGGGGTACTGCACTGGTTGACAAGGCTGCGGCTACGACGGCGACGCATGACCCGGATCGGAACTCCGGACGGGAATCTTTACCGCCGCCCGGACGTTGACCGGATGACGACGACAGCGACACCTGTCCTGTGGGCGACAAGCCCGGGAGGCACGATTCATGAGTGAGCGAGCTCTTCGCGGCACGCGCCTCGTGGTGACCAGCTACGAGACGGACCGCGGCATCGACCTGGCCCCGCGCCAGGCCGTGGAGTACGCATGCGAGAAGGGGCACCGCTTCGAGATGCCCTTCTCGGTCGAGGCGGAGATCCCGCCGGAGTGGGAGTGCAAGGTCTGTGGTGCCCAGGCACTCCTGGTGGACGGCGACGGCCCCGAGGAGAAGAAGGCCAAGCCCGCGCGTACGCATTGGGACATGCTGATGGAGCGGCGTACCCGAGAGGAACTCGAAGAGGTCCTCGAGGAGCGTCTCGCCGTTCTGCGCTCCGGTGCGATGAACATCGCGGTTCACCCCAGGGACAGCCGAAAGTCGGCTTGATCCCGCCGGGGACCTGGGCGAAGCCACAAACGCACAGCGGCACAGGACCGCGGGCGCCGTACGTCTCGTACGGCGCCCGCGGTCCTGTGTGTGCGGGCCCGGCCGCCCTCAGCGGGTGAGCGGCGGGCGCGGTCCCTGCGGGGTGCCCTCCGGAGCGCCTCCGGGTTCGTCCCGGACGACCTCGCCCTGGACGACCTTGCCGTCGGGCCGGCGCATACGGGCCTGCTGGAAGGCGTCCCCGAGAGAGCCCTGCGCGGCCTCACGGAGCTTGCGCTCGAAGGTCCGCTCGGCGTGACGGCTCACGGCCTTCTGCACCGGCGGCACCAGCAGGAGCAGCCCCACCGCGTCCGAGATCACGCCGGGGATGATCAGGAGCAGGCCACCCAGCATCGTCAGGCCGTTGCCCTCGCTGTTGCTGTTCGGCCGGGCCTCGGACAGCATCCCGCCCTGCTGCTGTTGCAGCGTCTCGGTCAGGTTCTTGAAGGCCCGCCGGCCGGCCCGTTTGATGACGGCCGAGCCGAGGACGAGGCCGGCCACCAGGATCAGGAGGACCACCAGTCCGTTCGACGCCCCGGCGACCACGGTGAGCAGCCAGGTCTCCAGCACGAGCCATGCGGCGACACCCAGCGGCAGGAAGGTGCGCAGCCGGGAGCGCCGGGGCCGGGCGGGATACGGGGTCTGAGCGCCAGTCGTCATGCTCCCAGTGTGCCTGGGCCCGGCTCAGCGCGGGATAAGCGGGACCACCGGGACCACCGGGATGAACAGACGGCCGTACGCCTACGGTTCCGACCGCTTGACGTCCGGCTCGGGCTGCTTGACGTCCGGCTCGGCCCGCTGCTTGTCGTCGCCGCGTCCGAGGACCTTGCCGACCCTCTCCCCCACGCCCCACGCCGTGACCCGCCACAGCGCCTCGACGAGGATGTCGCGGCTCATCTTGGAGTCGCCGAGTTCGCGCTCGACGAACGTGATGGGCACCTCGACGACGTGGTAGCCGGCCTTCACGGCACGGCGGGCCAGGTCGACCTGGAAGCAGTACCCCTGGGAGGCCACGTCCTCGAGGCCCAGGCCCTCCAGCGTCTCGCGGCGGAAGGCGCGGAAGCCGCCGGTGATGTCGCGCAGCGGCAGGTCGAGCGCCACGCGCGAGTAGAGGCTGCCCCCGCGCGAGATGACCTCACGGGACTTCGGCCAGTTCACCACCCGGCCGCCGGGCACCCAGCGCGAACCGAGCACCAGGTCGGCGCCCTTGAGGGCGGTCAGCAGACGGGGCAGTTCCTCGGGCTGGTGGGAGCCGTCGGCGTCCATCTCGACCAGTACGCCGTAGCCGTGTTCCATGCCCCAGCGGAAACCCGCGAGATAGGCCGCGCCCAGGCCCTCCTTGCCCTTGCGGTGCAGCACCTGGACGTGGTCGTCCCCGGCGGCCAGTTCGTCGGCGAGCTTGCCCGTGCCGTCGGGGCTGTTGTCGTCGGCCACGAGAACGTGCGCCTCGGGAACGGCCTCGCGCACCCGGCCGACGATCGCCTTGATGTTCTCCGCCTCGTTGTAGGTCGGGATGATCACCAGAGCTCTGCCGAGCGGGCCGAAGTTCCGCTCCTGGGATCCTGCCGCGAGGGTCCCGTCGCCGTCGTTCACTACTGCCCCTTCATGTCCTGTGCGCAGGGTCCCACCATAGTGGGCACGGCCCGCGCCGACGTGACGGGACGTTCATATGGTGGTGTCGTTTACCGAAGATCGGGTAGGAACACACTTTTTGGGCATGCCGAAGAGGGCGGGGAACAGCGGATGGGGCCCGGCGCCCTTCGGGCCGGCCCGGGACCCGCCGGCTGCGGATCGACCTGGAGCCGTTGTCTACTGAGCGCCCGGGCCCCACCCGGGGGTCGCACCTCCCCGGCCGGTCGGCACGTCCCTCGGTACCGCGCCGCCGCTGGGCCTGGTTCCCAGTGACGGTGCCCCGGTGCGGCACACCGTCCCTGACCCAGCGGTGCCGGCACGGGTGACCGGACGTTCTCCGGCCGGGTGTCCGGTGGTGGACCCGGCCGAACCTACCGGCCCTCCGCGGCCGCCTGTCAACAGTCGCCCGACCTGCGCGATGCGGTTCGAACGCCTGGTCAGCGAGGAGGACGCGCAGGTCGCGGGAGAGGGGCGCGGCACATGATCGTCACCGCGCCGCCCGCGTGGATCACTCGCCCGGCCGTACGAACACCGTGCGTCCGCCGACCACGGTCCGCAGACAGACCGGCAGGTCACGGCCGGGGGCGAGGTCGGGCAGGCCGGGGGTACCGGAGCGGGGGTCGGTGGACCAGCGCGCCACCCGGTCGTCGGGTGCCTGGACGACGAGTTCACCGGTGTGCCAGAGGGCGTAGTCGGCGGGGGCGCCGGGCACCAGGACGCCCGCGTCGTCGCGTCCGACCGCCCGCCAGCCGCCGCGCGTGTGCGCGGTGAACGCGGCGCGCACGGAGACGCGGTGCTCCGGTGTGCGGTGGAAGGCGGCGGCCCGGACCGTGCCCCAGGGGTCGAGGGGGGTGACCGGACTGTCGGAGCCGAAGGCGAGCGGGACGCCGGCGCGCAGCAGCGCCGCGAAGGGGTTGAGGGTGCGGGCCCGCTCTGCTCCCAGGCGCCGCGCGTACATGCCGTCCTCACCGCCCCACAGCGCGTCGAAGGCGGGCTGGACGGAGGCGGTCAGGCCGAGCTCGGCGAAGGCGGCGACGGTCTCGGGGGT
>NZ_NCTE01001277.1:0-355 GCF_002114215.1 Streptomyces sp. 13-12-16 | reverse complement strand
GGCGTGCTCGACGCGGTGCCGGGCGGCACGGACGCGGGCGAGGCCGAGTGTGCCGGCGGCGGCCCGCATGCCGTCGACGACGGTGCTCACGGCGGCGTCGCCGATGGCGTGGAAGCCGGCCTGGAGGCCCGCCTCGGTGCAGGCGACGACATGGGCGGCCACGGCTGCGACGTCCAGGTGGGCGGTGCCGGTGTGGGCGGCGTCGGCGTACGGCTCGTGCAGGCACGCGGTGTGCGAGCCGAGGGCGCCGTCGGCGAACAGGTCGCCCGCGGCGCCGATCGCACCCAGCTCCTTCGCCTTGGCGACGTCCTGTTCGGCCCAGTAGCCGACGACGCGCGGGCCCCTCTCCTCGGCG
>NZ_NCTE01001276.1 GCF_002114215.1 Streptomyces sp. 13-12-16 | reverse complement strand
CGCCGTACGCCTGCACGCGCGCGTGGCCGCCGCCGCGCACCACGCCGTCGTCGCCGCGGGCGCCCTCGCCCGGCCCCCCTGCTGCGGCCGGCACCTGTACGTCGACCTCACCCCCCTGGCCCCCGCGCTCCGCGCGCACGGCATCGGTGACGCCCAAGAGCTGGAGGACTTCCTCACCACCCGGCTCGGCATGCCCGCACCGGGCGGCCACCGCTTCGGCGACGACCTCGAAGCACCGCGCGTACGGCTGTCCACCGCCCCGCTGCTGGGCGACACCGCCGAACTGCGCGCGGAAGGCCTGGGTTCACCCGCGCCCGTGGAACTGCCGCAGGTGCGAAGCGCGTTGACCCGGCTGACAGCGGTCTTCGGCGAACTCCGTGACGGCGCCCGGCGACGGGAGGCCCCCGATGACGCGGCGCCCCGATGACGGCCGTCCCCGGATGGCCGACGGCCCGCCCGTCCCGCACCCGCCACCGGCCGCATCCCGCCCGCTCGCCGAACGCCGCTTGTGGCCCCGCGCCTTCCACGACCGGCTGACGTCCCCGCTGCCCGGCCCGAGGGCCCTCGCCC
>NZ_NCTE01001275.1 GCF_002114215.1 Streptomyces sp. 13-12-16 | reverse complement strand
GGGGGTCACGGGGTCTCCCCGGCCTCGACGCCGCTCTGCCGCGCGGGGGCGGCGCCCGGCGCGGGGCCGGTGTCCGGCACGGGACCGGCGCCCGACACAGGACCGGTCTCCGGCACGGGACCGGCATCCGGTACAGGACCGCTGTCCGATACAGGACCAGCGCCCGACGGCGCCCCGGCATCCGGCGCAGGACCGGCATCCGACGGAGTCCCGGCACCCGGCACAGGAGCGGCGCCCGGCGCAGGATCGGCGTCAGGTGCGGGGTTCGTGTCCAGGTGGAGGCGGCAGGCGCCCGGTTCGGCGAAGGGGAGCAGTTCGATCTCCTGGGAGTCCTCGCCCAGGGCGCCGAGGGCGGCCCGGGCCAGTCCTTCGTGGACGCCGCAGATGACGCCGGGATGCTCGCGGGCCGTCTCGACGAAGGGGCAGCGCGGCAGCCGGACTTCGCGCGCCTCCGCGTCGGCCTCCGGGGCGAAGCCGATCTCCCCGAGGAGGCCCAGCAGCCGTTCCCGTGCCTCCCTCGGGTCCGCCGACGGCTCCTGCCCGTCGGTCAGGACCCGCCCCCAGTCCTCGCCCGCGGCGAGGGCGTCCCCGCGTGGATCGGCGCTGGTACGGGCGATCCGCGCGGCCAGTACGGCGGCGAGTCCCGCGTACTCCCGCGCGGGGGACTCCTGCGGCGGGCGGGCCCGGTAGCGCCAGGCGGGACGGCCGCGCCCGGCGGGGGCGGACCGCTCGCGGGCGG
>NZ_NCTE01001274.1 GCF_002114215.1 Streptomyces sp. 13-12-16 | reverse complement strand
CGCGCACCGCCTCCGTGAGCAGCCCGCGCACCGTGCCCGCGTCCTGGAGGCCGGCCACGGCGTCGGCCAGCGCGCGCGGGACCGGGGCCACCGGCAGGCCCGTGACCTGCTCCGGGACGGGCAGCTCGGGGGTGCGGACGATCCGGACGCAGCCCGTCGAGCGCAGCCGGCGCAGCCGCGGGACCAGGACGTCGAAGGCCTCCAGGGACGGCAGCGGGGGAGCGGACGGGAAGCCGTGCAGGGTCAGCGCGGCCAGACCGGTGATCATCGCCTCCCCGTAGGAGGACGCGGGAGGGCTCTCCGTACCGGGCTGGACGGGGACGCCCACGGTCCGCTCCCGTGCCGCGTACATCAGCACCGCGTGCAGCCGCTCCTCGCTGGTCGGCGGGCCGGGGTGGAGCAGGACGACGCCCGGGAGCAGTTGCAGCCAGGGCCCGCCGGGGCGGCACTGCTCGCTCGCCTTCGCGGCCGAGACGCCGTGGGCGCGCAGTTGTGCGTGGGTCAGCACCCGGCGTCCGGCACTGGTGGAGAGGTGGTGCAGGGGGCGGGGGGAGAGCGGGGTGTTGTGGTTCATGCCCGGCAATTTCCCGCCTCCGAGCCGTCTCCGAACCCCTGTTACAGGCTCGTCGACAAATGAGGACAAGGTCGCACTAAAGGACGCGTGTTCGGATACCGAAAACCCCTGGTCCGTTCAGGTGCGGACCAGGGGTTACGGCCTGATTGCCCGCATTCCGTAACGGCTGCCGGAACACGCCCCGGACGAGCACCCGCACCCGGCGGACACCCCTGCCCGCC
>NZ_NCTE01000131.1 GCF_002114215.1 Streptomyces sp. 13-12-16 | reverse complement strand
ACCGGTCCGGCGGTGATCGTCGCCGAGGGCGTGATCGAGCCCGAGTGGCTGGAGAACGCTCTGCGCTGACCGGGGCGCCGGCTCGGTATCGCAGCTTCCGGCCCGCCTGATGGAGGTATCCGCAGGGCCGGAAGGGTGATCGCCTTCAAGATCATGGAACACCCCCGGCCCGATGGCGTGAAAAGGACCTCAGGTCGACCTTCCCTCGATGGGGTGATCCGTTTCACGCTCGGCCGGAGGCGGTCAGTCCGAGGGGGTCCGGCTCGGTAGCATCAAGCACCGGCCCGGACGGGGGCGAACGCCGTCTCCCGAGCCCGAGTCCGCCCTGGGGCATGCCGTCCGCCGGTCCACGCAGCCGGAGGTGCCCATGAACGCGGAGGCCGTGAACCCTGCGACCCCAGGCCCTGTGACATCTGGTCACGTCACGCCCACGGGGGCGCGCAGGAAGTCCCGCCCCCGGCTCGACCTGCGCCGGCTGGGCCGTGCCGCGCTGCTCGGTCCCGCCGCCCGCGACCGGCTGCCCGACGCCATCGGACACGTGGTCGACGCCCACCGCGCCCACCATCCCGACGCCGATCTCGAACCCCTCCGTCGCGCCTACCTGTTGGCCGAGTCCTCTCACCGCGGCCAGATGCGCAAGAGCGGCGAGCCGTACATCACGCACCCGCTCGCGGTGACCCTGATCCTCGCCGAACTCGGCGCCGAGACAACGACGTTGACCGCCTCCCTGCTCCACGACACCGTCGAGGACACGGAGGTGACCCTGGATCAGGTGGGCGAACAGTTCGGCGAGGAGGTCCGCTACCTCGTCGACGGCGTCACCAAACTGGAGAAGGTCGACTACGGCGCCGCCGCCGAGCCCGAGACCTTCCGCAAGATGCTCGTCGCCACCGGCAACGACGTCCGCGTGATGTCGATCAAACTCGCCGACCGGCTGCACAACATGCGCACCCTCGGCGTGATGCGTCCCGAGAAACAGGAACGCATCGCCAAGGTGACACGTGACGTCCTGATCCCGCTCGCCGAACGGCTCGGCGTCCAGGCGCTCAAGACGGAACTGGAGGACCTGGTCTTCGCGATCCTCCACCCCGAGGAGTACGAGCACACGCGTGAGCTGATCGTCCGCAACGCCGCCCGCGCGGACGACCCGCTCGCCGAAGTCGCCGACGACGTGCGCAAGGTGCTCCGCGAGGCCGACATCACCGCCGAAGTCCTCATCCGCCCGCGCCACTTCGTCTCCGTGCACCGCGTGTCCCGCAGACGCGGTGCACTGCGCGGCGCCGACTTCGGCCGTCTGCTGGTGCTGGTGAACGAGGACGCCGACTGCTACGGCGTCCTGGGTGAGCTCCACACCTGCATGACGCCCGTGGTCTCGGAGTTCAAGGACTTCATCGCCGTACCGAAGTTCAACCTGTACCAGTCGCTGCACACCGCCGTGGCCGGTACGGACGGACAGGTCGTCGAGGTCCTCATCCGCACCCACCAGATGCACAAGGTCGCCGAGGCCGGCGTCGTCGCCCTCGGCAACCCCTACGCCGCACCGCCGGAGGAGCAGTCCGCGAGCGACGGCGAACGCGTCGACCCCACCCGGCCCGGCTGGCTCTCCCGGCTGCTCGACTGGCAGCGGGCCGCGCCCGACCCCGACACCTTCTGGTCCACCCTGCGCGAGGACCTCGCCCAGGACCGTGAGATCACCGTGTTCCGCCCCGACGGAGGCACACTGGGCCTGCCCGAGGGGGCGACCTGCGTGGACGCCGCCTACGCGCAGTACGGCGAGGACGCCCACGCGTGCATCGGGGCCAGGGTCAACGGCCGTCTGGCGACATTGAGCACCGTCCTCAAGGACGGCGACACCGTTCAGTTGCTGATGGGCCAGGACGCGGCCTCCGAGCCCTCCAGGGAGTGGCTGGAGCACGCCCACACCCCCGCCGCGAGGATCGCCATCCAGCGGTGGCTGACCGCCCACCCCGCACAGGACGAGGCGTCCGGGGCCGTACCGGAGGAGGCCGCCCGGCCCCTCACCGACGACCTCGGCCCGTCACCGGCTCCGGACGCCCCGGCCCCCGGTCGTCCCACCGCCGCCCAGGTCCTGGTCGACCGGGCCGGCGCGACCGTACGGCTCGCCGGCTGCTGTACGCCCGTACCGCCCGACGAGGTGACCGGCTTCGCCGTGCGCGGGGGAGCGGTCACCGTGCACCGGGTGGAGTGCGCCGGGGTGGCGCGCATGAAGAGCGCGGGGCGCGCGGAGGTCGGCGTGCGCTGGGGGGAGGGCGCCGAGTGCCGGGTCACGCTGGTCGCGGAGTCCTTCGTCCGTCCGCATCTGCTCGCGGACCTCACCGAGGCCATGGCCCTCGAAGGCGCCGAGATCGTCTCCGCGACCGTCGAACCCCCGGACCGCCAGCAGGTGCGGCACACCTACACCGTGCAACTGCCGGACGCCGCCCACCTGCCCACCCTCATGCGCGCGATGCGCAACGTGGCCGGTGTGTACGACGTGAGCCGGGCCCAGCGGCAGGCATCGGACGCCTGACCGAGGCGTGAAGCGTCCGAGCGGCGGTGTGATTACCCGATCGGGTGGGCCGAAAGCGCGCCGTCACC
This sequence comes from Streptomyces sp. 13-12-16, assembly GCF_002114215.1. Lineage (GTDB taxonomy): Bacteria > Actinomycetota > Actinomycetes > Streptomycetales > Streptomycetaceae > Streptomyces. The sequence goes on along the minus strand of NZ_NCTE01000131.1, from coordinate 604 downwards.
ACACCACGCGCGCACGCTGATAGCCGTGGTGAATGCTCACCCCCCACGTTCCCGGCCCGCACGGCCGGCCGCCCGCCGACCACGATCCCCAGCCCGGGCCACCCCACAGCCACCTGCCCCGGACGACGCCCAGCCACGTCCCGCACGACCAGCCACCACCGGGCCACGGCCCCCGGACCGGGACACCCGACAGCGACGTGTCCCCCGGCCGTGCCACATCCAGCCAGGACCCACACGCTCAGTCGCCGCTCGACCACGGCTCCCTGACCGAGGCCCCTGCCGGCCACGCGCCCCGGGGCCGGACGGCGCACGGCCGCGTCCCCGAGGGGCAGCCGCCGACGAGCCACGGCTCCCGGACCGAGATGCCCGACAGCGGCGCGCCCCAGGGGCGAATCACGCACGGTCCCGTCCCACACGGTCAGTCGCCGCTCGACCACGGCTCCCTGACCGAGGCCCCTGCCGGCCACGCGCCCCGGGGCCGGACGGCGCACGGCCATCGTCACCAGGCCCAAGCGCACCGGCGGGCTGTCCGGGCCCAAGCACCGCGCAGGCACGCCGTCCAGGTCCAGGAGCCCCGAAGCCAGGCCGCCCGGGAACGGAGCGC
>NZ_NCTE01001273.1 GCF_002114215.1 Streptomyces sp. 13-12-16 | reverse complement strand
CCACCGGCATGCTCGCCGACCTGCGCGCGATGGAGGAGAAGCACCACGACGAGGAGGTCCTCGCCGACCTGCTCCACCTCGACCACCGCACCGCGCAGGCGGGCCGGCTCGCCGACTCCGTCGCCGTCCTCACCGGCGCCCGCTCCGGCCGCCGCTGGGCCCGGCCCATCGCCATGGAGTCCATCCTGCGCGGCGCCATGGGCCGGATCAGCGGCTACCAGCGCGTCCGGGTCCACTCCGCCAGCGACACCGCGGTCGCCGGGCACGCCGCCGAGGGCGTGATGCACGCGCTCGCCGAACTGCTCGACAACGCCGCGAACTTCTCGCCGCCGACCGCCGAGGTCCACGTGTACGTCGAGGAGGTGCCGGCCGGCGTCATCGTCTCCGTCGAGGACAGCGGGCTCGTCATGGGCGAGACGCAGCTGCGCCGCGCCGAGCGCGCGGTCTCCGGCGAGTCCGCCGGACTCGGGGGCCTCACCGGCACCCGGCTCGGCCTCGCCGTGGTCGGCCGGCTGGCCCGGCGGTACGGGCTGCGGGTCTCCTACCGGCCCTCGGCCCGCGGCGGCACGGGCGTCCTGATGCTCGTCCCGCAGGACATCCTCGTACCGCCGGACGCGGCACCCGCGGCCCCGGCGGCGGGAGCCGCGGCGACCG
>NZ_NCTE01001272.1 GCF_002114215.1 Streptomyces sp. 13-12-16 | reverse complement strand
CCGGCGCGACCGGCCGGCCGGGGTCCACCTCCGCTCCGTCCCCGGCCGGGCGCGGCGCGGGGCGGGCGGTGGCCGCCCCGTCGAGCACGGTGGCGAGGCCGGCGACGGTCAGTGCGTCGAAGACGTCCCGGACGCCCAGTTCCGTGCCGAACTCGGTGCGGATCCGGCCCAGCAGCCGCATCGCGGCCATCGAATGGCCGCCCAGCGCGAAGAAGTCGTCGTGGACGCCGACGTCGTCCAGCCGGAGGATCTCGCGGAACAGCCCGGCCAGCCGGACCTGCGTCCGGGTGGCGGGGTGGGCGTCGCCGGTCATGGAGGACCAGTCCGGCGCGGGCAGCGCCCTGCGGTCCAGTTTGCCGTTGGGGGTCAGCGGCAGCGGGCCGTCCAGCGGTACGACGAGGGCCGGGACCATGTACTCGGGCAGCAGTCCGGCGACATGGGCGCGCAGCGCCCGCGGGTCGAGGTCCGCGCCGCCGTCGGGCACGGCGTAACCGACGAGGCGCACGATGTCGCCGTCGCGGTCGGCGGTCACGGCCGCCTGGCCGACCGCCGGGTGGCCGGTGAGGGCCGCCTCGATCTCGCCGAGCTCGATGCGGAACCCGCGGATCTTCACCTGGGTGTCCACCCGGCCGAGGAAGTCGAGGTTGCCGTCCGCCCGCCAGCGGGCGCGGTCGCCCGTGCGGTACATGCGGCCGCCGGGCGGTCCGAACGGGTCGGCGACGAACCGCTCGGAGGTGAGCGCGGGCCTGCCGAGGTAGCCGCGGGCGAGACCGCGCCCGGCGACGTACAGCTCCCCCGCCACGCCGGGCGGGACCGGGCGGAGGTGTTCGTCCAGGACGTAGCAGCGGGTGTTGGGGTCGGGGCGGCCGATGGGGACCCGGCCGGGCGTGCGCGATCCGTGTGCGCGGGAGGGCCACAGGGTGGAGTTGACGGTCGCCTCGGTGAGCCCGTAGGCGCAGATCAGGTGGGCGGTGGTGCCGAAGCGTTCGAACAGGTCCGGCGGGACCGTCTCGGTGCCGACCAGGACGGTCGACCCCTCGGGCAGGGCGCAGCCGGGCGGCAGGGCGGAGACCAGGGACGGCGGCAGGATCATGTGGGTGACGCGCTGGTCCGCGAGGAAGTCGGTGAGCGCCTCTCCGGCGACCCGTGCCTCGTCGGGGACCAGTACGAGCCGGCCGCCGTGGCACAGGGCCATGGCCAGTTCGAAGACGAACACGTCGAAGCCGATGGAGGCGAACTGGAGCACCCTGCTGTCGGGGCGCAGGTCCATGCGGTCGACGGCGGTGGCGACCAGGCTGGAGACGCCCTCGTGGGAGACGACGACGCCCTTGGGCCGGCCCGTCGAACCGGAGGTGTAGATGACGTACGCGGCCTGGTCCAGCGCGACCGGGCGGGCGTCCAGGGGGGTGTCCGGCAGGCGGTCCAGTGCGGTCACGGTCGCGGGGGCGTCGAGCAGCACCACGGGGACGCCCGGCACCTCGGGGATCTTGCCGGCCACCGGTTCGCTGCCGACGACGAGGGCGGCGCCCGAGTCCTCGATCATGTAGGTGAGGCGGTCGCCCGGGTGTGCCAGGTCCAGCGGCAGGAAGGCGGCGCCCAGCTTCAGCGCGGCGAGCACGGTCGCGATCATGTCGGTCGAGCGGGGTACGGCCACCCCGACCACGCTCTCGGTGCCCACGCCGTGCGCGGCGAGGAGCCGTGCGATGCGGTCGGCCCGTGCGTCGAGCCGTGCGTACGTCACCGGGCGGGAGCGCTCGACGACGGCGACCGCGTCGGGCCGCTCGGCGAGCCGCCGGGCGAAGAGGGCGGGCAGGGACGCCTCCTCGACGTCCCGTCCGGTGTCGTTGAAGCGCTCCAGGACCTGGTGGCGTTCCTCGGCGGAGAGGATCTCCGCCCGGGAGACGGGCTGTTCGGGCGCGGCGACGACGGCGGCGGTGAGCCTGCGCAGCCGTTCGCCGATCCGCTCGGCACTCCCGTGGTCGAACAGCTCGGTGGCGTACTCCAGACGGCAGCGGAGCGACCCCGGGTCGTGGTCGGTCCGCTGCCGCTCGGTGAAGCTGAACACGAGGTCGAACTTGGCCGATTCCACCGGGAACGGCAGGTACTCGGCGCTCAGGCCGGGCAGCTCGAGCGCGTCACCGGTACGGACGTGGTGGCCGACCATCACCTGGAACAGCGGGTTGCGGGCGAGCGACCGGGCCGGGTTGACCGCCTCCACCACCGCCTCGAACGGCACGTCCGCGTGCGAGAACGCGGCCAGGTCGGTCGCGCGGATCCGGGCGAGCAGCTCGGTGAAGCCGGGGTCGCCGCCGAGGTCGGCCCGTAGGACGAGGGTGTTGACGAAGAAGCCGACGAGGTCGTCCAGTGCCTGGTCGCCGCGGCCCGCGATGGGCGCGCCGAGCGGGATGTCCGTTCCGGCGCCCATGCGGTGGAGCAGGGTGGCGACGGCCGCGTGGACGACCATGAACATGCTGGTGCCGGTGGACCGGGCGAGCCGGCCGAGCCCTTCGTGGACGGCGGTGTCGAACTCGATGTCGAGTGCGGCCCCGGAGAACGCGGGACGCGCGGGACGCGGCCGGTCGGCGGGCAGGTCGAGTTCCTCGGGTGCTCCCGCCAATGTGGCGCGCCAGTAAGCCAGTTGACGGGCGGCCTGGCTGCCGGGGTCGGACGGGTCACCGAGCAGCCGCTGCTGCCAGAGGGCGTAGTCGGCGTACTGGACGGGCAGCGGCCGCCACGCGGGGGCGGTGCCCGCGAGGCGGGCGCGGTAGGCGGTGGCCAGGTCGCGCAGGAAGGGGCGGTCCGACCATTCGTCGGTGGTGATGTGGTGCAGCAGCAGCACGACGACGTGGTCCTCGGGGGTGATCTCCACGAGGGTGGCGCGCAGGGGCAGTTCGCGGGCGAGGTCGAACGGCCGGCGTACCGCGGCGGCCACGACGGCGGGCACCTCGGCCTCGGCGGCCCGGACGTGCTCCACCGGCGGGTGGGCCTCGTCGGCGGGCAGCACGCGCTGGAACACCCGGCCGTCCCGTTCGGCGAAGAGGGTGCGCAGGGCCTCGTGGCGGGCCGTCACATCGGCGAGGGCGGCGCGCCACGCCTCATGGTCGAGCGGTCCGCGCACCCGCGTCACCAGCGGGAAGTTGTACGCGGCGGAGGCGCACTCGATCTGCTGGACGACCCACAGCCGCTGCTGGGCGTGGGACAGCGGCAGCTCGGCGGGGCGCTCCCCGGCCGTGAGCGCGGGCCGGGCGGCGGCGTCGGAACGGGCCGTGCGCCGCGCCAGTTCGGCGACGGTGGGT
>NZ_NCTE01001271.1:625-26543 GCF_002114215.1 Streptomyces sp. 13-12-16 | reverse complement strand
CGATCTCGTCGACCCCCGCGAACCGCCCCGCCTTGTCGAAGTCCACGGCGAGCGCCACCAGCCGCCGCAGCCAGGCACGCACCCGCTCCGGGTCCGCCCGCGGCACCTCGCCCTCGTACCCGGCGACCCCGGCCAGCCGCAGCGACCGCGCGCCCGCCACGGCATCGGCGACGGCGGCACACTCCGCCTCCGTCCGCACACCGGTGCGCGCACCCTCACCGGCGGCGAGCTCGACGACCACGTCCATGGGACGGGAAGCACCGGAAAGGGCCGCGTCCATCAGCTCGACGCCGCGCACGGAGTCGACGTAGCAGACGAAGCGGAACCGGGGGTCGGCGTCCAGCTCGGCCGCGATCCACCGCAGGGCCGCCGCGTCCACCAGCTCGTTGGCGAGGAAGACCCGCCGGACCCCGTACGCCCGCGCCACCCGCACCTGGTGCGGGACGGCCAGCGTGATGCCCCACGCCCCGTGCTCGATCTGCCGCCGGAAGAGCTGCGGGGCCATGGAGGTCTTGCCGTGCGGCGCGAAGGCGAGCCCGTGCCGGGCCGCGTACGTCTCCATCAGCTTCAGGTTGTGCTCCAGGCGCTCGGCGGAGAGCGCGAGCACGGGCGTGGTGAAGCCGTCGGTGAAGAGGTTGCGGCGCTGCGCGGCCAGCTCGCCGACGGTCAGCCCCTCGGCGTCCGGCGGGAGGCCCTTGAAGCGGTGGTCGACCCGTTCCTCGGTGAGGCGGGCGAGAGCGTCGAGGACCATCGGAACCTCCCTGATCAGCAGTGTTGCATTTCTTGCAACACTCGTTGCGTATATCGCTTACCGCTGTCTAACATCTCGGCCACGTGCGGTCAACGGAGACCGCCCCACCCGCAGAAGAGAAGGAGTCACGCCGTGGACGTTGTCGCGCTCGGCGAGTCCATGGTGACGTTCCTGCCCTCCCGGCCGGGCCGCCTCGCCGACGTGCCGTCCTTCGACCGGGGCATCGGCGGCGCGGAGTCGAACGTGGCGTGCGTGCTCGCGGCGGCGGGCCACACCACCCGGTGGATCAGCCGGGTCGGCGCCGACGGCTTCGGCGACCACCTCGTCGAGACGATCGGCGGATACGGCGTCGACGTGTCGCACGTCCGCCGCGACCCGGCCCGCCCCACCGGCATCTACTTCCGCACGGCCGGCGACCGCTCCACCGACGCCCACGAGGTCGCGTACTACCGCGCGGGCTCGGCGGCCTCCGCGATGACGGTCGCCGACATCGACCTGGACGCCGTACGCGCCGGACGCGTCCTGCACCTGTCCGGCATCACGGCGGCCCTCTCCGCCGACTGCCTGGCCCTGATGCGCGAGCTGACCGCCCCCCGCCCCGACCGCCCCCTGATCTCCTTCGACGTCAACCACCGCCCGGCCCTGTGGCGCGACGCACACGGCCCGGAGGTGCTGCTGGAACTGGCGCGCGGTGCGGACATCGTCTTCGTCGGCGACGACGAGGCGCGCGAGGCGTGGGGGCTGCATGGTGCACGCGCGGTACGGGAGGCGCTGCCCGAACCGGAGATCGTGGTCGTCAAGCAGGGCAGGGGCGGGGCGGTCGCCCTCGACAAGGACACCGACGACCTCCTGTGCGAGGACGCCACCGGCACCGCGACCTTCGTGCCCGCCCTGAAGGTCGACGTCGTCGCCGCCGTCGGCGCAGGCGACGCCTTCGCCGCGGGGTTCCTCTCCGCCACCCTCCGGGACCTCCCCGTACGGGACCGCCTGCGCCACGGCCACCTCACCGCCGCCGCCACCCTCACCACCCCCGGCGACCTCGCCCCACCCCCGCCGCGCGCCCTCGCCGACCGCCTGGTCGCCCTGGACGACACCGCGTGGGGGAGACTGCGACTCGGCCCCGGCTGGACACGAGCCGATGAAGACGGAAGGGCCGAGAAGGAGGCACGAACCCCATGAGCCAGACCGTAGACCGCGCCCTGAGCATCCTCCCCCTGCTCGCGGAGGGCCCCGCCGACCTCGGCCAGGTCGCCGACCGCCTGGGCGTGCACAAATCCACCGCCCTCCGCCTCCTGCGCACCCTCCACGAGCACGGCCTGGTCTACCGCCAGTCCGACCAGCGCTACCGGCTCGGCGCCCGCCTCTTCGCCCTCGCCCAGGAGGCGATGGAGAACCTCGACGTCCGCGAGATCGCCCACGCCCACCTCGTACGCCTCAACGAGCAGTGCGGACACACCGTCCACCTCGCCGTGTACGAGGAGAACGAGGTCCTCTACATCGACAAGGTCGAGAGCCGCTACCCGGTCCGCATGTACTCGCGCATCGGCAAACCCGTCGCCATCACCGTCGCGGCCGTCGCCAAGCTCCTCCTCGCCGACCTGCCCGAACACGAGCGCCGCCCCCTCGCGGAGAAGCTCGACTACCCCATGTACACGCCCCGTTCGACACCCAACGCCACCGCGTTCCTCCAGGAACTGGCCAAGGTGCGCGAACAGGGCTGGGCCACCGACCTCGGCGGCCACGAGGAGTCCATCAACTGCGTCGCCGCGCCGATCCGCGGCGCCGACGGCAAGGTGGTCGCCGCGATGTCGGTCTCCGCGCCGAACGTCGTCGTCACCGCCGACGAACTCCTCACCCTGCTCCCGCTGGTGCGCCGTACGGCGGACGCGATCAGCGGCGAGTACTCCGGCAGAACCCCAGTGAAGGACACCCCCGCATGACCGAGAAGACCGCGCTCACCCCCGCCACCCACACCACCCCGCCCGCCAAGTTCTCCCACGGCGTCCGCAAGGGCAACATCCTCCAGGTCGCCGGCCAGGTCGGCTTCCTCCCGCACGAGGAGGGCAAGGCCCCCACCCCCGCCGGCCCCACCCTGCGCGAGCAGACCCTCCAGACCCTCGCCAACGTCAAGGCGATCCTCGAAGAGGGCGGCGCGAGCTGGGACGACGTGATGATGATCCGCGTCTACCTCACCGACGTGGACCACTTCGCGGAGATGAACGGGATCTACAACGCCTACTTCGAGGAGCAGGGCCTCACCCAGCCGCCCGCCGCCCGCACGACCGTCTACGTCGGTCTCCCGGCCGGCCTCCTCATCGAGATCGACGCGCTCGCCGTCCTCGGCTGACCCGCGCCCTCCCCTCCCCCCTCACCGCCGTACGTCGTCACGGCACGGCGTCCCGTACCCCCTGGGACGCCGTGCCGCGATCCCCCCTGCCCGAAAGCACCGTGCACTTAGCCAGAGGACCCCCGCATGTCCCATCCGTCCCTCCAGCTCGCCGCCTCCGCACCGGCGGAGACACCACCGCACACCGGAGGACTGCTCCTCCTCCTCGACGGCACGGCGGGTCTGCTGACCGTCGCGGCCATCGGCATCGCGCTGCTCCTCTTCCTGATCATCAAGGTCCGGCTCCAGCCGTTCGTCGCGCTGCTCGCCGTCTCCATAGCCGTCGGCCTGATGGCGGGTCTGTCGGTCACCGAACTCTTCGGCACGGTCCAGCGTTCGGACGCGGTGTCCACCATCGAATCGGGGATGGGCGGCATCCTCGGCCATGTCGCGATCATCATCGGCCTGGGCACCATGCTCGGCGCGATCCTCGAAGTCAGCGGCGGCGCGGAGGTCCTGGCGGGCCGGCTGCTCGGCCTGTTCGGCGAGAAGCGGGCCCCGCTCGCGATGGGCCTCACCGGTCTGATCTTCGGCATCCCGGTCTTCTTCGACGTCGGCATCTTCGTCCTCGCGCCGATCGTGTACGCCGCCGCCAAGCGCTCCGGCAAGTCGATCCTGCTCTACTGCCTCCCCCTCCTCGCGGGTCTCTCGGTCACCCACGCCTTCCTGCCCCCGCACCCGGGCCCGGTGGCCGCCGCCGGGCTGCTCCACGTCGACCTCGGCTGGGTCATCCTCATGGGCGTCGTCTGCGGTCTGCCGGCCGTCGCCGCCGCCTGGGTCTACTCCGCCTGGATCGGCAAGCGCATCTTCGTCGCCGTACCGCAGGACATGGTCGAGGCCGCCCAGGAGGCCAAGGACGCCGTCGTCGCCGAGCAGCGCGCCTCCGGGGTCGAACCGCGGGAGGCGCCGGTGCCGCTCGGCACGGTCCTCGGCATCATCGGTACGCCGCTCGTCCTGATCCTCGCGGCCACCTTCTCCTCGATCGGGCTGGACCCCTCCACCCTCCGCTCGGTCATCGAGTTCTTCGGCCACCCGTTCGTGGCGCTCACCCTCGCCCTGTTCCTCGCGTACTACCTGCTGGGCATCCGGCGCGGCTGGTCCCGCAAGTCGCTGGAGACCGTCTCCACGTCCTCCCTCAAGCCGGTCGGCAACATCCTGCTGGTGGTCGGCGCGGGCGGCGTCTTCGGCGCCGTCCTCAAGGCCAGCGGGGTCGCCCAGGCCCTCTCGGACACCTTCAACGACGTCGGCCTGCCGGTGATCGTCCTCTCCTACCTGATCTCCGTGGTGCTGCGGGTCGCGCAGGGCTCGGCGACGGTGGCGATCGTGACGACGGCGGGCATCGTGGCCCCGCTGCTGGCCGAGGGCGACCACTCGCAGGCGTTCGTCGCGCTGGTCATCATGGCCATCTCGGCGGGCTCGATCTTCGCCTCGCACGTCAACGACGGCGGCTTCTGGATGGTCGCCAAGTACTTCGGCATCAGCGAGCGGGACACGCTCAAGACGTGGACGGTGCTGGAGAGCGTGCTGTCCGTGGCCGGTTTCGTGGTCGCCGCCGCGCTCAGTCTCGTCGTGTGAGCCGTGGTGCCCGTGTAGGCGTCTTATAACGAAGTTGGGGGCTGGCTGTGTCCGGCACAGGTTCGTCGACCATACTCCTGCGGTGTGGAGCAGCGCATAGGTTCGAGCAGCCAGCCCCTGGAAGGCGCCGGATTCGACCCGGCATTCATCCCCGGGCTCACCTCGCCCGCGTCCGGCCGGGAGGAGGACGCGAAGGCGAAGCCGGAGGAACCGGAGGACACGGCCCCGGAGGGGGACACGACTCCGGAGCCGGCCCCGGAGGCGGAGGAGGACTCCGCGCCCGAGGAGCCGGCGGTCCCCGACGGCCCCGTCTTCGAGGCGTCCGACCGTCGCGCCCGGGTCGTCGCCGACCACAGGGGGGTACGACTGCGCCTGGACGACCAGGAGTGCGAGTTCCGCTGGGACGAGATCGGCGCGGTGGAGACGGAGACCGCCCGCTTCGGCAAGCGCTGGACGCTCACCGTCCACACCCCTGACAGCCGCTGGTACCCCTTGGAGGTCGAGGCGCCGTCCAGGAGCCGTTTCGCCGAGTGGGACACCGCTCTGGACGCGGTCCTGGACGCGTACTTCGAGGAGGATGCCGACAAGCCCGAGGACGCCGACGAGCCCGAGGACGATGATGCCTCCGAAACCACCGAGACCACCGAAGCCCCCGAAGCCGCGGAAACCGCGGAAACCGCGGATGTCCTGAAGACCACGGAAGCCGAGGGGACCGCCGCTGACGGCAAGTAGCGCGCGTCCGGCGGCTCAGCCGCAGTACTGCGCCGCCTTGCCGATGGAGCGGTACATGCAGTCCGCGTTCTCCAGGAGTTGCAGGACGGCGTCCCGGTTGCGGGACGTCTCCCGCTCGATGACCTCGTCGGGCGGGTAGAACCCGCCTCCGGAGCTGGAACCCGGGTACATCTCGAAGGTGTAGCCGAAGATCTTGTGCACGCCCCACAGGTAGTCGTCGATCGACCCGTCCGTGATGTAGAGGTCGCTGGACTGCTGGGGCGTGTAGCCGTTGCTGGCCGCCATCTTCTGGCCGACCGCCTTGAACGCGGCGTGGTCGTCGGCCGTCATGCCGGTCGTGGTGTCGGAGTAGGTGTAGCCGAACGGCCACAGCACCAGCTCGCTGTAGGTGTGGAAGTCGACGCCGGCCTTGATCTGCTGCACCCCGCCGACGACCCGGCTGCGCACGAAGTCCGCCACGACCTTCACCTCGGGCGCGGACTCCGGGGCGGACCCCCGGTACGTATCGGAGGACTTGGAGCCCGAGGAGCCGCCGCAGCAGCCCCAGCGGTGGTCCCAGTTGCGGTTGAGGTCGGTGCCGACGTACGTCGAACCGGAGTTCGGCTGGCGGTTCTTGCGCCAGGAGCGGTAGGAGCCGGAGGCGATGTCGTACTCGCCGCCGTCCGGGTTGAGGTCGGGGACGATCCAGATCTCCCGGCCGTTGACCATGCTGGTGATCCGGGAGTCGCTGCCGTACCCCGCGCCGAGCTCGCGCAGCAGGTACAGGGCCATCTCGACGGTCAGGTGCTCGCGGGCGTGCTGGTGGTGGGTGAACAGGACCTCGGGTTCGCTCTCGTCGGTCGCCACGTTGTCGCTGATCTTGACGGCGACGATGTCCCGGCCCTGGTAGGACTTGCCGATCACCCGCTTGCTCATGATGCCCGGGTAAGCGGCCAGCCGCTGGTCGATCTCCGCGTTCATCTCGGCGTAGTTGTGGTAGCGGGAGTCGGCCGAGGGGAAGTCGAACAGGCGCAGGTCGTCGGCGGCGGACGAACGGTCCGGGGCCGCGCCCAACGGCGTGACCTCGTAACCCTGTCGACGCAGCGTCCGGACCTGGTCCGCGCGCCCGGAGACGACCACCGTCTCCTCGTCGGCCTCGTCCACGGTGACGCCGGAGCGCTGGATCGCCGTACGGGTCACGGGAGACGTGTGCAGGTGGATTTCGTACTGGCGGATGTCGTCGGCCGAGGGAGCCGGCCGGGCCGCGCCGTCGGCGTCGGCCTCGGTCGCGGTCCACGGCAGTGGCGCCGCGAGGGCGAGGGCGAGCAGGGCGGCGAGCGCGGCGGAACGCCTGCCGCGTGAGCGGAGTCGCATGAAGTCTCCTTGTGGGAGGTGGGGTTGTTCATGGCGACGTGCGTGGTGCGGTGCCGACATCGTCACGGAATGACATGCACGGGTCAAGGTACGGTTTCCGGTCGATCGCTCGACCAGGTGCATCCTGTGAGGATCCCCGCACGCCCTCTTGTCCGACCGGCGGCCATGGGCTTTCTTGACCCCCATGGCGGACACCACGGGCAACATCAGAGACACCGGCGTACCACTCGGGGGCGACCACGCTCCCCGCAAGTCCATCTGGCGCCACATCGGGCCCGGCATCGTCGTCGCGGCCACGGGGGTGGGCGCCGGCGACCTCGTGGCCACCCTCATCGCGGGCAGCAACTTCGGCTACACCCTGCTGTGGGCCGCGATCATCGGCTGCCTGGTGAAGATCTCCCTCGCGGAGGCGTGCGGCCGGTGGCACCTGTCCACCGGGCGCACCCTCTTCGACGGCTGGGCGAGCCTCGGCCGCTGGACGACCTGGTTCTTCGCGGTCTACGCCGTGATCTGGGGCTTCGTCTACGGCGCGGCGGCGATGTCGTCGAGCGCCCTGCCGTTGCAAGCGCTCTTCCCGGACGTGATGGACCTCGAATGGTGGGGCATCGCCTGCGGCCTGGTGGGCCTGGTCTTCGTCTGGTTCAACAAGTACAGCGTCTTCGAGAAGGTCATGACGGTCCTGGTGGGCGTCATGTTCGTCGTCACCGTCTACCTGGCGGTCCGCGTCACCCCGAACCTCGGCGACGCCTTCGCCGGCCTCCTCCCGGTCCTCCCGGACGAGAAGGACTCGGTCCTCAACACCCTCGGTCTGATCGGTGGCGTCGGCGGCACCATCACGCTGGCCGCGTACGGCTACTGGGTCAACGCCAAGGGCTGGACGAACACCGGCTGGATGAAGGTGATGCGCCTGGACAACCGGGTCGCCTACGCCACCACCGGCGTCTTCGTCATCGCGATGCTCCTCGTCGGCGCCGAGCTGCTGCACTCGGCGAACATCGCGATCGCGAGCGGCGACAAGGGCCTGATGCAGCTCGGCGACATTCTGGAGGAGGAGTACGGCACGGCCACCGGCAAGCTCTTCCTGATCGGCTTCTTCGCCACCTCCTTCACCTCCCTGATCGGTGTCTGGCACGGCGTGAGCCTGATGTTCGCCGACTTCCTGGCCCGGCAGCGCGGTGAGCGCGAGGCGCGGGGCGACGAGCTGGCCTCCGGGCGCCGCGAACGCTCCTGGGCCTTCCGCGCCTACCTGCTCTGGCTCACCTTCCCGCCCATGATCCTGCTCTTCCAGGACGAGCCCTTCCGCCTGATCATCATCTACGGCGTCCTGGGCGCCGCCTTCATGCCCTTCCTCGCCCTCACCCTGCTCTGGCTCCTCAACTCCTCCCGCACGCCCCGCGAATGGCGCAACGGCCTCCTCAGCAACGCCATGCTCGCCGTCGCGGGCCTGCTGTTCCTGGTCCTGTGCGTCAAGCAGGTCTGGGACCAGCCGTGGTCGGAGTTCTTCTAGCGCCTCGTGCCACCGCCCCCGCTCACGACCACGTGAGCGGGGGCGGTGGCGGGGGCGGTGTCCGTCCGCGCGGGGCCGGTTACGGAAGCGCGTGGACGTGCGGTCCCACCGCGTTGGACCAGGCGTTTCCTGCCGTGGCGTCCCAGTTCGTGGACCAGGTCATCGCGCCCCGCAGGCTCGGGTAGGTCCTCGACGGCTTGAAGGAGCCGCAGTTGGTGCCCTTGGTGAGGCAGTCCAGGGCGTTGTTCACGATCGACGGGGAGACGTAGCCGCTGCCCGCGCCCCGCGTCGAGGCGGGCAGGCCCAGGCCGACCTGGGACGGGTCGAGACCGCCCTCCAGCTGGATGCAGGCGAGCGCGGTCAGGAAGTCCACCGAGCCCTGGCTGTAGACCTTGCCGTCACAGCCCAGCATGGAACCGCTGTTGTAGTACTGCATGTTGACGACCGTGAGGATGTCCTTCACGTTCAGCGCGGTACGGAAGTACGAGCCGGACGTCGACTGCATGTCGATGGTCTGCGGCGCCATCGTCAGGATCATGTCCGGGCCCGCCTTCGCCGACAGCGACCGCAGCGCCTGCGTCATGTAGGTCGGGTTGAGGCCGTTCTCCAGGTCGATGTCGACGCCGTCGAAGCCGTACTCCTGCATCAGCGCGTACACCGAGTTCGCGAAGTTCGTCGCGGAGGCGGAGTCGTTCACCGAGACGGTGCCCTTCTCGCCGCCGACCGAGATGATGACCTTCTTCCCGGCCGCCTGCTTGGCCCGGACGTCCGCCTTGAACTGGTCGACGGTGTAGCCGTTCAGGCCCGCCGAGTCCAGGTTGAAGGTGACGGCGCCCGGCGTGCCGGTCGCGTCCGCGAAGGCGACCGCGATGATGTCGTAGGCGTTCTGGACGTCCGAGAGGCGCTGCACCGCCGCGCCGTTGTTGAAGTTCTGCCAGTAGCCGGTCACGGCGTGCCTGGGCAGGTCACCGCTTCCGCCCCCGTCGTCCTTCTGCTTCGTGCGGGCGGTCACCGCCGCCGACTTCGGCGACTCGCCCGCCGCGTTGGCCGCGGCGACCTGGAAGGAGTACGAGGTGTCGGCCGCGAGGCCGGTCACCGTCGCCGACGTGCCCGACACGGCCGTCACCTTCGTACCGTCGCGGTAGACGGTGTACCCGGTCGCCCCCGGCACCGCGTTCCAGGCCAGCGACACCGACGAGGACGTCGTGCCGGAGACGCCGAGACCACCCGGCGTGCCCGGGACCCGGGGCTCCTCCTCACCGCCGCCGCCCCCGTCGGGGCCGAACACCGACAGGTCGTCCACGTGGTAGGCGGCCTGGCCGTACCAGCCGTGGGTGTAGACCGTCACCGAGGTGGTGGAGGAACCGGTGGAGAAGCTGGTCGACAACTGCTTCCAGCTGCCGGAGTCCGGGGTCCAGGTGGACACGTCCGTCGTTCCGGTGCCGGTCACGCCCAGGTAGGCGTACCCGCCCTGCACCCACCCGCTCAGCCTGTACGTGGAGTCGGGCTTCACCGCGACCGTCTGGGAACAGCGGGCGTTGTCCTGCCCGGCGGGCGTGGCCTTGAGGGCGGCCGTACCGCCGTGCACCGGGGAGGAGACGGTCGTGCCGCTGTTCGCCGAACAGGTCCAGTTGCTCAGGCCCGCCTCGAAGCCGGCGTTCTTGGCGTTGTTGACGTCCGCCGCGGACGCCTGGCCCGCGCCGGCGAGGGGAAGGGCGAGGGCGAGGGCGGAGACGAAGGCTCCGGCCCAGAGACGTCTGCTGCGAACGGGCGTTCCTGGTGCGCGGTTCACTGGAGCCTCCGGTGGGGGAGAAGGGTGGGGAGGGGAGGAAGTGCGAACGACGGTGGCCACCGTGTGCAGCACAAGGTGGTCCAGACCAATCCAGTTGTCAATAGGTCCAGACCAGAATCGACCAGTGAACCGACCCCAGGGCGGCGCCCGGCGTCAAGGCGGTGCACCGGATCCACACCTGCGGGGCCCGATCGGGACCGGCGAGATGCTCAACGTGCCCCGTTTTGGAGCACCTTGTGCACCGGTAGTTGCCGTTCGGCTGCTCAAACGCTGTTCTCCGGCCACAGACCCGCGGATACAGTGCTGACGTAGTCACGCAGTGAAGTCACCGGAGTGCACCGGAGTAACGCCCGGTGGGCCGAGGGGCCTGGGGAGAACGGGGAGTCGCGCGTGCCAACTGCCATTGCCGTGACCGGTGCCGACATGGCGCTGCCGGCCCAGGACGAACGAACCCTGCCCGCCGTGGTGCTGCGGGACATCGACACCCGCCCGCTCGAACAGGTCCTGACCGAGCTTCAGTTGATCATCGAGCACCACGGGCACGTCATCGTCGTCTGCTCCCGGGCCACCCCCACCGCCGTCCAGCGGCGCCTGCACACCCTGCGCTCCCTGCTGGAGAGCGACCGGATAGCCCTCTTCCGCCCCGATCTGCCGCCGCTCGGACTGGCCGTCCTGGCCCGCCAGTTACGGCAGCTCGCCTCCTGCGACCTCAGCCCCGGCGTCCTCGCCTCCGCCGGCCGGCTGCTGGTCCACTACATCCACTCCGGGGCCCTGCTCGGCTCCGTCGCCCGCCTCGACCGCGTCCCCGTCGACCTGAAGCAGCACGCCAAGTCCTGGATGCCCGGCAGTCAGTTCGCCGTGCTCGCCCACCCGCAGCCGCAACTCGTCCGCCTCGGCCCCGAAGCCTCCCTCGACGGACCCGAGTTCGGCACCTGGATGCTCGTCGCCAAGGGCCAGCTCCAGTCCGACTGGGTCACCACCACCCTGGCCCCCTCCTGGAAGGTCCAGGGCCTGCGCGAGACACCGCTCCCCGCCGAGTCCCCCGACTGGTGGGGGACCGGCAAGGTCGTCGAGTTCTGCACCTACCTGCCCGACCTGTCCGTCCTGTACCAGCTCGTCACCTCCGTACGGCGCGGCGTCTGCCACTGGTGCGGCATCGACGTCATCGGTGACCGGTGCGTGTTCTGCTCCGCCGTACCACCCGCCCCCGAGGGCACGCCGGCCCTCACCCGGGGCCGCACCTGACCCCGTTCGACCGCTGTCCGCCCACCGCACGCCCCGCCCCGACCCCCGCCCGATCCCGCTCGACCGATATCCCCGATGAGGTTGCACGGTTCATGAACTCCCGTCAGCGCCGCGGCGTGATACTCCTGCTCCTGTCGGTCCTGTGCGCCCTCGGCGCGTTCGCCGGCGTGCTCTCCGTCATCAGCGACGTGGAGTCCAAGGTCGGCCCCGAGGTCACCGCCTACCGGCTGAAGACGAACGTGGCGCCCTACACCCCCCTCGGCACGGGCCAGTTCGAGAAGATCGAGATGCCCGAGCGGTGGCTGTCGAAGAACGCCGTCACCGACCTGGACGAGATCCGGGGCAAGATCGCCGTGACCGATCTGCGGGAGGGCTCCCTGCTGCAGAGCGACATGATCGTGGACCAGCCCGCCCTGCAGCCGGGACAGCAGGAGGTCGCCATCATGATCGACGCGGCGACCGGCGTCGCCGGCAAGATCACACCGGGCTCCTCGGTCAACGTCTACGCCACCTTCGAGGGCGAGCGCGAGGGCGACCCCGACCAGTCCAGGATCATCGTGACCAACGCCAAGGTCCTCGACGTCGGCAAACTCACCGCCCTCCAGCCCGACGAGAACGACCGCGGCCGGGAGCCCACCGACGCCGTCCCGATCACCTTCGCGCTGTCCGCCGTCGACGCCCAGCGCATCACCTACGCCGAGTCGTTCGCCCGGCGGGTCCGCCTCGCGCTGGTCGCACCCGGAACCGACAGCACCGTCCCGGACTCGCAGCGGACGTACGAACTCGCGAAGGACAAGTGAGAGGCCCGCATGCCCACGAGGATCCTGCCGGCAGTCGGCGACGCGGACGCGGTCCGGTCCCTCACCACACTGCTCAGCCAGCTCCCGGACGCCGAGCCGGTGGCCCCGGTGGCCGACTCCACCCAGCTCGTCGACACCCTCGCCCGCCTGGCCGCCGAGTCCGTCGACGAACTGCCCGAGGTCGTGGTCGTGCACGAGCGGATCGGCCCCGTCCCCGCCCTGGAGCTGATCCGCGAAGTCGCCCTGCGCTTCCCCGCCGTCGGCGTCATCCTCGTCACCTCCGACGCGAGCCCCGGCCTCTTCCAGGCCGCCATGGACTACGGCGCCCGCGGCCTGGTCGCCCTCCCGCTCGGCTACGAGGAACTCGCCAGCCGCGTCCAGGCCGTCGCCCAGTGGTCCGCCGGCGTACGGCGCCACCTCGGCTCCGGCGGCGACGTGTTCACCGGCGTCGGCGGCACCGTCGTCACCGTCAGCGGCGCCAAGGGCGGCGTCGGCACGACCCTGACCGCCGTCCAGCTCGCCCTCGCCGCCCAGGCCTCCGGCCGCACCACCGCCCTCGTCGACATGGACCTCCAGACCGGCGACGTCGCCGCCTACCTGGACGTCCAGTTCCGCCGCTCCGTCGTCGACCTCGCCGCCGTGGGCGACATCTCCCCGCGCGTCCTCGCCGACGCCGTCTTCCGTCACGACACCGGCCTCGCCCTGCTGCTCGCCCCCGGCGAGGGCGAACGCGGCGAGGACGTCACCGACCGCGCCACCCGCCAGATCGTCAGCGCCCTGCGCTCCCGCTACGAGGTCGTCGTCATCGACTGCGGCGCCCAGCTCGGCGGCGCCGGCGCGGCGGCGGTGGAGATGGCCGACACGGCCCTGCTGGTCACCACCCCCGACGTGATCGCCGTACGGGGCGCCAAGCGGGCGGTGCGGATGTGGGACCGGCTGCAGATCCGCAAGGCCGAGGAGACCACCGTGGTCGTCAACCGGCACACCCGGTCCACGGAGATCCAGCCCCCGCTCATCCGGAAGATCACCGGCACCGCGGTCGCGGCCACCGTGATCCCCGCCCACTTCAAGGACCTCCAGGCCGTCGTGGACGCCGGCCGCGTCCACGAACTGGAGAACAAGAGCACGGTCAAGCAGGCCCTGTGGGGCCTGGCCGGCGAACTCGGCCTGGTCAAGGCAGCCGAGGGCGCCCACAAGGGCGGCAGGCCGCGCGGTGACCGGGGGTCGGTGAGCTTCCGGCGGCGCAGGGACGGAGGGGGACGACCATGAAAGCGGCATTACCCGCGCGCGGCCGCGACCGGGGCCAGGTGACCATCGAGTTCCTCGGCATGACCCCCACGATCCTCGTGACGCTGGTGGTGCTGTGGCAGCTCGTACTGGTGGGGTACGCGTTCACGCTCGCGGGGAATGCTGCGGACGAGGCCGTACGGGCGGGCACGGCGGCGGCACCGGGCGCGCGCCAGGGCGCCTGCCGGGCGGCCGGGCTGGACAAGCTGTCGGGAGCGTGGGCGGAGGGAGCGACCGTGAACTGCACGACCTCGGGCGGCCTCGTCACCGCCGACGTGAAGCTGAACGTCCCCCTCCTCTTCCCCGGCACCATCTCCCTCCCCCTCGACGTGGAGGGACACGCGGGCGCGGTCGAGGAGGAGACGGACTGACATGCCGTACCGGCAGTACGTACACCGGCTCCGCGACCGCGGCCAGGTCGCCGTCGAATACCTCGGCTTCCTCCCGGTCCTGCTCGTCGTCGCCATGGCCGCCGTACAGCTCGGCCTGGTCGCCTACACCGCCCAGCAGGCCGGCACGGCGGCCCGCGCGGCGGCGCGCAGCGCGTCACTGGGCGAGGCGTACGGCCACACCTGCAGGGCCGCCGTCAGCGACTGGCTCGCCGACGGCACCTCCTGCGAGGGCTATCCGGGAGGCGACGAGGTCACCGTCACCGCCACGGTCGACATCCCCTCGATCGTGCCGGGATGGGACTTCGGCCCCGCCCGAAAGTCCGCCACGATGCCGCGAGACCACTGAGGAGCGAGCGACCCATGAGCCTGCGGGCACGCATCAACTCCCCCGAGGAGACGGCCGGGCGGGGCGAGGACGGCCACCTGGTCGCCTCCTACCGCGCCAAGCTCCTGGAGGAGATCGACCTCGCGGAGATGAGTGCGCTGGCGGCGGCCGAGCGCCGGGCCCGGCTGGAACGCGTCCTCGGCCACATCATCAGCCGCGAGGGCCCGGTCCTGTCGACCGTCGAACGCTCCCAGCTGATCCGCCGGGTCGTCGACGAGGCACTGGGCCTCGGCATCCTCGAACCCCTGCTGGAGGACGCGTCCATCACCGAGATCATGGTGAACGGCCCGGACGCCGTCTTCGTCGAGCGCGGCGGCCGCGTCGAACAACTCCCGCTCCGCTTCGCCTCCAACGACCAGCTCATGCAGACGATCGAACGCATCGTCTCCACCGTCAACCGCCGCGTCGACGAGTCGAACCCCATGGTCGACGCCCGCCTCCCCTCCGGCGAGCGCGTCAACGTCATCATCCCGCCGCTCTCCCTGACCGGCGCCACCCTCACCATCCGCCGCTTCCCCCGCTCCTTCACCCTCCAGGAACTGATCGGCCTCGGTTCGCTGGACGACCACATGGTGTACCTGCTGGCCGGCCTGGTGCAGGCCCGCTTCAACGTCATCGTGTCCGGCGCGACGGGCACCGGTAAGACGACCCTCCTGAACGCCCTCTCCGGCCTGATCCCCGAGGGCGAACGCATCATCACCATCGAGGACTCCGCCGAGCTCCAGCTCCAGCAGCCGCACGTCATCCGCCTGGAGTCCCGCCCACCGAACGTCGAGGGCAAGGGACAGGTCACCATCCGCGACCTGGTCCGCAACTCACTCCGCATGCGCCCCGACCGCATCGTCGTCGGCGAGGTCCGCGGCGGCGAGTCGCTGGACATGCTCCAGGCGATGTCGACCGGCCACGACGGCTCCCTCGCCACGGTCCACGCCAACAGCGCCGAGGACGCGCTGATGCGGCTCCAGACCCTCGCCTCCATGTCGGACGTGGAGATCCCGTTCGTCGCGCTCCACGACCAGATCAACAGCGCCGTCGACGTCATCGTCCAGCTCACCCGCTTCGCCGACGGCGCCCGCCGCATCACCGAGGTCGCCCTGCTGGAGAGCCACGGATCGGAGCCGTACCGGCTGACCACGGTCGCCCGCTTCCACGCACAGCCCATGACCGCCGACGGCCGCGTCCACGGCGCCTACGAGCACCACCCCCTCCCGCGCCGCACCGCCGACCGCCTCTACATGGCGAGTCAGCCCGTCCCCCAGGCGTTCGGCATCGCCCAGTCCTACGACCAGCTCGCCACCCGAGAAGCCAGGTAGGAACCGTCCCCATGGATCTGCAGAACCTGATCACGCTGACCACCGGCATCACGCTGCTGGCCTGCGTCCTCGCGGTCGTCGGCGTGCGGTCGTACACCACCGGCAGGGCACAGCGGCAGGCGCTGGTGGACCGGCTGTCGGCCACCGGCCAGATCCCCGTCACCGGCCGCCGGCGCCACTTCCCCACCCTGGACCGCCGCCTGCGCCGCACCAGGTTCGGCAGGAAGCTCGAACTGCGCCTGACGGCCACCGGCCTGGACGTCACCCCCGGCGAGTTCTTCGTCTGCATGCTCGCCACGGTCGCCGGCCTCTGGCTCATCGGACAGGCGACCCTCGCCCCCTTCTTCGGTCCCCTCGCCGGTCTGCTCGGCGTCTGGGCGGCGTTGCAGTTCCTCAACTGGCAGCGGCAGAAACGCATCGAGAAGTTCATCAACCAGCTCCCGGAACTGGCCCGCATCCTCGCCAACGCCACCCAGGCCGGCCTCGCCCTCCGTACGGCCGTCGGCATGGCGGCGGAGGAGCTGGAGGCCCCGGCGGGAGAGGAACTGTCGAAGGTCGCCAACCAGTTGGCGGTGGGCGCGTCGATGGACGACGCCCTCGGCGAGCTCGCCGAACGCCTCCCGTCCCGCGAGCTGGTCGTCCTGGTCACCACCCTGGTGCTGTCCAACCGGGCGGGCGGCCAGGTGGTGAGCGCCCTGCGGAACCTGACCGAGACGCTGGAGGAGAGGAAGGAGACCCGGCGGGAGGTCCGTACGCAGCTCTCCCAGGTCAGCATGACGTCGTACGCCGTCCCCGTGCTCGGCGTCGGCTCGCTGTTCCTGATGAACGGGGTGAAGGACGGGGCCCTGGAGCGCATGACCGGCTCCCCGGTCGGACAGGCCGCGGTGGTCGTCGCGTTCGGCCTGTACGCCATCGGCTTCGTCCTCATCCGCCGCCTGTCCCGCATCGACGTCTGAGCGGCGAGGAGGCCGACCGACATGGCACTTCTGCTGGCCCTCCTGATGGGCCTCGCCGTCTACGGCGCCTTCGCCGGCGTCCGCATGTACCGGGCGGACGCGAAACTCCCCAGCGACCTGGCCCTGGCCCTGGAGGTCGGCTCCACCCGCACGGGCGCGGTCGACTCCCTCGTCGACCGCATGGGCATGCGCTACGCCCCCGCCGTGCTGCGCCTCATGGGCCCCAAGCAGGTCGCCAGGTACCGCCGCAAGATCGACCTGGCGGGCAACCCCGGCGGCCTGACCATCGACCGCTACGCCGCCCGCCGCGCGGTGTACGGGGCGCTCGGCGGGCTGGGCTTCCTGGTGTTCCTGATGCGCGGCCAGCTCTTCATGGCCCTGCTGCTCCTGGCCTTCGGCGCGTTCTGGACGGAGGTCGGCATCTGGTCGGCGATCCGCGTCCGCAGGGACGTCATCGAGCGGACGCTGCCGGACTTCCTGGACGTGCTGGCGGTGGTGGTGAGCGCGGGCCTGGGCTTCCGGCAGGCCCTGGACCGGGTGTCGTCGAAGTACGAGGGCCCGTGGGCGGACGAACTGCGCATCACCCTGCGTCAGATGGACCTGGGCATGAGCCGCAGGCAGGCGTTCGCGGAACTGCGCCGCCGCAACGACTCGGAGCAGGTGGCGATGTTCGTCACGGCGTTGCAGCAGGGCGAGGAACTGGGGGCGCCGATCGTGGACACGCTGGTGTCCCTGGCGAAGGACATGCGCCGTACGGATTCCCAGAACGCCCGCCGCAAGGCGGCCCGCGCGGTCCCGAAGGCCACCATGATGATCACCACGTTCATGGTCCCGGCCACGATGATCCTCCTCGGCGCCGGCCTGATCCTCGGCTCCGGCATCGACTTCGGCGCGGTCACGGGCGAGTAGGGCAGGGGGCGGGGTGCGATGACGACGACCAGGGAACGCACGGGGCTGTTCCGCCGGGCGGCCAGACCGTCGGAGATCACCACCCCGCCGGCGGGCACGGTCCTCCCGCCCCACGCGCGGACGGGCGCCCCCGACATCCCGGTGACCTCGGTGACCCCGGCACTGCCGCCGGGCTGGGAACCGGCGGGGGGCACACAGCAACGGCTGCCCGAACCGCAGGGTGCGGAGGCGGGTGGGCCCTCGCGGGGGCTTGGAGTGTCAGCCGAGGCGGCTGGGGCTTCACATGGCCGTGGGGTGTCAGCCGTCGAGGCCGCTCAGCCCTCGCGGGGGCTTGGAGTGTCAGCCGAGGCGGCTGGGCCCTCGCAGAGGTACGGGGCGTCAGCCGCGGAGGCCGCTCGGCCCCCGCAGGACCACGGAGCGTCAGCCGCCGACGGTGCCGGCCCCCCGCCGGGGCCACCCGCACCCGACGACGAAAGCCGCACCGGTGGTGCGGGTGGGGACCCCCATCCGGCCGAAGGCCGGACGCACCCCGCACCGCGCCCGGATGTCCAGATCCAGATCAACGCCCTCCAAGCCCTGTGCCGGCAGGCATTCGGTTTCCGCCTGGCGATGATCGCGCTGGCGGCCCCCTCCGCCCTCCTCAACGCCGCCCCCGGCTGGAGCACCCGCCTCGTCGGCATGGCGGTGGTGACCACCTTCATGGCCTCCTACGTCCTCTTCAGGGACTGGGAACGCTTCGGCCCCCTCCTCCTCCGCCATCCCACCCTCCTCGCGGCGGACACCCTCTTCGGAGCCCTGCTCCTGATCTCGGCGGGCCCCGACACCACCCTCGCCTACGTCAGCGTCTGCACCCCCCTCCTCGCGGGCCTGATCTACGGCTGGCGCGGCGCGGCGGTCTTCGCCTCCCTCCAGGGCCTGATCCTCCTCCTGGTCCACGCGGCCCTGGACAACCCGCGGACGGACCCGGCGGAGTCACTCCTCCTCCCCGGCCTCTGCGTGATCGCGGGCGCGGTCGGCTCCAGCCTCCGCAACCTCATGCTCCGCCTGGGCACGGCGACCCGGGCCCTCACGACGGTCCAGGCCCGCCTGGCCGTCACGGAAGCGGTCAGCGCCGAACGGGCCCGCCTGGCCCGCGAGATGCACGACTCGGTGGCCAAGACCCTCCACGGAGTGGCCCTGGCGGCGGACGGCCTGGCCGGCACGGCGGGCGCACGGCACCTGGACCCGGCCCTGGTGAGACAACAGGCGGAACTGGTGGCCCGCTCGGCCCGCAGAGCGGCCGCCGAGTCCCGCGAACTCCTGGCGGACCTGCGCAGGGAGTCGGACCCCGGCCAGGGCACGGACGTACTGGTGGAACTGGCCGCCCGAACCCGCGACTTCACCACCCGCACCGGCGTCCCCGCGACCTACCGCCCCACCGGCGAACACGCGGTCCCGCCCGTCCCGCCCGCCGTGGCCCGCCAACTCCTCACCATCGCCTCGGAGGCCATGGAGAACGCCCACCGCCACGGGAAACCGACCAGGGTCGACGTCCACGCCGGCGTCCACGGCGACCTGCTCCGCATCAGCGTGTACGACGACGGCACCGGCCTCCCGCCCGGCACCGATCTCGAACAACTCCGCCGCGCCGGCCACTTCGGCCTCGTCGGCATGGTCGAGCGGGCGGCCTCGGTCGGCGCCCGCATCCGCATAGGCCGGGGCGCGCACACGCAAGGCACCGAAGTCCGCCTGGAACTGCCACTGGCGGCCGTGACGACCCCCACGGAGGCCACCCCGTGACGACACCACCGAACCCCTTCGCGAGCATCCCGCCCCCGGCCCCGCTCCGGGTGGTGGTGGCCGACGACAACCCGGTGGTCCGCGCCGGCCTGACCGCCCTCCTCACCGGACGCGAGGACATCACGGTGGTGGCGGAGGCGGCCGACGGCCGGGAGGCCTACGAGGCGGCCCGCACCCACCGTCCCGACGTGGTCCTCCTGGACGTCCGCATGCCCGGCGTGGACGGCATCTCGGCGCTCCCGTACCTGGTACGGATCGCACCCGTGGTGATGCTGACGTACAGCAGGGAATCGGAGATCGTCCAGGAGGCGCTGCGCAGGGGAGCGGGCGGTTACCTGGTCCACGGCGAGTTCACGGCGGACCAACTGGTGTCGGCGATCCGGGACATCGGAGAGGGCAGGCCCCACTTCACCCCCACGGCGGCCGGAGCGTTGCTCTCGCAACTACGTCAGGATCCGCGACCGTCCGGTCCGCTACCGGAGGGGCTGGGGACTGCACGCGCAACTGACTCCGCCACAAACGGACTCGGTCCACCCCACATCTCGCCTTCACCTACTTCTGCGGAAAACCTTTCGCAATTGCAACCGGATATGGCACGATCGTCGTCTGGGTGGAGGGGTGGCCGCCCGGCCGCCCCCGACAGGTCGGGGTACCGACTCAGCGCGAGGGAGGCGGAGATCATGGACCTCATCGCATCCGGCATGAACAACCAGCAGATCGCCGCCACGTGCTTCATCAGCGAGAAGACGGTCAAGAACCACATCAACCGCATCTTCGCGAAGCTCCACAGCACGAGCCGTTCCGAGGCCGCGGCGAAGTGGCTCGGCACGGCACCGGGTTCGGGCCGAGGGACGGGGTGACCTCCGGTGACGGCGAGGGGGACGAGGAACTGGGCCCGCGACTGGGCCCGGGATTGGGCCCTGGGGCCCTCTGACGGGCAAGGCTCCCGCCCGTACGTTGCAGATGCCGAAAGCGGCCCCACGAAGCAGGCCGCTGTTGCGTCAGCCGGAGGGGAACACCATGAGCGACCTGATGATGAAGACCGCCGTCGCGACCAAGGTCCGCGTCAACGGCTGGAAGAACACGACGGTCGAGGCCATGCGGCGCCGCAACGCCGACAAGGGGCAGACCGCGGTCGAGTACCTGGGCATCATCGCGGTGGTCGTGCTGATCGTGCTCGCGATCACCGGCACCAGCATCGGCCAGACCATCCTCACCAAGATCAACGCGCAGATCGCCAAGGTCGCTCCTTGAGGCGATTCCGCCGGTACGGCGACGCAGGGCAGGCCTTCCCCATCTACATCACGGTGGTGGGAGGCCTGCTCTTTCTCGCGTTCGCGTACTTCGCGGTCGGCCAGGCCGCGGCGAATCGGAACGGCGCGCAGACCGCTGCTGACGCGGCGGCACTCGCGGCGGCACAGGACACGCGGGACGCCCTCGCGGAACGGTGGGTCCAGGACTTGCTGGACCCGGCGAAGTGGCAGGCCATCTTCGACGGCGACGTCGACGGCATCGGTCTCACCTGCGGGCGGGCGTACGAGCTCGCCGCGCGGAACGACGCCAGCGTGGTCGGATGCGGCCCGGAGGGCCTCCTCGGCTACAAGGTCGAGGTCGAGACCAACAAGACCGTCGGGGACTCCGTCGTCCCCGGCACGGAGAACCGACGCTCCAACGCGACCGCCACCGCTGTGATCGAACCCCGCTGCACTTTCCCGCTCCCGTCCGAGGACGCCGGAGAGGACGTACTGCCGCTGCTCACCTGCGAGGGCGAGGAATGGGACCTGGACCCGAAGGGGCCCGTCGAACTCCTCCCCGAGCCCGAGGACCTGTTCGAAGTCCACCTGGCCGACTGACAAGCGAACGACGAGTGATGAAGGAAGCAGAGAGATGAGCATTCGGATCACTGCGCAGGCCCGCAGGGGGACGGTCGCGTTGGCCATTGCGGCCGGATTGGCCATCGGCGCCGTGGGCTGTGGCGGTGGAGGCGACGACGACAAGCCGAGTCCATCGGCGTCGGCCTCAAAGGACAGTGGTTCCAAGCCGAGTGCCCAGGAGGGGCAGGCGGAGACCCCTCTGGCCGAACTCAAAGGTACGGACGGACTGCTCCTTCAGATCACCTCTGCCGTACGGGATTCCGGCGGCTTCGTCACCGTGAGCGGGAACCTCAAGAACGACGGCGCGGAATCAGTGGCCATCCCCGCCCAGACGAGTGGGGATGAGACCGAGGTCGTCAAGCACGGTCAATCACTGGGCGGCGCGACGCTTGTGGATTCCAAGGGGAAGAAGCGCTATTACGTGCTGCGGGACACGGACGGCCGCCCGCTGACGACGACGGGCCTCACCACCCTCAACGCAGGTCAGGCCCTTCCTGTATTCATGCAGTTCCCTGCCCCGCCGGCCGACACGACTGACGTGAGCCTCCAGATGCCGACGTTCTCCAGCGGCACGATCAAGATCTCCGGGTGAGGCCGGCCATGACACGTACCCCGATCCGCCCGACACCGCCTCGCCTCGCCCTGGTCCTCTCGGCCGCCACGGTCATGGTCACCGCCAACCTGTACGGTGCGGCGTCGGCCCACGCGGACGACGGCCCCAGCGTTCCACCGGGAACCGAGGCGTCCGCGTCCGCACCCGTCGAAGTCGACCCGAACGATCCCGACCTCAAGCTCCCGGAGGGCGCCACCCTCACCGAGCCCAAGGTCCTGGACATCAAGCAGATCGTGGAGGACAAGAGCGGCGACGAGCGCCGCGAGGACACCAACTCCGACGTGACGTTCGCGCTCCAGGCCGAGGTGCTGTTCGGCAAGGACAGCGCGAAGCTCGGCGCGGAGGCGAAGGCCCGTATCACCACGATCGCGGGTGAGATCAAGACGCAGAACGCGACGAAGGTCCGCGTCTTCGGCTTCACCGACAACCTGGGCTCGTCCGCGCACGGCGACGTCCTGTCCCGCAGGCGCGCCAACGCCGTACAGGCCGTCCTGGGCCGGGAGCTGAGCGACGCGAACATCACCTACGAGGTGCGCGGTTACGGCGAGCAGTACCCGATCGCCGACAACTCCACGGAGACCGGCCGCAAGAAGAACCGCAGGGTCGAGATCACGTTCCCGCGCACGGGGAGCTGAGGCGGAACCGCAGGCACACCAGCGGCGTGTCCTCGTCCACCGGAGTGCCGATGTCCTCCCAGAAGCGCCTGTGTCCGGTCCGCCACTCGTCCAGCGATCGGTCACCCTCTCCTTCGGCGGTGGCGTGCTCCCACGTGACACCGCCGAAGGACGTCAGCTCGACGCCGGTGATCTCGATCGTGGCGACGCAGTCCCCGTCGTTCCCGAGAAGCGCCAGACGCTCACCCTCGAACTCCAGGCCCTCCGTCTCCTCGACGTACTCGGCCAGCAGCCCGGTGGTGGCGGTTTTCCTCCCGGCCAGGACGAGGGCGTTGAGCCGCTCCCGCATCTCACCGATGGTGCCGAGCTCCAGCGCCCGCATGCCGTTCACCCGTGGCCACACGATTCCACTTCCCTTCCGAACCCGCTTCGATCATCCAGGACGAGTGTGCGCAGGGCCTCTTCGCTGTCGGTGAGGGGGTGTCCTCCTGCCCGGCGGCGGCACCCTAAAGGCCCACCTCCACCCGGGCCCCGGCCCGCAGCCCCCACCCCTCCATCGCCCCGGCCTCGGCTTCGAGCACGTGCCGTGCCCGGAGCCGGGGCAGACCGAGCCGACCCGGCGGCATGGTGCGCACGGCGATGACCCGGAGCCGCCGGTCGAGGTAGGCGACGTCGATGGGCATGCGCATACGGAAGGTGTGCACGCTGTTGGCGGGGGAGAGCAGCAGGGCCCCGTCGAGGGAGTCACGCCCGAGCAGCCCTTTGGTACGGGCCCGGTAGGAGGCGGCGATCTCCAGGGGGACGCGCACCGGCACCCCCTCGCCGTCCCCCCGTACGACGGTCAGCTCCCCGTGCCCGTCCCGCCAGCGCGCCATCCCGACCGACCCCCTCGACCACCGACCGACGAACCGTCCGCCCCGAACGTATCTCCGCGAGCCCCTCGAGAATCAGTGCTTGCGGAGTTGCGCGGCCAGGGCGGCGAGGGTCTGGGCGGTCTCGGACAGGCTCGCGACGGCGGCCTGGAGCTCCGAGGCGACGTGGGGAGCGGCGGGAAGGGTGGCGGACGTGGCGGCGACCGGTGTACCGCGGTAGCCGATGGGACCCTCGTTCCAGCGCTGGTAGTAGCCGGTGAACGCCTGCCCGGTGGGCGCTTCCGCGAACCGGACCCGGGCGAGCTGGACCTCGGTCCCGCCGGAGTTGCGGGTGATGTCGAGGCGGTAGTGGCGGTAGGCCCGGGTGTGGGAACGGAGGTGGAACTCCCGCGCCTGGAACCGCTCGGTGAACTTCTCACCGCTGCGCGTGTCCAGCGGCGTCCACGTCCGGCCGTCGTGCGAGCCGAGGAGGGTCCAGTCGCGGGGGTCGCGCTCGGCGAAGTCGTTCGCCGACACCAGGGAGTACGAGGCGACGGCGGTGGGGCGGGCGAGGGTGAAGTCGAGGTGGGCGGTCTCCTCGAACGTCAGCCACTTGCCGCGCCCGTCGTCGAGGAGGTTGTCGGCCCCCTCGCCCCCTTCGTCGTACTCGTCGCTCGCCTCGACGTCGGTCACCTCGACCTCGGCGGCGGCGGCGTGCAGCACGGCCACCCCGGAGTTGCCCCGCTGGTCGCGCCAGGTGAACCGCTCGACGGGCGCCCCGCCGTCGTCGACCAGCAGCCGCAGTTCGTGGGAGGTGTGCCAGCGACCGCCCCACCCCTCCTCCGTGTGGAAGCGGTGCAGGGGGGACGCCGAGAGGTTCCGGGTGTCGTCCGAGAACGGCCGGCGGTCGGTGAGCCGCCCCCGGTACTCGTACGCCGTACCGTCCGCCGCGCGGTAGCAGCCGTGGAAGTCGGACATGCTGGACTGGAAACTGATGGCGGCCTCGGCGCCGTCCTCGCCGCGCCAGCCGAGCTGGGCGGGCAGGGAGTGCTCGTCCCGGTCGATGTGGAAGAGCAGCCGCGGGGCCGCCTGCCAGGCGGCGGAGGAGGAGTGGGCGGGGCGGAGCTCCGTGCGGTAGGCGAAGACCGAGTCCCGGGCGGCATCGGCGGTCCGCGCACGCTCGGAGCGGCCGCGCTCCCAGACGGGGTCCAGGGTGATCCGGTAGAGCCAGAGCATGCTGCCGGCCTTGGCGGAGGAGCGTATCTCCAGGGTGTTGGTGCCGGGCTTCAGCAGGCGCCCCGGCACGGCGAAGACGTTGTCCTGCGGAAGGTCGCCGCCACCGGGCACGGTGAGGTCCTCGGCCACCACCTCACCCTGGACCAGTACGTCCATCGGCGCGTACCCGAGGTCGGAGCCGAGCTTGGAGACGAGGGCCGTGACGGTGAGCGTCACCTGGGGGACGTCCTCCGGGTCCTCCACCTCGAAGTCCAGCGTCACGCTCCCGCCCGCACTCAACGCCACGTGTGACCCGGCGAACCGGGCCCGCTGATACCTGACATCGGCGTTGGCCAGCCGGGTCGGATCGACGGAGAAGTCGGCGTAGGTGGGCTCGAACCCCATGGCTGCTCCAGAGTGTGACGGCGTGTCAGTGATCGTCGCCCCGCGATGGCGACCGTGATCAGGACCCTAGTGGGCCGGACTGACAACACGGGCGGCACGGACGGCGGTTGGGCGCCGCTTTGGGCCCGGGGGCCCATGCCCCGACCACCTGCCCCTCCCTACCCTCGGGGCCTGTCGTGAACCGGACACGGTTGCGAACCGGGGGACTCGAGGAGGGGCGGCATGGCCTCGAACGGGGGAGGAGCGGAGCCGGGGGCGGCACGGGGCGCGCCCGGGTACGGGGGAGGGCGGCGGGACGTGCCCCGGCCCCTGTCCCGGGCCCTGCTGCTCGTGCACGCGCTGTTCGCGCTCACGGTGCTCGGGGGTGTGGGGCTGCTCCTCACAGCGGCGTCGTTCGACGCGGTGGACGGCACACTGCTCGCGCACGTGGCGTACGCCGCCGCTCCCGGAGCCCTCGGCTGGTGGCTGGCCCGCCGCACCCGGTGGGGCGGAACCGGCATCCGGGCCGGGCTGGTCGTCGTACAGGCATGGCTGGTCCTCGGCTCCCTGTCCAGCCTCGCCGACGGATCGGCCCGCGGTCTCACCCAGCTCCTCCTCCCCCTCCTGATCCTCTGCCTCCTGACCCGCCCCGAGAGCCGCGACTGGTACCGCCTCGCGGAACGGGACCGGCGTGGGCACCGCCCCTTCTCCCTGTCCCGGATGATCCGGTGGCGCCGGGACGACGGCCAGACGGCGGTGGAGTACGCGGGCCTGGTCGCGGTCGTCGCGGCGATCATCGCCGCGCTGGTCGTCAGCGGCCTGGGCACCCAGGTCCTCACCGGCATCCAGGCCCAGGTGTGCCGCGTCACCGGCACGGCGTGTCCGGCACCCGGCGGTGCCGACGACCGCCAGGTCACGGCGGAGGGCGACGGCGGGGGCACCGACGACCCCGGCGGCGCGGACGACCCCGGCGGTGACCCGGACGGCACGGGCCCCGGCCCCCGGGACTCCGACGGCACGCCCGCCGAGCCGGAGGGCGACCCCTCCGTCGTGGACCCGGTGACCGCCGAGGACGAGACCGACGAGCCGCCGTACGAGGACCCGACCACCGGGGACGAGGAGGGCGGCGACGGCGACGACGGAGGCGACGAGGGCTGCTTCTCCGGCTTCGGCGCCTTCTTCGGCTGCGCCGGCGACCAGCTCGG
>NZ_NCTE01001271.1:0-468 GCF_002114215.1 Streptomyces sp. 13-12-16 | reverse complement strand
GGGGCCGTCGTCCCCAGCCCCGCCGACACCTGGAACGGCCTGATGGACTACGGCGGTTCCCTCGGTGACGAGTGGTGGGGCGAGACCGCCGACGCCCGCGAGATGTGGGACGACGGCGACCACCTCGGCGCGATCCTGGACTGGGGCGGCGCCTCGCTCGGCACCGGCGGCACGGTCCTGTTCGACTCGTTCATCGGCGACGACGTCGTGGACCAGTGGAACAGCGGCAACGGGACCCGGGCCGTCACCACCGTCATCTGGAACATCGGCTCCCTCTTCATCCCCGGCTACGGCGAGGCGAAGACAGCCGAGAAGGTCGGCTCGCTCGGCCGGCTCAGCCGGGCCGTCGACGACGCCACCGAGGCCGCCCAGGACGCACGGCGCGCGGCCGAGGCCGGCGACCTCGACGCGCTGGAGGACGCCGCCCGGCGCGCCGACGAGGCGGCGGACGAAGCCGAGGACACGGCC
>NZ_NCTE01001270.1 GCF_002114215.1 Streptomyces sp. 13-12-16 | reverse complement strand
GGCGCAGCGCCCAGCGGCCGGCCCGGTCGTCGGACTCGCCGAGCACGTGGTCGAGGTACGCCTGGGCGGCGCCGGCCGCTTCGGTGAGCCGGGCCCGGATGGCGGCGCCGCCGCGCTGCCCCGGCATCGGGAGGTGCCCTGCGACGAGTACGACGGCGCAGGCCAGCAGGGTTTCGCCGATGCGGCCGACGGAGGCCTGGGGCTCGCCGCCGGCCATCACCAGGGCGAGGACGAGCACGGTGACGACGGCGGTCTGCGCGGCGAAGTGCCGGGCGGCGACGGGGATCAGCGCGCCGCTGAGCGCGACCAGCGCGACGAGTCCTTCCGGGCGGGGCAGCACGGCGGCGAACCCGGCGAACAGGAGCGCCCCGAGGACGGTTCCGGCGGCCCGGGACAGGACGCGGGAGGCGAGCGGTCCGAGGTCGGGTTTGACGAGGAAGACGGCGGTGGCGGGCAGCCAGTACCAGTGGTCGTGCTGCCCGTACCAGCGGGTGTGGTGCAGGGCCTGGGCGAGGGCGGCGCTCACCCCGAAGCAGAGGGCGACCCGCAGCCCGTACTCCCGGCCGCGGGCGCCGAGGACGGTCCGCAGTGCGGCGGTCCGGGAGCGGTTGCGGCCGTGCAGGTCGCCGCCGTCTCCCCGGTCGAAGGCCTCGGCGGCGCGCAGGAGCGCGTCGTCGAGGGCGCGCAGGGCGGGGACGGTGCGGGAGGGGGCGGGCAGCGGGCCGGTGGGAGTGCTGCCTCGTACGGCGAGGGCGAGGCGCCGGGGTCCTTCGGAG
>NZ_NCTE01001269.1:1758-3000 GCF_002114215.1 Streptomyces sp. 13-12-16 | reverse complement strand
AGGGAGGGCACCGTGTTGGTGTTCGGACCGCGCATGCAGGCGATGCGCTGGCGGCCGCGGGCCACCAGGACCTCGGCGCCGCCGGTGACCTTGATGTAGTCGAAGCTGAACTCGAGCTGCGTCTGGCCCAGTTCGGACAGGCGCATCCGGATGGACAGCTCGTCGAACGCGGTGATCTCGGCGAAGAACTCGCAGTCCACCTTCAGCGTGAACAGCTTGAGGTCGTCCTGCAGGTCCGCCAGGATCTCCGGGGCCTTGTCCTGGAGGAACATCTCCCGGCAACGCCCCTGCCAGCGAAGGTAGTTGACGTAGTAGACGTTGCCGACGAGGTTGGTCTCCTCGAAGCCGACGGTGTGCCGGTACTCGAAATAGTCTTCCGCCATGGTCTAGGGCCGCCCTTCGGTTCGGTCCGTGTCGTGCACGAGGAAGGCGAAGACCGCGGGCTCCAGGGCGTCGCGCAGCGCGGTGACGAAGGTGGCGATGCGGATGCCGCCGACGGCGAACTCCACCCACGCCTCCTTGCGTCCGGGCAGCACGGTCAGCGGCGCCCCCGCCATGATCCCGGCCTTCTGGAGGCACTCGACGGCGCTCCACACCCGCGTGGCGGCGGTGTCGGGCGCCTCACCGGTCTCCTTGGCGACCAGCCGCGCCACCGGGGCGTGCTCGCCGAGCAGCCCCTGCCACTCGGCCTCCGAGCGCATGCTGACCGCTTCGATGTCGCAGGCCACCTCCGAGGCGGAGACGGCGCTGAGCGTCACCCCGAGCCCGTGTGCCGCGGACATCGACAGGTGCCGGTCCGCCGGGAGTTCGGGGCGTCCGTCGGGCCGGTGGCTGACCGTCACCGGGGTGCCCAGGGCGCGGGCCGCCGCGTCCGTGGTGAAACCGCGGCGCTGGGTCACCGAGCCGGCGGGCTGTCCGCCGTGCGGTTCGACGGCGACCGCGATCCGGGCGTCCAGGACGTCCTCGAGCGTGCGCTCCAGGTACGGGCCGAGCAGCGGCGCCACCCAGGGTCCCGCCCCGTCGGTCCGGCGCACGGCGTGCAGGGTCAGGCCCTCCCAGCGCTCGACGACGGTACCGTCCTCGTCCCGTACGGCGATGTCGTAGACGTAGGTGTTGCCGTCCCGGCTGCGTTCGACGGCCGTGTACCTCAGCCGCTCCGGCACGTGGTCGCCGGAGCCGAGGGGGTGGATCCGCTCGACGCCGGACGGCAGCAGGGTGGCGTCGGGCACGCAGACCTGGTTG
>NZ_NCTE01001269.1:0-1530 GCF_002114215.1 Streptomyces sp. 13-12-16 | reverse complement strand
GGGCCGCGGCCCGGTGGAAGCGGCGCAGCCGCTGGAAGCGCCCGCCCTGGAAGAGCAGCCCGCCGTACAGGTCGGCGGCCGGGTCGAGCGGGACCGGGGCGGTGCCCTCGGGCACCTGCTCGGGCGGCCCGTCCGGGGCCTGGGCGCCGTCGAAGACGAGCCGGGCCCGGAAGTGCTCGGCCACGAAGCCGGTGTCCTCGGCGTGCACGGCGACGTCGACGGTGCCGCGGCCGGTGACGGTGGCGGCGACGCGGATCCGGGTGCTGCCGTCCGGCGGCACGACGATGGGCCGCAGGAACTTCGCCCCCTCGATGACGGGGGTGCCGTCCCAGCCGGTCGCGGCGGTCGCGACCTGCGTCATCGCCTCCATGCCCATGACGGCGGGCAGCAGCAGGTTCCCGTCGAGCAGGTGGTCGGCCAGGTAGGGGTCGGTGCCCGCGTTCAGCTCCACCTCGGTGACGAGTTCGACGCCGTGGTAGCGCACCAGCGGATTGCCGGTGAACCGCAGCAGCGGCAGCGGCGGCAGGTCGCGGCGCACGGTCTCGATGCCCTCGGTGCGGCCGCTGACGACGGTGACCACGGGGGCGTCCGGATCGGAGATCAGGCGCAGCAGGATCTCCACGCCCTGGTCGGGCGAGACGGGGGTGATGCCCTCGCGGGAGAGCGACTCGACGACGGAGAGCTTCTCGCCCATGCCGACGCCGGACCACACCGACCACTCCACGCACCTGGCGCGCAGCCGCGGATGGGTGCGGGCGGTCTCCTCGGTGAGGTCCGCCAGCCACTCGTTGGCGGTGGCGTAGTGGGCCTCGCCGCGCAGTCCCGCCCGGCCGATGATGCTGCCGAAGGAGACCAGCAGCTTCAGCCCGCCGGCGTCCACCGCGTCGAGGACGGTGCGCAGGCCGTCGACCTTCGGGGCGAAGGTGCGGCGGAAGTCCTGTGCGTCCAGCTCGGTCAGCGGGGCCGGTTCGTTGCGGCCGGCTCCGTGCAGTACGCCGGTGATCCTCCCCAGCGCCTTCTCCAGCTCGGCGACGGCCGCCGCGGTCCGCTCGGGGTCGGTGACGTCGGCGCGGGCGTAGTGCACGCCGACGCCGCTGTCGGCCATCCGCGCCAGGTTCTCGGCGAGTTCGGTGTCGGCGGCCGGGTCCGA
Source organism: Streptomyces sp. 13-12-16 (assembly GCF_002114215.1). GTDB lineage: Bacteria > Actinomycetota > Actinomycetes > Streptomycetales > Streptomycetaceae > Streptomyces. Next base: position 380 of record NZ_NCTE01001269.1, on the reverse strand, counting down.
CCGGCCGAGCACGGCCAGCTTCGCCCCGGTCCTGCGGGCGACGGCCAGGGCGCACTCGGCGGAGATGCCCTTGCCGCCGCCGGTCACCAGCAGGACGTCCGTGGCGTCCAGCGGGAGGTCGGTGTGCTCCTGCTCGACCGGCAGGGCCCGCAGGGTCGGCACGCGCCGCACCCCGGCCGTGTCGTAGTGGGCCTCGCTGAACCGGGCGGTCGCGCGGACCTCGGTGACGACACGTGCCACCGCGTCGGCGTTCAGCGGGGTCTGGACGATCGTGGTGCGCAGGTGCGGGGCCTCCTGGTGCAGGGTCTTGGCCAGGCCCGCCGCGCCGCGTCCGTCCTGCACCAGGACGAACCGCCGCTCCCGCGCTCCCGCCAGGGCGT
>NZ_NCTE01001268.1:1417-26766 GCF_002114215.1 Streptomyces sp. 13-12-16 | reverse complement strand
GCGTCCGCCTCGGGCTCCGGGATCCCGGCTTCGGAGGTGCCGGCGACGGCCTCCCCGGCACCGGTACCGGGTGCGTCACCGGCCGGCCGTGCCGTACCCGGCTCGGGGGTGGCGGGTTCCCGCTCCCGCTGCTCCGGGGCGTCCGTCCCACCGTCGTGGCCCGAAGCGCCCCCGGAGTCGGGCGCGCCGCCCGGGGCGGTGCGCGCCTCGTCGTCGTTGTCGGGTCGCTCGGTGTTCACCGCATCGCTCCTTCGGCTGCGCGACTGTCGCGGAAAGACCCTTCCCGGTCGTGCCGGGACCGCTCGTGGGTCGTATCCCGCATCCCCTTTACGGGGGACAGCGATGGGACGCAGCGGGGGAGCGCGCGGTTCCCCGGGGGCGCCGAACCGGCCGGAGCCGGCTCAGTCGCCGTACTCGGCCATCGCGTCCAGCAGCCGCGCCGAGCCGGGCGGCACGGTCACGCCGTGGATCGAGGACGGGGGGACCGGCCGGGCGGCCACCCGGTCGGGCACCGCCCAGTGGGGGGCCATCCGGGCGCAGTCGCCGCGCAGCGACGCCAGGCCGCCTTCGAGGTCCGCCGGGGCGGGGGCAGTGGCAGGGGCATGGGCCCTGGGGTTCGTCATATCGGCACCGTACGCACGGAGAAGGTCACGAAGAAAGATCTACTATCGGGTAGTTTCGGCCGCTTCTGCGGACCCTTCCCAACCGGTAGCGTGAAGTGTCAAACCGCCTCCCTCAGGAGAATCCACGCCGTGCGCATCGCAGTCACCGGCTCCATCGCCACCGACCACCTCATGACCTTCCCCGGGCGCTTCGCCGACCAGTTCGTCGCGGACCAGCTGCACACGGTCTCGTTGTCCTTCCTGGTCGACAACCTCGACGTGCGCAGGGGCGGCGTGGGCGCGAACATCGCCTTCGGGATGGGCCAGCTCGGCACCCGCCCGATCCTCGTCGGGGCCGCCGGCTTCGACTTCGACGAATACCGGGCCTGGCTGGACCGGCACGGCGTCGACACCGAGTCCGTCCGCATCTCCGAGACCCTGCACACCGCCCGCTTCGTGTGCACCACGGACGCCGACCACAACCAGATCGGCTCCTTCTACACGGGCGCGATGAGCGAGGCCCGACTGATCGAGCTGAAGACCGTCGCCGACCGCGTGGGCGGCCTCGACCTGGTCTCCATCGGCGCGGACGACCCGGAGGCCATGCTCCGGCACACCGAGGAGTGCCGCTCCCGGCACATCCCGTTCGCCGCCGACTTCTCCCAGCAGATCGCCCGGATGAACGGCGAGGAGATCCGGATACTGCTGGACGGGGCGACCTACCTCTTCTCCAACGAGTACGAGAAGGGGCTCATCGAGACGAAGACCGGCTGGAGCGACGCGGAGATCCTCGGCAAGGTGGGCCACCGTGTCACCACCCTCGGCGCGCGGGGTGTCCGCATCGAGCGGGCCGGCGAGGAGACGATCGAGGTCGGGTGCCCGGACGAGGAGCGCAAGGCCGATCCGACGGGCGTCGGCGACGCGTTCCGGGCGGGGTTCCTGTCGGGGCTGGCGTGGGGGGTCTCGCTGGAGCGGGCGGCGCAGGTCGGCTGCATGCTGGCGACTCTCGTCATCGAGACGGTGGGGACGCAGGAGTACCGGTTGCAGCGCGGGCACTTCATGGAGCGCTTCACCAAGGCGTACGGGGACGAGGCGGCGGAGGAGGTTCGGGGGCATCTGGGCTGAGGCGTCGGGTGCGGGTGCGTGGGGGCTGGTCGCGCTGTTCCCCGCGCCCCTGGAGGTGCGCTGTTCCCCGCGCCCCTGGAGGTGCGCTGTTCCCCGCGCCCCTGGAGATGCGCTGTTCCCCGCGCCCCCTATAAAGATGCGCTGTTCCCCGCGCCCCTGATGTCGTGCGGCCCCCTGTGCCTGGGGTGCGTGGTTCCTCGCGCCCCCAGGCGTGGGGGGTCAGTTCGTTCGGCGGATCACGTAAGCCGTTCCCCGGGCTGCTGGTTCTTCGCCGGCGTACTCCTGGCCGCGCATCTCGCACCAGGCCGGGATGTCCAGGCGGGCCGCCTCGTCGTCGGCGAGGACGCGGATCGTGCCGCCCACCGGGACGTCTCCGATGACCTTGGCCAGTTCGATGACCGGGACCGGGCAGCGCCGGCCCAGGGCGTCCACCACCAGGGCCTCGTCCTTCTCCTCCGTCGGGACGGGGCCGGTGGACACCGGCGCGCCGAGCTTCTCCCTCACCCCCGACACCACCTCCGGCAGGACGGACAGGAAGCGCTCGACGTCCTCCTCCCGCGTCCCCGACGGCAGCGAGACCCGGATGTTGCCCTCGCTGAGCACGCCCATCGCCCGCAGCACATGGCTCGGCGTCAGCGTGCTGCTGGTGCAGGACGACCCGGACGACACGGAGAAACCGGCCCGGTCCAGCTCGTGCAGCAATGTCTCCCCGTCGACATAGAGGCAGGAGAAGGTGACGATCCCGGGCAGCCGCCGCTCCGGGTCCCCGACCACCTCCACGTCCCGCACCAGTCCCGGCACCCTCGCCCGGATCCGCTCCGTCAGTTCCCGCAGCCGTACCGCCTCCTCGGCGGCCTCCGCCCGCACCGCCCGCAGCGAAGCCGCCGCCGCCACGATCGCCGGCAGGTTCTCGAACCCGGCCGCCCGCCCCGACTCCCGCTCGTCCCGCGGCTCCTGGGGAGCGAACCGCACCCCTTTCCGTACGACGAGCAGTCCGGCCCCCGGCGGGCCGCCCCACTTGTGGGCGCTCGCCGTGAGCAGCGACCAGTCGCCCTCCACCGGCCCCCACCCCAGCGACTGGGCCGCGTCCACCAGCAGCGGCACCCCCGCCGCCCGGCACACCTCGGCGACCTCGGCCACCGGCTGCACGGTCCCCACCTCGTGGTTGGCCGACTGCAGGCAGGCCAGCGCGGTGTCCGGCCGCAGGGCGTCCGCGTACCCGGACGGGCTCACCGCCCCGGTGCGCCCCACCGCGACCTCGCTGACCGATCCTCCGCCGGTCCGGTGAACTTCCGCCGCATGGAGCACAGAAGAGTGTTCGACCGCTGACACGATCAGGTGACCTCCGACGCGCCGCCGCCCGGCCAGCGCCCCCGCGATCCCGGAGTGCACCGCCCGCGTGCCGGACGACGTGAACACCAACTCGTCCGCCCGGCACCCCACCAGCTCCGCGACCGCCTCCCGCGCCGCGTCCAGCAGCAACCGGGCCCGCCGCCCCTCCCGGTACAACCGCACCGGATCCGCCCACCCCTCGTCGAGGGAGGCCATCAGGGCCTGCCGGGCAACAGGGTGAAGGGGAGCGGCGGAAGCGGCATCGAAGTAGGACACACCCCAACGCTAAGCGCCCCGGAGGGGCGCGGGGCTGTTTTCCCCGTGCGGCTCCGCCGCGTGGACGCGACCTGCCGCGGCGGGGCGGCAGCCGTGAGACACCCCGTACCCCCGGATAATGAGGCGCTCGGTGTAACCCGCGGCGCGTACGGCACCCCTCCCCGCGACCCCCCGGAGGGCGTCGGCTAGGGTTTGGTCCGCATAAACATCCAAACCCCTGCCCGACGCAGGGCGGCGACCGACCAGCGAGAAGGCAGGCCGCAGCCAATCCGCGCGGGCGAGACTCTCGGGAAGGCGCTACGTGAGTCCCAACGGCTCCGACCGCTCGCCGCGGCGCCCGATGCGGCGGAAGCTGCTGCAGGCACTGACCGCGGGCCTGGTCCTGGCGACCGCCACCGGTTGCACATGGGAGGACTTCCCCCGCCTTGGTATGCCCACCCCCACCACGGAAGAGGCTCCGCGGATCCTCTCCCTGTGGCAGGGCTCCTGGGCCGCCGCGCTCGTCGTCGGCGTGCTGGTGTGGGGCCTGATCCTGTGGAGTGCTTTCTTCCACCGGCGCAGCCGCACCAAGGTGGAGGTTCCTCCGCAGACCCGTTACAACATGCCCATCGAGGCGCTGTACACGGTGGTTCCGCTCATCATCGTCTCGGTGTTCTTCTACTTCACCGCGCGTGACGAATCCGAACTGCTGAGGCTTGAGAAGAAGCCCGACGTCACCATCAACGTGGTCGGCTTCCAGTGGAGCTGGTGCTTCAACTACGTCGAGAACGTCGAGGGTTCCACGGGCGACGCCAAGACGTCCAAGGAACTCGAGTCGGTCCCGGAGCGCTACAAGAACGCCTTCCCGGCCGACGCCGGCGGTGTCTACGACTGCGGTGTCCCCGGTACCCGGAACCCGCAGACCAACAACCCGGGCCCCACCCTGTGGCTGCCCGAGGGCAAGCGGGTCCGCTTCGTGCTGACCTCGCGTGATGTCATCCACTCCTTCTGGGTGGTGCCGTTCCTCATGAAGCAGGACGTCATCCCCGGCCACCCCAACGCCTTCGAGGTGACCCCCAACCGTGAGGGCACCTTCCTCGGCAAGTGCGCCGAGCTCTGCGGCGTCGACCACTCCCGGATGCTGTTCAACGTGAAGGTCGTCTCCCCCGAGCGTTACGAGCAGCACCTGAAGGACCTTGTGAAGAAGGGGCAGACCGGTTACGTGCCCGCTGGCATCTCCCAGACGGAGCACGAGAAGAACCGGGAGGCGAACATCCTGTGAGCATCCTCAACGAATCCCAGGGTGCCGCGGCAGCAGGGTCCCACTACCAGGACGAGCTGCCGGTACGGCGCCAGAGCCGTGGCGAGGTCGTCGTCAAGTGGCTGACGACCACGGACCACAAGACGATCGGCACGCTGTATCTGGTGACGTCGTTCGTGTTCTTCATCATCGGTGGCGTGATGGCCCTGGTGATGCGCGCCGAGCTGGCCCGGCCGGGTCTGCAGATCGTGTCGAACGAGCAGTTCAACCAGGCGTTCACGATGCACGGCACGATCATGCTGCTGATGTTCGCGACGCCGCTGTTCGCCGGTTTCGCGAACTGGATCATGCCGCTGCAGATCGGCGCGCCGGACGTCGCCTTCCCGCGGCTGAACATGTTCGCCTACTGGCTGTACCTGTTCGGCTCGCTGATCGCGGTGGGCGGCTTCCTCACCCCGGACGGGGCGGCCGACTTCGGCTGGTTCGCCTACTCGCCGCTGTCGGACGCGGTCCGCTCGCCGGGCATCGGCGCCGACATGTGGATCATGGGTCTGGCCTTCTCCGGCTTCGGCACCATCCTCGGCTCGGTCAACTTCATCACCACGATCATCTGCATGCGCGCGCCGGGCATGACGATGTTCCGCATGCCGATCTTCACCTGGAACGTGCTGCTGACCGGTGTGCTGGTCCTGCTCGCCTTCCCGGTGCTGGCCGCGGCGCTGTTCGCGCTGGAGGCGGACCGCAAGTTCGGCAGTCACATCTTCGACTCGGCCAACGGCGGGGCGCTGCTGTGGCAGCACCTGTTCTGGTTCTTCGGCCATCCCGAGGTGTACATCATCGCGCTGCCGTTCTTCGGCATCGTCTCCGAGATCATCCCGGTCTTCTCCCGCAAGCCGATGTTCGGCTACATGGGCCTGATCGGCGCGACCATCGCGATCGCGGGTCTGTCGGTGACGGTGTGGGCGCACCACATGTACGTCACCGGCGGTGTGCTGCTGCCGTTCTTCTCCTTCATGACGTTCCTGATCGCGGTCCCCACCGGCGTGAAGTTCTTCAACTGGATCGGCACCATGTGGAAGGGGTCGCTGAGTTTCGAGACCCCGATGCTGTGGACGCTGGGCTTTTTGATCACCTTCACCTTCGGTGGTCTGACCGGTGTCATCCTGGCCTCGCCGCCGCTGGACTTCCACGTCTCGGACAGCTACTTCGTGGTGGCGCACTTCCACTACGTGGTCTTCGGCACGGTCGTCTTCGCGATGTTCGCCGGCTTCCACTTCTGGTGGCCGAAGTTCACCGGCAAGATGCTCGACGAGCGCCTCGGCAAGATCACCTTCTGGACGCTGTTCGTCGGCTTCCACGGCACCTTCCTGGTCCAGCACTGGCTGGGTGTCGAGGGCATGCCGCGCCGCTACGCCGACTACCTGGCCGCGGACGGCTTCACCGCCCTGAACACGGTCTCGACGATCGCCTCGTTCCTGCTCGGCATGTCGATGCTGCCGTTCTTCTACAACATCTGGAAGACGGCCAAGTACGGCAAGCCGGTCCAGGTCGACGACCCGTGGGGCTACGGCCGCTCCCTGGAGTGGGCGACCTCCTGCCCGCCCCCGCGGCACAACTTCCTCACCCTGCCGAAGATCCGCAGTGAATCCCCGGCGTTCGACCTGCACCACCCCGAGATCGCCGCGCTCGACGAACTCGAGAACGCCGGTCACGGTGAGAAGGCCCTCTCCGGCAGCAAGGAGGCCGGCAAGTGAAGATCCAGGGCAAGATGTTCATGTGGCTGAGCATCTTCTTCCTCATCATGGCCGGGGTCTACGGCGTGTGGTCGAAGGAGCCGGTCGGCACCACCGCCCTCTTCCTGGCGTTCGGCCTGTCCATCATGATCGGCTTCTACCTGGGCTTCACGGCCCGGCGGGTCGACGTGGGCGCGCAGGACAACAAGGAGGCGGACGTCGCCGACGACGCCGGCGAGGTCGGGTTCTTCAGCCCGCACAGCTGGCAGCCGCTCTCCCTGGCCGTGGGCGGTGCCCTGGCCTTCACGAGCGTCGCGATCGGCTGGTGGCTGATGTACTTCTCGGCGCCGCTGCTCCTGATCGGCATCTGGGGCTGGGTCTTCGAGTACTACCGCGGTGAGAACCGCACCCAGTGACCACGACGGCGAGGGGCCCGGACACTCCACCAGGAGGGTCCGGGCCCCTCGTCGTTTCACTCGTTCGGGCCGTCCAGTGAGCCGAGGGCGGCGCGGGTTCCTAGCGTGAGGCCATGAGACGCACCAAGTCCCCTCGTGGCGCGGGCGCCGGGCGGAGCCGCGTCGCCGGCCGCACGCTGCTGGTGGTCGCCCTCGTCGCGGGCGTCGCGGGCTGCTCCTCCGACGGCGACCCGCTGTCCGCCGAGCCCTACGACGCGGCGGACCGGATCTCCTTCAGCGGATCCGTCGAAGCGGGCGGGGAGGCCGACCCCGACAAGCCCCTGGAGGTCGTCGCCGAGGACTCCGACGGGCGCATCACGGACGTCACCGCCGTGGACGCCTCCGGACGCCACGTGGCGGGCGAACTGGCCGCCGACGGCAGCCGCTGGCACAGCACCTCCCCGCTGGCCGCGAACGCCCGGTACACGGTCCGGGTGAGCACCGAGGACGGGGACGGGGCGCCCGGCCGCAAGGTCCTCACCTTCACCACCGCCAAGCCCGCCGGCACCCGGCGCCTGACCGTCGCCTTCGGCCCCGGGGCGGGCACGTACGGCGTCGGCCAGCCCCTCACCGCCGAACTGAGCGCCCCCGTCAAGGACCCGGCCCAGCGAGCCGTCGTGGAGCGCGCCCTGAAGGTCGAGTCCACCCCCGCCGTGTCCGGCGCCTGGCACTGGGTGGACGACAAGAAGCTGCACTACCGCCCCCAGGACTACTGGCCCGCCCACGCCACCATCGGCGTGCGCAGCACCCTGGAGGGCATCAAGGTCAACGACCGGCTGCGGGGCGGCAGGTCCGAGCCCCTGACGATCCGCACCGGCGACCGGGTGATAGCCGTCACCGACGCCGCCGCGCACCGGCTGACGGTCTACAAGAACGACGAGGAGATCAAGCAGATCCCCGTCACCACCGGCAAGCCCGGCTTCGAGACCCGCAACGGCGTCAAGGTCGTGCTCGCCAAGGAACGCTCCGTACGTATGCGCAGTACCACCGTCGGCATCGCCGAGGGCTCGGCGGAGTCGTACGACCTGGACGTCCAGTTCGCCACCCGGGTGACCTGGAGCGGCGAGTACGTGCACGCCGCCCCCTGGTCCGTGGGCTCCCAGGGCTACGACAACGTCAGCCACGGCTGCGTCGGCATGAGCACCGACGACGCGCAGTGGTTCTTCGACACCGTCCGCGAGGGCGACGTCGTCAAGGTCGAGAACTCGACCGGCGAAACGATGGAGCCCTTCGGCAACGGCTACGGCGACTGGAACCTCGACTGGCCCGCCTGGCGGGCGGGCAGCGCCCTGACCACCGACAAGGCCCCCGGCCAGGCGGAGCAGGCCCGCCTGAGGCCGCAGACCGTGTGAACGCCCCCAGGGGCGCGGGGCCGTGGCCGGTCCGCGGCTCCGCCGCGCACAGTCCCCACCCCGGCCCGTGGTCGCCGGACAACGGACGGGTCCGCGCTCCTAGGCGCCCGCCAGGGACTTCTGCCGCAGCAGGGACGCCAGCGCCGAGGCGAACTCGACCGGCTCCACCGGCAGGGTGACCGCGGACTCGGCGCGACTCCACGTCGCAAGCCACGCGTCCTGCGGCCGCCCGATCAGCAGAAGCACCGGCGGACAGTTGAACACCTCGTCCTTGATCTGCCGGCACACCCCCATGCCGCCCATCGGCACGGCCTCACCGTCCAGCACGCACACGTCGATGCCGCCCCGGTCCAGTTCGGCCAGCACGGCCGCCGGGGTCGCGCACTCCACGAACTCCACGACGGGCACGTCCGGCGCCGGCCGCCGCCCGGTGGCGAGCCGCACCTGCTCCCGGGTGTTGGCGTCGTCGCTGTAGACCAGCACCGTGGCGGTCGCCTGCATTGTTCCTCCACGCGTAAGAGAGAGGGCACGGCTCTGTCGGGAACTTCGGGTACCGATGGCGCGGATGCTACCCCCTCCGACCGCTTGTCAACACTGGTTCGGACACGCCTTCGAGAGGGCTCCGAGAGGGCTCCGCCACGGCTCGCGGATGGGCCATCCGGGCAGTCCAGGAGGGCTGAACGCACCGAACGGCACCCCCGGGAGTGAGGGCGGGATAAGCGACCGACATAATGTCGGCGTGGCGACAGCAACGACAGTAGACACCGGGCACGCGCACCCGTCGGTCAACCGACCGAACCTCACCAGCGTCGGAACCATCATCTGGCTGAGTTCCGAGCTGATGTTCTTCGCGGCCCTCTTCGCGATGTACTTCACCCTGCGATCGGTGACCGGACCCGACTTCTGGTCGGAGAAGGCCGACCTGCTGAACTTCCCGTTCTCGGCGACGAACACCACGATCCTGGTGCTCTCCTCGCTCACCTGCCAGCTCGGCGTGTTCGCCGCCGAGCGCGGTGACGTGAAGAAGCTCCGGATGTGGTTCATCGTCACCTTCATCATGGGCGCGGTGTTCATCGGCGGCCAGGTCTTCGAGTACACCGAGCTGGTCAAGCACGAGGGCCTGTCCCTCTCCTCCGACCCGTACGGCTCGGCCTTCTACCTGACCACCGGCTTCCACGGCCTGCACGTGACGGGCGGTCTGATCGCCTTCCTGCTGGTCCTGGGTCGGACCTACGCAGCCAAGAGGTTCACCCACGAGCAGGCGACCGCGGCCATCGTCGTGTCCTACTACTGGCACTTCGTCGATGTCGTCTGGATCGGCCTCTTCGCCACGATCTACATGATCAAGTAGCCGGGCCCACATCCGCGCGCGCCCCTTTCCGGGCGCACCATCCAGAAGCATCGACGCAGAAGATCCTGACACCGGGGTAATCCGTGAAAAAGCTCTCCGCACGACGACGCCATCCGCTGGCGGCGCTCGTCGTCCTACTCCTCGCGCTGGCATGCACCGGGGGGCTCTACGCCGTGTTCGCACCCGCGGACAAGGCGCAGGCCGACGAAACCGCCCAGTCCCTCACCATCGAGGAGGGCAAGAAGCTCTACGCGGTCGGCTGCGCCAGCTGCCACGGCACCGGCGGTCAGGGCACCTCCGACGGTCCGAGCCTGGTGGGCGTGGGCGCCGCAGCGGTCGACTTCCAGGTGAGCACCGGCCGTATGCCGGCCGCCACCTCGCAGGCCGCGCAGATCCCGGACAAGCCGGCCGTCTACACCCAGGCCGAGATCGACCAGCTGGCGGCGTACATCGCCTCCCTGGGCGCCGGCCCGGCCGTCCCCACCGCCGAGCAGTACGGCCCCGAGGGCGCCGACATCGCCAAGGGCGGCGAACTGTTCCGCAACAACTGCGCGCAGTGCCACAACTTCACCGGCAAGGGCGGTGCGCTCACGCACGGCAAGTACGCCCCGACCCTTGAGGACGTCGCTCCCAAGCACATCTACGAGGCCATGCTCACCGGCCCGCAGAACATGCCCTCCTTCCCCGACAGCACGCTGACGGAGCAGAACAAGAAGGACATCATCGCGTACCTGGGCGCGGTCAACACCGACGAGTCCGAGAGCCCGGGCGGCATGTCGCTGGGCGGGCTGGGCCCGGTCAGTGAGGGCCTGTTCGGCTGGATCTTCGGTCTCGGTGGACTGATCGCCGTCGCCGTGTGGGTCGCCGCTCGGACCGCAAAGGCCAAGAAGTCATGAGTAGCCAAGACATCCCCGAAGAGAACCTGCCCGCAGCGCAGGACACCACCCACGGCGCGGTGAAGGTCGCGGACGAGAAGAACCCGTTCGCCGACCCGGGCCTGCCGCCCCACGAACACCGGATCCAGGACATCGACGAGCGGGCCGCCAAGCGGTCCGAGCGCGCGGTCGCCCTGATGTTCACGCTGTCGATGCTGGCCACCATTGGCTTCATCGCCTCGTTCGTGGCGATCCCGGTCGAGAAGATCGTCTACATCTTCCCGCTGGGTCACATCAGTGCCCTGAACTTCGCGCTCGGCGTGACGCTCGGCATCGCCCTGTTCGCCATCGGCGCGGGCGCGGTCCACTGGGCCCGCACCCTGATGTCCGACGAGGAGCTGGCCGACGAGCGGCACCCGATCGAGGCCTCGCCCGAGGTCAAGGCGAAGGTCATGGACGACTTCCGCCAGGGTGCCAAGGAGTCGGCGCTCGGCCGGCGCAAGCTGATCCGCAACACGATGTTCGGCGCCCTCGCCCTGTTCCCGCTCTCCGGCGTCGTGCTGCTGCGCGAGCTCGGGCCGCTGCCCGAGACCAAGCTGCGCCACACCCTGTGGGGCAAGGGCAAGCTGCTCGTCAACATGAACACCAACGAGCCGCTGCGGCCGTCCGACCTCATCGTGGGCTCGCTGACCTTCGCCAAGCCCGAGGGCCTGGAGGAGCACGACCACGGCTTCCAGAACGAGATCGCCAAGGCTGCCCTGATGCTGGTCCGCATCAAGCCGGACGACATCAAGGACAAGCAGTCGCTCGAGTGGTCGCACGAGGGCATCCTCGCGTACTCGAAGATCTGCACCCACGTCGGTTGCCCGATCTCCCTGTACGAGCAGCAGACGCATCACGCGCTGTGCCCCTGCCACCAGTCCACCTTCGACCTTTCCGACGGTGCCAAGGTCATCTTCGGCCCCGCCGGTCACCCGCTGCCGCAGCTGCGCATCGGCGTGAACGACGAGGGCTACCTCGAAGCGCTCGGCGACTTCGCAGAGCCCGTCGGTCCTGCCTTCTGGGAGCGCGGATGAGTACTACGACGACCCCCGAGTCCCGCTCACGCGGGAAGGCACCGGCCGGCGAGCGCGTCGCCGACTGGGCCGACGGCCGGCTGGGGATCTACTCCCTGGCCAAGGCCAACATGCGCAAGATCTTCCCGGACCACTGGTCCTTCATGCTGGGCGAGATCTGCCTCTACAGCTTCCTCATCATCATCCTCACGGGTGTGTACCTGACGCTGTTCTTCCACCCGTCGATGAACGAGGTGGAGTACCACGGCAGTTACGTCCCGCTGCAGGGACAGCTGATGAGCGAGGCCTACAAGTCGACGCTGGACATCAGCTTCGACGTCCGTGGCGGTCTGCTGATCCGGCAGATCCACCACTGGGCCGCGGTCATCTTCCTGGCCGGCATGTTCGTGCACATGATGCGCGTCTTCTTCACCGGCGCGTTCCGCAAGCCGCGTGAGATCAACTGGCTGTTCGGCTTCCTGCTCTTCGTCCTCGGCATGTTCACCGGTTTCACCGGTTACTCGCTGCCGGACGACCTGCTCTCCGGAACCGGTGTCCGCTTCACCCAGGGCGCGATCCTGTCCGTGCCGATCGTCGGCACGTACATCTCGATGTTCCTGTTCGGCGGAGAGTTCCCCGGCACCGACTTCGTCGCGCGGTTCTACTCGATCCACATCCTGCTGCTGCCGGGCATCATGCTCGGCCTGGTGGTCGCCCACCTGATCCTGGTCTTCTACCACAAGCACACGCAGTTCGCGGGTGCCGGTCGGACCAACAAGAACGTCGTGGGCATGCCGCTGCTGCCGGTCTACATGGCCAAGGCGGGAGGCTTCTTCTTCCTGGTCTTCGGCTTCACCGCCCTGATCGCCGGCATCGCGTCCATCAACCCGATCTGGGCCCTGGGCCCGTACCGTCCGGACATGGTCTCCACGGGCGCCCAGCCCGACTGGTACATGGGCTTCGCCGAGGGTCTGGTCCGCGCCATGCCCGGCTGGGAGATCAACTTCTGGGGCCACACCCTGGTCCTGGGCGTCTTCGTCCCGCTGGTGATCTTCGGTCTCTTCCTGGGCGTCATCGCGCTCTACCCGTTCATCGAGTCCTGGATCACCGGGGACAAGCGCGAGCACCACATCCTGGACCGGCCGCGCAACGCGCCGACCCGTACGGCCTTCGGCGTCGCCTGGGTCACGGCGTACATGATCATGTTGATCGGTGGTGGCAACGACATCTTCGCCACCCACTTCAACCTCTCGATCAACGCGGTCACCTGGTTCGTCCGCATCGGCTTCTTCGCGGGACCGGTCATCGCGTTCGTCGTCACCAAGCGGATCTGCCTCGGCCTCCAGCGCCGGGACAAGGACAAGGTGCTGCACGGCCGCGAGTCGGGCATCATCAAGCGCCTGCCGCACGGTGAGTTCATCGAGGTGCACGAGCCGCTCAGCCAGGAGCAGATGTACACCCTCACCGCGCACGAGCAGTACAAGCCGGCCGAGATCGGCCCGACGGTCGACGAGAACGGCGTGCAGCGCAAGGTGAAGGTGACCGAGAAGCTGCGCGCCAAGCTGAGCAAGGGCTACTACGGCGAGGAGTCCCAGATCCCGAAGCCGACCGTCGAGGAGTACAAGGAGATCACGAGCGGCCACGGCCACCACTGATCGCCTTCAGCGCCTCACCCCAGTCGCCACACGACGGCGAAGGGCCCCCGTCCGTTCTGCGGACGGGGGCCCTTCGCCGTCCCCGGACCTGGATAGGGTGGACACCACCGGGATCCTGCCCGGTCCTCGGACTCCTCTACGACCATCAGGAGCGGCCATGAGCGCTGTGACCCCCGCTGGAGGCGACACCGCGGCGGGCCGCTCCTGGCCCGCCGTACTGAACGGACTGCTGGACGGCCGGGACCTGTCCGCGGACGACACCGCCTGGGCGATGGACCTGATCATGCGCGGCGAGGCGACCGACGCGCAGATCGCAGGGTTCGCGGTGTCCCTGCGCGCCAAGGGCGAGACCGTCGAGGAGATCACCGGCTGCGTACGGGCGCTGTACGACCACGCCCATGTGATCGAGGTGCCGGGCGAGACCGTCGACATCGTCGGCACCGGCGGCGACGGCGCCAAGACGGTGAACATCTCCACGATGTCCTCGATCGTCGTGGCCGGCACCGGCGCGAAGGTCGTCAAGCACGGCAACCGGGCCGCGTCCTCCGCGTCCGGCGCCTCCGACGTCCTGGAGAAGCTCGGCGTCAATCTGGAGCTGACGCCGAAGCGGGTCGCCGAGGTCGCCGAGGAGGCCGGGATCACCTTCTGCTTCGCGGTGAAGTTCCACCCGGCGCTGCGCCACGTGGCCGCCGCGCGGGGTCAGCTGGGCGTCCGCACGGTGTTCAACTTCCTCGGCCCGCTGGCCAACCCGGCACGGGTCAAGGCGCAGGCCGTCGGGGTCGCCGACCCGCGGATGGCGCCCATCATGGCCGGGGTGTTCGCCGGGCGCGGCCACTCCTCGCTGGTGTTCCGCGGCGACGACGGACTCGACGAGCTGACGACCACCGCCACCTCCCGGGTGTGGGTGGTCCGCGACGGCAAGGTCGCCGAGGAGGCCTTCGACCCGCGCGACGTCGGCATCGAGCTGGTGCCCGTGGAGGCGCTGCGCGGCGCCGACGCCTCCTACAATGCCGAGGTCGCCCGCCGGCTCCTCGACGGCGAACCGGGCCCCGTACGGGACGCGGTGCTGCTGAACTCGGCGGCGGCGCTGGTGGCCCTGGAGCCGGGCGGCGGCACCCTGACGGAACAGATCCGCGCCGGAATGGCCAAGGCGGCCGAGTCGATCGACTCGGGAGCCGCCAAGCGGGTCCTGGAACGCTGGGTGACCGTCAGCAACGCGTAACGCCTGCCCGGCGGGGGGCACCGGAGCCGCGGGGCCCGGCGCGTGCACCTCCACCGCCTCGCGGCCGCACGCTCGCCGCCTCCCGCCTCCCGCCTCCCGCCGCTCGTGTGGGTCCCTCATCGTCTCCGCTTCCCAGGGGTGTGAGGCGCCTCCGGTTTCCTCCGGGGGGAGCCGTCGGGCGGATCCCGCCGTTCGGCGGGGGGATGTCCCGCGATCCGGACACGGGTTGCGGGGCGTCGATCATTTCGCGTACTTTCCTGTCCAGGTCATGAGTGACAGCCATCAGGCCCCGGCCGGCTGTCCGGCAACCCTCCGTCCGTGGCGGGGTGCCCCGGGTGAAGACCAGGCCGTGGGCAGCAAGGCTCACGGCAAGCGCGGACCCCTCGCACACCAGGGGTCCTGGTCGTCGAGGAGCCTCCCGTGAGCAAGCGAATGCGTTAGGGCTGCCGAGCCCCGCCTCCGCGCACCCCTTTTCCCCCTTCCGCGCTTGAGCGATGTGCGCTCGCGCGGGAACTCCGCCTGCCTCACCGGGAGCTGTGTCATGTCCGTCCCCACCCTCGCCGCCGACCAGTCCGTCCGCGCCCCGCTGCCCGTCCTCGGCCGGGACGTCACCGTCCCCCTCGTCACCGGGGGCGAGGTCACCTACGCCGCCCTCGACTACGCCGCCAGCGCCCCCGCCCTCCAGCGGGTCTGGGACGACGTGGCCGCCTACGCGCCGTACTACGGCAGCGTCCACCGGGGTGCCGGATACCTCTCCCAGCTCTCCACCGACCTGTTCGAGAACGCCCGCCGGACCGTCGCGGACTTCCTCGACTGCCGTACCGGGGACCAGGTGGTCTTCACCCGGTCCACCACCGACTCCCTCAACCTGCTCGCCGCCGCGCTCCCCGACGGCTGCGAGGTCTTCGTCTTCGAGACCGAGCACCACGCCTCCCTGCTGCCCTGGCGCGACGCGCGGGTCACCTGCCTGGACGCCCCGCGCAGCCCCCGGCAGGCGGTGGAGATCCTGGAGCGCGCCCTCGCCGACCGTACTGCAGCTGTTCACGAGGGCCACGGCCCCGCCCTGGTCTGCGTCACCGGCGCCTCCAACGTCACCGGCGAGCTGTGGCCCGTACGGGAACTGGCCGCCGCCGCGCACGCGCACGGCGCGCGGATCGTGCTGGACGCCGCCCAGCTCGCCCCGCACCACGCCGTCTCGGTGACCGGCCTGGACGTCGACTGGGTCGCCTTCTCCGGACACAAGCTGTACGCCCCCTTCGGCTCCGGTGTGCTGGCCGGCCGCGCCGACTGGCTCCGGGAGGCCGAGCCCTACCTCGCGGGCGGCGGCGCCAGCCGCAGGGTCACCCGGCGCGAGGACGGGGGAGTGGACGTGGAGTGGCACGACGGCGCCGCCCGCCACGAGGCCGGCTCGCCCAACGTCATCGGCGCCTACGCCATCGCGTCCGCCTGCAAGGCGCTCACCGAGGCCGGGTTCGAGGCGCTGGCCGCGCGTGAGGAGCGGCTGGTCCGCGCGGTGCGCGAAGGGCTCGCGGACGTGTCCGAGGTGCGGTTCCTGTCCCTGTTCGGGGACGACGCCCCGCGCGTCGGTGTGCTCTCCTTCGTCGTGGAGGGCTGGAACAGCTCCCACTTCGCCGCGGCGCTGTCCGCGGAGTACGGCATCGGTGTGCGGGACGGGTTGTTCTGCGCGCATCCGCTGGTGCGTACGCTGCTCGGCGGTGACGCGCGGGCGCAGGGGGAGTGCGGGGCGCCCGAGGCGGGGCCCGGTGAGAAGTCGCTCAACGCGATCCGGGTCAGCTTCGGGGCGGGGACGCCCGACGAGCACGTGGAGCGGTTCGTGCGGGCGGTGCGGGAGCTCGTCCGGGACGGCGCCCGCTGGAACTACCGGACGGTGGACGGCCGCTGCGTCCCGGACACCTCCGCCTGAGGGGTTTTTCGCCCCCGCCGCCCCTTCCCGTCCCGAACCCGGGGCTCCGCCCCGGACCCCGCTCCTCAAACTCCCCCGGAGAGGCTGGAGTCAGCCCCTCCGGCGTTTGAGGAGCAGGGGTCCGGGGGCAGCGCCCCCGGGACGGGTAAGGGCGGCGGGGGCGAAGAAGCTAGGTGGTCGCCGGGAGCCGGGCGCCCAGGACGATCATGCGCAGGGCGCGCTCCGTCGCGTCGGTGAGGAGCTCCGCGCCGCGCACCAGCGCCTCCGCCAGGGCCATCGGCGCGGGCAGGATGCCATGACAGGCATCCACCCCCGGCACCTCCCCCGCCCCCTCCCCGAGCGTCCCCGCCAGCGCCAGCACAGGACGCCCCGACAGCTTGGCGCGCCGTGCCACCTCCGCCGGTACCTTCCCGCGCGGAGTCTGGTGGTCCAGCGCCCCCTCCGCGGTGACGACCAGATCGGCGCGGGCCAGCCGGGCGTCCAGGTCGAGGTGGTCCAGCAGGACGTGGAAGCGGGGCAGGAGGGACCCGCCCAGGGCGGCGAGCCCGGCGCCGAGCCCGCCGGAGGCGCCCGTACCGCGGCCGAGGCGCAGATCGGTGCCGGTGACGGCCAGATCGCGGGTCAGCACCCGCGCCCAGTTCTCCAGCGCCGCCGACAACTCCTCCACCTGCTCCGGACCCGCCCCCTTCTGCGGACCGAACACCCGGGCCACGCCCCGCTCCCCGCACAGCACGTTGAAGGGGTTGCAGGCGACGAGGAGTTCCACGTCGGCGAGGCGGGGATCGAGCCCGGTCGGATCGATGCGGGCCAGGCGCGTCAGCTCACGCCCGCCGACAGCAAGTTCGGCCCCGTCCGCGTCCAGCAGCCGCGCGCCGAGCGCCTGGAGCGCGCCCGCGCCGCCGTCGGAGGTGCCCGAGTCGCCGCAGCCCACCAGGATCCGCCGTACGCCCTGGTCGAGGGCGGCGCGGATCAGTTCCCCGACGCCGTACGTGGTGGTGGCGCCCGGGTCGCGCCGGGTGCGGGGGACCAGGGAGAGGCCGGCGACCGCCGCCATCTCCACCACCGCCGTGTCCCGGGAGCCGAGCAGCGCGAAGTGGGTGCCGACCGGTTCGCCGACCGGGCCGGTGGCGGCCAGCGCGACCAGCCGGCCGCCGGTCGCCGAGGCCAGCGCCGAGGCCGTGCCCTCACCGCCGTCCACCAGCGGGATCCGGTCGATCTCGGCGTCCGGCAGCACCCGGCGGACACCCGCCGCGATGGCGTCGGCGGCTGCCTGGGCGGACAGCGACTCCTTGAAGCCGCTGGGGGCTACGACGACACGGTTCAGCATGAGGGGAACTCCTTAGCGGGTCACGGGGACGCCGAGCAGCGGCCACACCGCGACGGCGAACAGCAGGACCAGGGCGGCGGTGAGCGGGGCCAGTACGGCGGACAGCCGCAGCAGGTCACGCGGGGTGTAGGTGGGGGTGCCGGGTATGTCCGCGAAGAGCGTGACCGGCTTCGCGGAGGCCGGGAGCGTGTGGCAGAAGCCGGCCGCGGCGGTGGAGGCGAGCGCCGCCGCGACCGGGTTCACCCCGGCGCCCACGGCGGCCGCGACCACCAGCGGGACCAGCACGGAGGAGCGGGCGGAGCGGGACTGCAGGACCAGATGGGCGGCCGTGCTGACCACGATGACGACCGTCAGGAACATCACCGGCGTGACCCCCGCGGGCACCCCGCCGACCAGCCACTTCGCCGCGCCCGACTCGGCGAGCGCCACGCCCATCGCCATCGTCGCCGCCATGAACAGCAGCAGCGACCAGGGCACCGTCTTCAGCGCGTCCTTCAGCCGTACGGTGCCGAGCGCCGGCGAGGCGGCGACGACCGCGCCGATCAGCGCGACCATGGCCGGTGACACCTGGTGCAGCGGCTCGCTGCACCACAGGGCGACGACCGTGGCGAGCAGCAGGGCGCAGCGCTTCTCCGCCTGGGTCCAGGGGCCGGTGACCGGGCGGTCGCTGTGCCGCTGGATCTCCTCGGCGGTGATGTGCACGCCGCCCTCGCGGTCCGCGCGCCGGGTGGTGGTCAACAGGACCGCCTCGGCGGCGAGATGGGAGGAGGCCACGGCCAGCGGCAGCCCGAGCAGCAGCCACTCGGTGAAGCCGACCCGTTCCCCGGCGGCCTCCCACAGCACCGACACGGTGATCAGGTGCGCGCCCGCACCGATCAGGGTCGCCACCGCCGACAGGAGGATCACGGTCGGGAACAGCAGCGCCAGCATCACGACCAGTCGTTTCCGGTCGGCGAGTGCCTTGGCGAGGGCGAGGAACACCGGCAGGGCGAGCGCCGCCCGGCCGGAGGTGGCCGGCACCGCGAACGCCGTGACGACCAGCGCGGCCGTCGTCAGGTGCGTCAACTGCCGTACCGTACGGGCCCCGCCGACCAGGAAGGCCGCCGCCCGCCCCGCGAGCCCGGTCCGGCTCACCGCGGCGGCCAGCACGAACGCGCAGATCAGCAGCCACACCGTCGAGTCGCCCAGGGTGCCGAACAGGGTGTCGCTGCTGATCACCCCGGTCACCGTCAGCGCGAGGCCGGCGCCCAGCGCGATGTACGTGTCGTCGATCGGCGTACCGATCCACGCGCAGGTCGCCAGCGCGAACACGGCGAGGGTGAGGCGCGCGTCCCCGCCGAGACCGGGGAAGTTGCCGGGGACCGCGAGCAGCGCGCACAGCGACAGCGTCACGCACAGGGCCGCGGCCGAGCGGGGGTTCAGTGTCACGTCATCGACGATCCACCGGGGCGGTGAGCCGTCGATGAGCCGAAGATGAAGGAAACTTCACCCGGCGGCCGGGGCCGTCACGCGGGGAGGCGGTAGCCCATCCCGCGGACCGTCTCCACCTTCTCCGCGCCGAGCTTCTTGCGCAGCGCCCGCACGTAGACGTCCACGATGTTGGAGCCCGGGTCGAAGTCGTAGCCCCACACGTGGGACAGGATCTGCTCGCGGGAGAGTACCTGCCCGGGGTGACGCAGGAACAGTTCGAGCAGCACGAACTCACGGGCGGTCAGGTCGACGGTGCGTTCCCCGACGCGGGCGCGGCGGGTGCGCAGATCGAGACCGAGCGAGCCCGACCTGAGCACCGTCACCTCCGGCGCCCGGGCCGCCGTGCGCAGCCGCAGCCGTACCCGGGCGAGCAGTTCCTCGAAGCGGAACGGCTTGGTCATCCAGTCGTCGGCGCCGCCCTCGAGACCGGCCACCGTGTCCCGCACCGAGTCCCGCGCGGTCAGCACGATCACCGGGGTCGTCACCCGGGACTCGCGCAGCTCGCGCAGCACGGTGAAGCCGTCCCGGCCGGGCAGCCCGATGTCCAGGACGACCAGGTCGAAACCGCCGGTCAGGGCGTACTCGTAGCCGGCCTCGCCGTCGGGGACGACGGTGGTGGTGAAGCCGTTGGCGCGCAGGCCCTTCTCCACGAAGGAGGCGATGCGGTCCTCGTCCTCGACGATCAGAATCCGGTTCACGTCCGTGTCTCTCCCAGGATGAGTACGAAGGTGGCGCCGCCGCCCTCGGTGTCGTGCAGGCGGACCCGGCCGCCGTGGCCCTCGGCGATCGCCTTGACGATCGACAGGCCGAGCCCGGCGCCCGAACCGCGCGCCCCGCGCCGGGAGGTGCCGCGCCGGAAGCGTTCGAAGACCAGCTCACGGTCCTGCGGCCGGACACCGGGGCCGGAGTCGGCGACGTACAGCTCGATCCGGGAACCCCGTGCGCGCGAGCCGATGCGGATGGTCTGGCCGGCGGTGGTGTGCTGCACCGCGTTCTGCGCGAGCTGCACCATCGCCTGGGTGATCCGCTGGGGGTCCAGCTCCGCCTCCCGGTCGGCTATGTCCGTGAGCTGCCAGTCGCGTTCGCCGAGGGTGCGGGCCTTGACGTAGACGTCGGCGGTGAGTTCGGCGAGCTGGACCGGCTCCGGGGTGACGAAGTCGGGGCGTTCGGCCTTGGCGAGCAGCAGCAGGTCCTCCACGATGCGGCTCATCCGGTCGAGTTCGTCGGTGACGAGCCGGACGGTCTCCTCGCGCTCGGCCGGATCGTCGCCCATCAGCTCCAGGTGGCCGCGCACGATGGTGATCGGGGTGCGCAGTTCGTGGCCGGCGTCGTCGACGAACTGGCGCTGGGCGGCGAAGGCCCGCTCCAGCCGGTCGAGCATCGCGTTGAACGTCTCGGCGAGGGCCGCGATGTCGTCGTGGCCGCGCACCGGGATACGGCGGGTGAGGTCCTGCTCGGTGAGCTGCGCGGCGGCGGTGCGCACCAGCCGTACGGGCTGCAGGATCCGCCCGGCGACCGCCCAGCCGATGCCGGTGGTCAGCAACAGGGCGACCCCGGAGATGGCGAGCAGCACCCGGAACACCTCGTCCACCCGGGCCACTTCGCGTTCGGGGTGGAAGGCGACGACGAACGCCGCCTCGGGCGCGCCGCCGCCGTGCCGGGCCACGGACACCTTGGCCCAGCGGATCTCGCCCTCGGGCCGGTGCAGCACACCGGAGGCGTCGGGCGAGTCGAAGATGCGGCGCCGGGCGTCGTCGTCCCGGTGCAGGGGCAGGGCGACGGGCAGGTCGCGCGGCTGGGTGAGTTTCGCCGGGCCGCCGCTCTTCCGCGCGACCAGGCCGATCAGTTCCTCGTCCGGGTCGGCGTACTGCCGTTCCAGGAAGACCCGCAGCAGCCGGTCCGGGTCGGTGAAGGGCCGGCCCGTCTCCGGATCGAAGCCGCGCTCCTCGAAGTTGGCGAACTCGCCCGCCTCCTGGGCGAGCAGCCCGTTGATCCGGTGGTCGACGTCCCGCAGCAGGAAGGAGCGGGTGGTCATGGCGACCGAGCCCAGCGCGACCGCCATGACGAACAGCAGCCACAGCAGGATGCGGACCCGGGCGGAGAGCCGCCGCCGGGGGGCGTCAGCCGTCGTCGCCGGGTCCGTCGTCCCCGCCGGGGCCGTCGTCCGGGGAGTCCTGGCCTCGGTCGTCGTCATCGTCCTCACCCGCTGGGCTGTCGGTCACCGGAGGCCGGGAGACGACCTCGTCGCTCGGCGTCGGCTCGGGCCGCGCGGACGGGGCCGTGGACGTCGGGGTGGGCGAGCCGCTGTCCAGTTCGACCCGGGGCGGCACGGCGGGCGGTTCGGGACTGTCGGCGAGGGCGAAGCTGGTCGCGGCGACGCCCAGCGGAATCAGCACGACGGCGGCGAGCGCCGCCATCCGGCGAGTGAAGACCATGCCCCGATCCTGTGGCCCGCGCCAGAGCCTCCGGATGAGCGCCGGATGAAGAACTCTTCATCTCCCCGCTGAAGACCGCCCCCTCCGGCACGATCCACCCCTCCGGGACAATCCAGCCCCTCCGGCGTTTGAGGAGCGGGGTCCGGGGCGGGACGGGAAGGGACGGCGGGGGCGGGGAAACGGCTGAGATGTTCAGGACCGGCACCGGCACCGGACCGAACACCCCCGCCCTCCCCCGGGCGGACCGCTAGCTGTCCAGGCCGATGGCGAACGCCGCCTCCAGGTCGTGCTGCGAGTACGTGCGGAACGCCACGTGCGTGTCGGTGCCCTCCACCCCCGGGATCTTGCTGATCCGACCGGGGATGACCTCCGCCAGGTCCTCGTGCTCACGCACCCGCACCATGGCGATCAGGTCGTACGTACCGGTCACGGAGAAGACCTCGCTGACGCTCTCCAGCGCGGCGATCTGCTCCGCGATCTCGGGGATCCGGTCCACGCTGGTCTTGATGAGGACGATCGCGGTGATCACGGCTGGTTCTCTCCCTCGGGGGCCGGAGCAGGGGTGGCCTTCACTGTAGTCGCCCTGCCGAAGCACACCCACGCGCAGCCGAAGCCCAGCCCGAACCCGATCAGGTGCGCCAGGTACGCCACCCCCGGCCCCTCGCCCGCCCGCCCCGCCGCCGCCCACTGCAGCGCCGCCCAGAACGGCAGCACCACCCACGCCGGCAGCCGTACCGGCAGGAAGAACAGGAACGGCAGGAGACTGGTCACCCGGGCCCGGGGGAACAGGAAGAGGAACGCGCCGAGCACCGCCGAGATCGCCCCGGAGGCGCCGATCAGGGACCGCTCGGAGTCCGCGTTGGCGGCGGCGTACCCCAGCAGCGCGAGGTAGCCGCAGCCGGCGTAGCACAGGGTGAACCGGACCCGGCCCATCCGTGCCTCGGTCATCGCTCCGAAGACGTGGAGGAACAGCATGTTGCCGAGCAGATGCACCCAGCCGCCGTGCACGAACAGCGCCGTGGCGGGGGTGAGGACGGCCCCGGGGGACCCTTCGAACAGGTCTGCGGGAATGACGCCCCAGCGCCGGAAACAGGCCCTCTGCGCCTCCAGCAGCTCCTCCCCGGCGCCGTGGGCCGGATGCAGGCCGGAGGCCGGACCGACCAGGAAGACCAGGCAGCACAGCACGATGAGGGTGTGGGTCACCGGCGCGGAGGTGCCCCGGATCGCCCCGGCGGCCGACGCACTCCAGTTGCGGATCATGGATACAGAGCATGACGTAACCGGACGCAACCACACAGACCGCCTCGCCGCCGTGGACGGGCGGGCGGCGGGGACCCGCCAGGCCGTAGGGTTACGAGCCATACGCACCGGGGATCCGGTGTGTCACGGACACTGGAAGGAAGGCGAACAGCCACGATGACGGTTCCTCTGCCGACCGCCTCGACGCGGTGGCGCTGCACCCTCTGCGGCAACCTCACCCGCTTCGACGTGACCCGCTCGTCGAAGGTCGTCGAGTACATCCACCTCGATCTGGCCGGAGAGCCCAAGGTCGAGGAGCGCGAGGTGCTCGATGAGACCATCGAGTCGGTGCGGTGCCGCTGGTGCAACGCAGTGGATCAGGTGGAACTCGTGGACAGGCCGGGTGCCGGCTCCTGAGCGAAGGGGGTCCCTCCCGATCGAGCGAAGTCGAGAGTGGGGGAAGGCCCCGCTGACGGCGACCCCGCGCGCGGGGTCGCACACGGACATTGAGGTGTGACGGATGGTGGAGACCACGGGCGGGGGGCCGCAGGACGGCGCCGCCGAGGTGCTCGACCGTCCGCTGCCCGACGGAGTGCGCCGCCGGGTCGTCCAGATCGTCGCCGACGGCTTCGGCGGGCTCACGGTCGCCGAGCTGCCCGCCCAGCTCCGGCAGTACGCGCGCTTCGCCCCGAACCGCCGCGCCAAGTTCGCCGGCAACGCCATGGCCGCGGCGCTGGAGACCGATCCGCTGTTCCGGCAGCGCATCGGGGAGAAGCTCAGAGAGGCCCAGCCGGAGCTGACCGGCGCCCTCGACTCCGGCTCCCCGCCCCCGGCCGCGGACCCGCTCGACGTGGCGGCCGCGGCCTATGTGCTCCGCCCGGCCGGCTGGGTCAAGCTGGTGACCGCCGCCGGCGAGGAGGCCCAGCGCGCCGACGCCGAGCGCGCCGACGAGGAGACCCGGGCCGAGCTGGAGCGGCTGCGCGACGAACTCGCCCGGGCCCGTGAGCACACCAGGTCCGAGACCGAGCGGCTGCGCACCGAACTGGAGTCGGCGAAGAAGGAAGCCGAGTCGCTGCACCGCAAGCTGCGCTCCGCCCTCAGCGACGTCAAGCGCGGCGAGGCCGCCGTGCGCAAGCTGCGGGGCGAGATGGAGACCGTGCGTGCCGAGGGGCACGCCCAGGTGTCGGCCGCCGAGAGCGAGAGCCGGCGCCTCAAGGCCCGGCTGGGGGAGACCGAGGCCGCGCTGGAGGCCGCCCGTCGGGCTGCCCGGGAGGGGCGCAGCGTGGAGGACATGCGGGTCCGGCTGCTCCTCGACACCGTGCTGGACGCCGCCCAGGGGCTCCGCCGGGAGCTGGCGCTGCCCCCCG
Organism: Streptomyces sp. 13-12-16; assembly: GCF_002114215.1. Lineage (GTDB taxonomy): Bacteria > Actinomycetota > Actinomycetes > Streptomycetales > Streptomycetaceae > Streptomyces. The sequence goes on along the minus strand of NZ_NCTE01001268.1, from coordinate 2,731 downwards.
TGTCCGTCCGGCCCGCCGAGACCGTGGACGCCGTCGAGCCCGGCCGCATGACCCCGAAGGACATCGCCAACCGCGCGCTGTCCGAGCACGACCCGGCCGTCCTCGACCAGCTGCTGGCGCTGCCGCAGGCCCATCTGGTCGTCGACGGCTACAACGTCACCAAGACCGGCTATCCCCAGATGCCCCTGGAGAAGCAGCGGCTCAGGCTCCTGGGCCAGCTCGCCCAGCTCGCCGCCCAGACCGGCGCCGAGGTGACCTGCGTCTTCGACGGCGCCGAACTGGTCGCGCCGGTGCTGCTCGCGCCGCCGCGCGGGGTGCGGGTGCTGTTCTCCAAGCCGGGCGTCACCGCCGACGAGCTGATCCGCCAGCTGGTGCGCGCCGAGCCGCCGGGGCGGCCCGTCATCGTCGCCTCCACCGACCGCGAGGTCGCCGACGGGGTGGCCCGCGCGGGCGCACGCCCCGTCGCGTCGGCGATGCTCCTCAAGAGGCTTTCCTGATATCTGATTCCCATCCGTCCCTCGTGCAACGTACAGGATCTTTGCCCGAATTGACGGAACCGTCACGCAACGTAGCGTCAAGAGAGCGTCACCGCAGGTGAGTTCGGACCGAATAAACCCGCTGTAACGGAGATTTTGTGTCCGGGGATTTGAACTGATCACAAGAGAATCACTAGGGTCTCCCTTCGAACCCTCGCTCGCGCGATCACTCTCGAGAAGGAGCTCGTCTCCGTGGCGTCCCACCGTCGTCCCAAGCAGCCGAGCCGCGCACGCGTCACCGTGCTCACCACCGCTGCCGCAGCTGCCGTCGTCATGAGCTCGCAGGCCGCCAACGCCGCGCCGAGCGAGAAGCCGAGCAAGGACGAGGTCAAGGCCAAGGTCGACAAGCTCTACGAGCAGGCCGAGCAGGCCACCGAGAAGTACAACGGCGCCAAGGAGAAGCAGGAGAAGCTCCAGAAGGAGATCTCCACGATCCAGGACAACGTCGCCAAGGGCCAGCAGGAGCTCAACGACCTGCGCGACGGCCTCGGTTCGATGGCCAGCGCCCAGTACCGCAGCGGCGGCATCGACCCCTCCGTCCAGCTCTTCCTCTCCGCCGACCCGGACGACTACCTCGACAAGGCGTCCACGCTCGACCAGTTGAGCACCCAGCAGGTCGACGCGCTCAAGGAGATCCAGGAGAAGCAGCGCGAGCTCGCCCAGCAGCGCTCCGAGGCGTCCGAGAAGCTCAAGGACCTCTCCGCCACCCGCACCGAACTGGGCAAGAAGAAGAAGGAAGTCCAGAGCAAGCTCTCCTCCGCGCAGAAGCTGCTCAACA
>NZ_NCTE01001268.1:0-1407 GCF_002114215.1 Streptomyces sp. 13-12-16 | reverse complement strand
AGCAGCGCTCCGAGGCGTCCGAGAAGCTCAAGGACCTCTCCGCCACCCGCACCGAACTGGGCAAGAAGAAGAAGGAAGTCCAGAGCAAGCTCTCCTCCGCGCAGAAGCTGCTCAACCCCCTCACCGCCGCGGAGAAGCAGCAGCTCGCCCAGGAGGAGAGCCGCGCCACCCGCACCAGCGAGCGCGAGGCGCTCGACGTCAAGGTCCCGGCCGGTTCCGGCCGCGCCGCCGCCGCCTTCGCCGCCGCCCAGAGCAAGCTCGGCACCCCCTACGTCTACGGCGCCACCGGCCCGTCCTCCTTCGACTGCTCCGGCCTGACCTCCTGGGCCTACGCGCAGGCCGGCGTCGGGATCTCGCGCACCTCCGAGGCCCAGACCAACGACGGCACCAGGATCTACTCGGTGAGCCAGCTCAAGGTCGGCGACCTCGTCTTCTTCTTCAACGACCTGCACCACGTGGGTCTCTACGCGGGCAACGGCCAGATCATCCACGCCCCGCGCACCGGCACCGTCGTGCGCTACGAGTCGATGAACACCATCGGCGGCCCGTTCATGTTCGGCGTCCGCGTCTAGCTGCCGCCGTTCGGGGGATTCCCCGCCGCGCCGATCTTCCCCACGCCCCGCCTCTGACGCAGGTCACAGGCGGGGCGTCACTGTGTGCGGTCGCCTCGGCCAAGGGTTCGCCCGGCGCCGTGAGGCTACTGTCTGCCGCGTTTCCCGTCCGCCAGTGGAAGGAGCGCGGCTTCCCGTGGGGTCCCATCGCCGTACCGCACCGTCGTCCGGATCCGACCGGAGCGCCGCCGTCGCCCTCGGTCTGCTGTCCGCGGCGGCCACCGCCCTCGCCGCCGTACCGGCCGCGGCCACGCCGTACGACGTCACCCGGGCCGAGGTGGACCGCCTCTACCGGGAGGCCGAGAAGGCGACCGAGGCGTACAACGAGGCCGACGAGCGCGCCGACGGACTGCGCCGGCAGATCGCCACCGCACAGGACGGGATCGCCCGGCAGCAGGCGCGCGTCAACACCATGCGGGAGTCGCTGGGTTCGCTCGCCGGCGCCCAGTACCGCTCCGGCGGCCTCGATCCCGCCCTCGCCCTGCTGCTCTCCGACGACCCGGAGGACTACCTCGAGAAGGCCTCCGTGCTGGACCGGATCACCGTCCACCAGGCCGCCGAGCTGAGGAGGCTCAGGAGCACCCTGCGCTCCCTCGCCCAGGACCGCGCGGAGGCGGCCGGAAAGCTCGGCGCACTGAAGAGGAGCCGCGAGGCCGTCGCCGCCCACAAGCGGACCGTCGAGCGCAAGCTCACCGAGGCCCGCCGGCTGCTCGACTCCCTCCCGGCCGGCGAACGCGCGGCCTGGGACCGCGCCACCCGCTCCGCACGCGCGGACCTGCTCGGCCCGGCCGGCGCG
>NZ_NCTE01001267.1 GCF_002114215.1 Streptomyces sp. 13-12-16 | reverse complement strand
GAGGCGCGCGAACACCTGCGGGACGCGGTCGCGCTCGCCCGCCGCTGCGGCTGCGTGGCGCTCGCCCGGCGGGCCCGCGAGGAGCTGGTCGGGGCCGGCGGCAGGATGCGCGAGGTCACGGTGTCACCGCTGGACATGCTGACCGGCACGGAACGCACGGTGGCCACGCTGGTCGCCTCGGGAGTGACCAACCGGGAGGCCGCGGAGTCCTTGTTCGTGACGGTGCGTACGGTGGAACTCCACCTCACGAGCGTCTACCGCAAACTCGGGATCACCCGCCGTGCCGAACTCGCGGACGCCCTGCACGTGGACACCCCGCCCGCTCCCGGCCCCCGCGAGGGGCGCACCGGGTCCGATGCGACCCGGTGAGGCCATGCGGGCACAAGGCGATCCGGTGAACGTCCCGGACCGGGCGGGCGGGGAAGGGCACGGGCGCCCCCACCGCGGCGGGCCGGTGCTCGCCGACCTCCCCCTCCTGGAACGCGACCGTGAGCAGGCCGTGCTGTCCGCCGTGATCGGGGAACTGCGGTCGGGCCGCCCGGCCGTGGTCACGGTGACGGGTGAACCCGGCGCGGGGCAGGGCGAGTTGCTGCGGTGGGCGGCCCGGCACGCCACCGAGCGGGGACTGCGCGTCCTCACGGCTCGCGCGACACCCGCGGAACGGGACCTGCGCTACGGCGTGGTCGGCCAACTGATGGCAGGACAGGAGGAGTTCGCCGGCCATCTGCCGCATCTCCTCCTCGGCCAGGGCGGGCCCGGCCGGTTCCCGGGGCTCACCCGTCTGCTCACCGTGGCCCGCGACCGGCCCGTCCTCCTGGTGGTGGAGGACGTCCACCAGCTCGACCCCGACTCGCTGCGCTGGCTGGAGGCCCTGATACGCCGGCTGCCCCGCACGCCGCTGGCCGTGCTCACGGGCAGCATCCGCACGGCGGACCTCGGCCTCGACTGGTGCGCGGGAAGCCCGCTCACCGGCTCGGCCACCACCGTCGAACTGGCGCTGCCCGGCCTCACCCGGGCCGGGACGGCCGACGCCGTACGGGCCGTCTGCGGCACCCTCGGCGACCGCTCCTTCGTCGCCGCCGTCGCCGACGCGACCGGAGGCAACCCCACCGTCGTACGCGACACCCTGCGCCGCTTCGCCCGGGCGGGGCACCCGCCGGACGCCGGCCACGTGGAGCACGCCCGTGCCATCGCGGCCCAGGTGATCGGCGAGCACGCCGCCGCGGCGCTCGACGGGGTGCGGGACCCCGTCGCCCTCGACGTCCTGCGCGCCCTCGCGGTCTGCGAC
>NZ_NCTE01001266.1 GCF_002114215.1 Streptomyces sp. 13-12-16 | reverse complement strand
CGCGGTGGTGGTGCACCCGGACGGCAGCTGGACGGTCGTGGAGATCAAGTCCTTCCCGATGCTGGACGGCGCCGCGGACCCGGCGAAGGTCGGCGCGGCGGCACGGCAGGCGGCGGTGTACGTGCTGGCCCTGGAGCGGGTGGCCGCGCGGCTGGACCCGGCCCCGCGCGTACGCCACCGGATCCTGCTGGTGTGCCCGAAGGACTTCTCCAACCTGCCGACCGCGTCCGCCGTGGACGTGCGCAAGCAGCGCGCGGTGACCGCCCGTCAGCTGGACCGGCTGACCAGGATCGAGGAGATCGCCGACACGCTCCCCGAGGGCACGTGCTTCTCGCCGGAGCTGCCCGCCGAGCGGCTGGCCGAGGCCGTGGAGGCGGTCCCGGCGACCTACGCGCCGGAGTGCCTGTCCGCGTGCGAGCTGGCCTTCCACTGCCGGGACCGTTCCCGCGCGCAGGACGCGGTGACCCGTCTGGGCCGCCCGGTACGGGCGGAGCTGGGCGGTCTGACGACGGTCGGGGAGGTGCTGGCGGCGGCCCGCGGGGAGGCCGGTGACCCCGACGACCCGGCGGTGGCGGCACTGCGCAGGGCGGCGGCCCTGCGCGCGGAGGCGCTGGAAGCGGCGGCCCTGCCGGAGGTGGCTCCTTG
>NZ_NCTE01001265.1:534-7059 GCF_002114215.1 Streptomyces sp. 13-12-16 | reverse complement strand
GCCGTCGCCGAGGCCGCCGCCCGCCGGGCACGGCGCCCGCTGATCGGCGACAGCGGCCGGCTGATGATCGTGGCCGCCGACCACCCCGCGCGGGGCGCGCTCGGCATCGGCGACCGCCGACTGGCCATGGCCCACCGCGCCGACCTGCTGGAACGTCTCTGCACCGCGCTGTCCCGGCCGGGCGTCGACGGGGTGCTGGCCACCGCCGACATCCTGGAGGACCTGCTGCTCCTCGGGGTGCTGGAGAACAAGGTCGTCATGGGCTCGATGAACCGCGGCGGCCTGGCCGGCGCGTCCTTCGAGATGGACGACCGCTTCACCGGCCACCGCGCGGAGGACATCGCCCGGCTGGGCTTCGACGCGGGCAAGCTGCTGGTCCGTATCGACTACGACGACCCCGGCTCGCTGGCCACCCTGGAGTCCGCCGCCCGCGCCGTGGACGCCATGGCCGGACACCGGCTGCCGGTGTTCGTGGAGCCGTTCATCTCGCGCCGGGTGGACGGCCGGGTCCGCAACGACCTGTCCGCCGAGGCCGTCACCCGTTCCATCGCCATCGCCTCCGGTCTGGGCGGCACCTCCGCCTACACCTGGCTGAAACTCCCCGTCACCGACGACGTCGACGCCATGCCGGAGGTGCTGGGGGCCTCCACGCTGCCCGTCGTCCTGCTCGGCGGCGAGGTCGGCGACCAGGAGGCGGCGTACGAGCGGTGGGGCAAGGCGCTGCGGCTGCCCACCGTGATGGGGATGGTCGTCGGCCGTTCGCTGCTCTACCCGGCCGAGGGCAGTGTGGAGACGGCGGTGGACACGGCCGTCGGCCTGTTGTGAGAAGCCCGTTGAGACACGGAGGCACGCCATGACACATCACCTTCCCGCGGGCAGGGCCCCCGCCGGCCCCTACGCCGTCGACGTGAACCCGGGGAACGCCGGCTGGGGCCACTCCAGCCTGCGCGTCCTCCGGCTGCCGCCCGGCGGCACGCACACCTTCGACACCGGCGACAGCGAGTGGATCGTGCTGCCGCTGAGCGGCGGCTGCACGGTCGCCGCCGCCGACGACTTCGGCCACGACACCTTCGAACTCACCGGCCGCACCGGTGTGTTCGACGGCGTCACCGACTTCGCCTACGTCCCGCGCGACGCCCGTGCGACGGTCACCTCGGCCGGCGGCGGACGGTTCGCGCTCACCGGCGCCCGCTGCACCCGCCGCCTGCCCGCCCGCTACGGACCGGCCTCCGGCGTGCCCGTGGAGCTGCGCGGCACCGGGAACTGCTCACGGCAGGTCAACAACTTCGGGGCGGCGGGCGTGTTCGAGTGCGACAGGCTCATCGCGGTCGAGGTGCTCACCCCGGGCGGCAACTGGTCGTCCTTCCCGCCGCACAAGCACGACGAGCACCGCCCCGGCGAGGAGTCCGTGCTGGAGGAGATCTACTACTTCGAGTTCGCCGGCCACGACGGCATCCCCGGCCTCGGCTACCAGCGGGTCTCCCCGTCCGGTCCGGGCCGCGGGACGGACGTGCTGGCGGAAGTGCGCGACGGCGACGTCGTCCTCATCCCGGACGGCTGGCACGGCCCGTCCATGGCCGTGCCCGGCCACCACATGTACTACCTCAACGTCATGGCGGGCCCCGAGCCGGAACGCGCCTGGCTGATCTGCGACCACCCCGACCACGCCTGGATCCGCGACACCTGGCCGGACCGGCCCGTCGATCCCCGACTCCCCCTCTACACCGCACCGGAGAGGTCCGCATGAGCGCCGCCACCCGCCGACTGACGACCGCCCAGGCACTGGTGCGGTTCCTGTCCGCCCAGTACACCGAACGCGACGGCGTGCGCCGCCGGCTGATCACGGGCACCTGGGGCGTCTTCGGCCACGGCAACGTGGCGGGCATCGGGCAGGCACTCGTCGAGTACGCCGCCGTGATGCCGTACCACCAGGGCCGCAACGAGCAGGCCATGGTGCACGCCGCCGTCGGCCACGCCCGGCAGCTCAACCGGCTCTCGGCGCAGGCGGTGACCACCTCCATCGGCCCCGGCGCGACCAACCTGGTCACCGGCGCCGCGCTCGCCACCGTCAACCGGCTGCCGGTGCTCCTGCTCCCCGGCGACTACTTCGCCTCCCGCGTCGCCGACCCGCTGCTCCAGCAGCTGGAACACCCCGTCGAGGCCGATGTGTCGGTCAACGACACGCTCCGCCCGGTCTCGCGGTACTTCGACCGGATCACCCGCCCCGAGGCGCTGATCCCCTCCGCGCTGAACGCCATGCGGGTGCTCGCCGACCCGGCCGAGACCGGCGCCGTCACCCTCGCCCTGCCGCAGGACGTGCAGGCGGAGGCGTACGACTGGCCCGAGGAGTTCTTCACCGAGCGCGTCTGGCCCGTACGGCGTCCCGCCCCGGACCCGGCGGAGCTGGCGGCGGCCGTGGCGGCCGTACGGGCCGCGCGGCGGCCGCTGATCGTCGCGGGCGGCGGGATCCACCACAGCGAGGCCGAACAGGCGCTGAAGGCGCTGGTGGACGCCACCGGCATCCCGGTCGCCTCCACCCAGGCGGGCAAGGGCTCGCTGCGCCACGACCACCCGGCCGACCTCGGCGGCATCGGCCACACCGGCACCGCGGTGAGCGACGAACTCGCCCGCACCGCCGACCTGGTGATCGGCGTCGGCACCCGCTACACGGACTTCACCACCGCCTCCGGCACCCTCTTCCAGCACCCGGAGGTGCGCTTCCTCAACCTCAACATCACCGGCTTCGACGCCCACAAGCTGGCGGCGCGCACCCTGGTCTGCGATGCGCGCACCGGTCTGGAGCAGCTCGCCGGGGCGCTCGCCGGCCACCGTGTGGAACCGTCGTACGAGGCGGAGTACCGGGCCGGCAAGGAGCGCTGGGAGCGGGTCGTCGAGACCGCCTACCGGGCCGACGACGACAGCGCCGTACCGACGCAGACGCAGGTGATCGGCGCGCTCGACGCGGTCGTCGGCGACGAGGACGTGGTGATCAACGCGGCCGGTTCGCTCCCCGGCGACCTGCACAAGCTGTGGCGCTCCCGCAGCCCCCGCCAGTACCACCTGGAGTACGGCTACTCCTGCATGGGCTACGAGATCCCGGCCGCGCTGGGTGTCCAGCAGGCCGCTCCCGGCACCCCGGTGTGGGCACTGGTCGGCGACGGCACCTATCTGATGAACCCGACGGAGATCGTCACCGCCGTCCAGGAGAACCTCCCGGTCAAGCTGGTCCTGATCCAGAACCACGGGTACGCCTCCATCGGCGGCCTGTCGGAGTCGGTGGGCGCCGAGCGCTTCGGCACCGCCTACCGTCACCGGGCCGCCGACGGCACCTTCACCGGCGCCCCGCTGCCCGTGGACCTCGCGGCGAACGCGGCCAGCCTCGGAATGGACGTACTGCGCGCCAAGACCGTGCGGGAGCTGCACAACGCGCTGGCCGAGGCGCGTGGCTCCGACCGCCCGACGTGCGTGTACGTCGAGACCGATCCCGCCCCCACCGCTCCCCCGGCCGAGGCCTGGTGGGACGTGCCGGTGGCCGAGGTGTCCGCCCGCGAGGCCGCCGTGCGGGCCCGCGCACGGTACGACTCCGAGGCCGCCGGCCGCCGCCGGCACCTCTGAACCCGCCCGCGCTGCTACAGGAAGGTACGTCCATGGCGAAGACCGGCGACCCCGCACGTGCCGCGACCGGACCCGCGCTGAGCACCCTGGACTTCGCCCTGGACCGGGGCAGTCCGGTGCCGCTGTACCACCAGCTCGCGCAGCAGCTGGAGGCGGCGATCGAGCAGGGCGTCCTCGCCCCCGGCAACCTGCTGGGCAACGAGGTCGACCTGTCCGTGCGGCTCGGCCTGTCCCGGCCCACCGTCCGCCAGGCCATCCAGTCCCTCGTCGACAAGGGGCTCATGGTCCGGCGGCGCGGGGTGGGCACGCAGGTGGTGCACAGTCAGGTCAGGCGCCCCCTGGAACTGAGCAGTCTCTACGACGACCTGGAGACGGCCGGACAGGGCCCGACCACGCGGGTGATCCGCAACGAGACGGTGCCGGCGCCCACGGACGTGGCGGCCGCCCTGGGGCTGGCCGAGGGCGCCGAGGTCGTCCTGCTGGAACGCCTGCGCTGCACCCGCGCACAGCCGGTCGCCCTGCTGTGCAACTACCTCCCGTCGGGCCTGCTCGGCCTCGACAGCGCCCGCCTGGAGGCGACCGGCCTGTACCGGATGATGCGTTCGGCCGGCATCACCCTGCACAGCGCCCGCCAGACCGTCGGCGCCCGCGCGGCCACCGCCCAGGAGGCCGCCGGCCTGGACGAGAAGGAGGGCGCCGCCCTGCTCACCATGCAGCGCACGGCCTACGACGACACCGGGCGGCCGGTGGAGTACGGGACCCACATCTACCGTGCGTCCCGGTACTCGTTCGACTTCCAGCTGCTGGTCAGAGCGTGAGGCGGTGCAGTGCGCCGCGTCCGGCCGGGCCCGCTGCTCCGGCCGGCGGGAGGCCCGGCAGCTCGTGACCGATCGCCCCGGTCTCCGGGGCGACCTCGCGCAGCACGGCGAGGCGGGCGGGGGTGCCCGGGTGGTCGTAGTCGGCGGGCAGGCGTTCGGGACGGCTGTGCGGACCGGTGCCGACGGTGCGGTACTTCATGGGTGTCCCCTCCCGTCCGGCCCCGTCGTCGGGGCACGGACCGGGAGTCTTCCGCTTGAGGAGCGTTCCAAGTCAAGCGTTCCCGCGTCCCGTCGAGCCGACGGCAACTGATCCACCCCGCGATTCGTCCTGGACGACGAGTCGAGCGGACGGGAAACCAGGTGGAGCGAGCAGCAGCAGTGCCCCGAGGGGCGTGGCGCCGGTGGGTGTGGACGTGGGGGCGGGTGCCCGCCGCTCTCGCGGTGCTGATGGCCGGGCTGCTGGCGTTCCACCGGGCGGTGCCCAACTCCGTGGGCCGTGTGGGCAGTCTGCTGGAGACGTTCCTGCCGTGGCTCGGCCTGGCGCTCGTCGTGCTGTTCGGCTGGGCCCTGTTGCGCCGTTCGGCAACCGCCCTGGTGGCCCTGCTCCTGCCGGCGGCGGCCTGGACACACCACTTCGGCGGGCTGCTCCTGCCCGGTGAGGAGTCCGGCCCGCACGACCTGGTGGTGGTGCAGCACAACGTCAGCGACGAGAACACCGACCCGGCCGGCACGGCCCGCGCCCTGGCCGACGCCGGACCCGATCTCATCGCGCTGCAGGAGCTGGTGCCCCCGGCGCTCGCGGTGTACGAGCGGACGCTCGCCCCGCACTACCCGTACCACGCGGTCCGGGGCACCGTCGGACTGTGGTCGAGGCATCCGCTCACCGGCGCCCGGCTCCTGGACATCAGACCGCGGGGCATCACGGAGCCCTGGAGTCGCGGGCTGCGGGCCGCGGTCCACACGCCGCACGGTGAGGTCGCGGCGTACGTCGCACACCTGCCCTCGGTCCGTGTGGGGACGAGCGGGCTCGCGTCCTCCCTGCGTGACGAGAGCGCCGGCCTGCTGGGCAAGGCCCTCGCCGCCGAGCCGCTGAAGAAGGTGATCCTGCTGGGCGACCTCAACGGCACGGTCGACGACCGCGGGCTGGCCCCGCTCACCTCACGGATGAACGTGGCGCGGCGGGGCTTCGCCTTCAGCTTCCCCGCCGCCCTCCCCGTGGCCCGGATCGACCAGGTCATGGCCCGCTCGGCGACCGTCGCCCACCTCCGCGCCCTGCCCTCCACCGGCAGCGACCACCTGCCGGTCGCGGCGCGGGTCACCCTGGGATGAAGGAGGGTTCTCCCTGACGACAAGCCCGCCCATGTGGTGCCCTGCCCTCCGAGCGGGGTGACCGGGCCGTTCGTGAGGTCCGTGGGACTCCTTGCCGACCGCACACCCGATCGACGAAGACCGACTTCCCGGGGGAGGATCCCCCAGCCCTGCCCATGACGCCGAGGAGCCCCCTGTGATCACACAAGGCGTACAGGTCACAGGCCGCTGCAGCGCCTGCGGAGCCACGACGACCTGCGATGTCGGTCAGTTCCTCGACCGTGACGTGCTCCGCTGGGGCACCGAAGGTCGCTGCGCCGACTGCCCGAACGGGTGGTGCGAGCAGGACAGCGGCCCCGTCACGCCCGAGAACATCCGACAAGCTCTGCTGAAAGCGCATGGGCCCACGAGGCTTCGTCCGTCCGGAGACGCGCCGGACATCGTTCCCGTGCTGCAGGCCCTCCGCAGTGCGCGACACCTGTCCCTGGGCGAGGCACGCGCGCAGGCCGCGGAACTCACCGGGACCGGTCTCATCGGCACGCTCGTCGAGATGGAGTTCCTGGCGGTCCACCTCCGGAGACGAGACGTCGCGGTGAGCGTTGAACCAGCCGGGTGACCCCGTTCGGCCGACACCCGCCGCGGCTTGGCACCGGCATGGAGAGGTCTGGAAGGTGAAGGTCGACTCCACTGCAAGGCGGCCGGTGAGGTCGCCCTCGGTCCGTCGGCTTCGGCGCAGGTGTCGGCCCACCTGTCCCAGCCGATGAGCAGCCGGCTCGGTCCGGCG
>NZ_NCTE01001265.1:0-361 GCF_002114215.1 Streptomyces sp. 13-12-16 | reverse complement strand
CGCGCCGCCCCGCCGACCTGCTGTGTCGCAAGTCGGGACGACAGGATTTGAACCTGCGACCCCTTGACCCCCAGTCAAGTGCGCTACCAAGCTGCGCCACGTCCCGATGCGCTCACGTGCGGTGAACCGCGTGATCGCGCGAACAGCACTTTACCCCACGCCCCCGGCGCGGCCCGAATCGGACCGGGCGCGGGACAATCGGCGTATGGGCAGCATGGAGAGCACGTCGTCGGGCCGGACGGCCGCCGCGCGGGACCGGGACAGCGAGGGGCGGGCGCGCAACGCCCGGCCGAGGGACGGGCTCGGACGGCCCCTGCCGTACGGCGCGCCGGGGGTGCCCCGGCAGCCCGAGGGGGTGGTG
>NZ_NCTE01001264.1 GCF_002114215.1 Streptomyces sp. 13-12-16 | reverse complement strand
GACCTGCTGCTGTGGCGGCTGCGCGACCACCCGGACCTGGCGGACTTCGTGGACCGCGCGATCGGCCCGGTGCTGGACCACGACCGCCGTTCCAAGCCGCCGTTGCTGCCCACCCTGGAGACCTACCTGGCGCACGCCGGACGCAAGGCGGAGACGGCCCGCGAACTCCACCTGAACCGGCAGACGCTCTACAACAGGCTCGCCCGCATCGGCGAGTTGCTGGCCACCGACCTCGACGACCCGCACACGGTCCTGGCCCTGTCCCTGGCCCTGCGCGCCCGCCGACACGTGCCCTGACCCCGGAAGCCCGCCTCAGCACAACCCGCACCGGCGAGTCACCGGCCACCACCCCCGACGACCCGCACACGGCCCTGGCCCTGCGCGCCCGCCGACACCTGCCCCGGACCCGGAAGCCACCGCCTCAGAGCGGTCTGAGTTGCGTCAGCTCGTCGTACACGCTGAGCACTTGGGCGACCGTCTGGTCCTCGGTCGGCCAGGTGGCGGCCTGCCGCACCCCGCGTTCCCTGAGCAGTTCCCGGCGGTCGGGATCGTCCAGCAGTCGTACGACGGCGTCCGCGAGCGCCCGCGCGTTGCCGTACGGCACGAGTTCGGCGGCGTCGCCGACGAGTTCGGGGATGCCGCCCACCTCGGTCGCGACGAGCGGCACGCGCGCGTGGAGGGCCTCCTGGGCGAGCGGGGAGCGCGACTCCCACCGGCTCGGCAGCAGCGCGATGTCGGCGGCGGCCAGCAGATCGGTGATGTCGTCGCGCCGGCCGATGAGCCGGACCGGCAGTTCCTCCTCCTCGATCCTGCGCTGGAGTTCGCCGCGCAGCGACCCTTCTCCGGCGAGCACCACCAGCGGTACGGGATCGAGGCGCCGCCACGCGTGTGCGGCGTCCAGCAGGACGTCGTAGCCCCGGTGGCGTTCGAGGGAGCCGACGGCGATGAGCAACGGGCGGCCGGTGGCGCCGAGTTCGGCCCGGATCTTGGGCCGCAGCCGGTCGGGGTCGTCCGGCACCGGGGAGGTGCGGGGCCCGGGGAGGGACACGGCGGCCAGCCGGGCGTCCCGCGCGCCCGTGCGGCGCGCCCGGTCGACGAGGGCGGAGGTCGTCCCGAGCACCACGGTGGCCGCCTTG
>NZ_NCTE01000130.1 GCF_002114215.1 Streptomyces sp. 13-12-16 | reverse complement strand
CAGCACGGTCACGCCCGCGCCGGGACCGGCGCCGGCAGCGCCGCCCCGCCGATCGGCGCCGTCCCGCCGGCACCCGTGGACGCCGGACCGCCCCGGGCGCTTCCGGACGTGCCGGAACCGGAGGTACCGGAGGAACCAGCACCGCCGCCCTGCCCGGAACCGGACGAGGGGGAGGCCGAGGGCGAGGCGGACGGCGTGGCGCCGGTCATGCCTTCGGCGCCACCTTGCTCAGGCCGTTGATGATGCGGTCCATCGCGTCGCCGCCCGTCGGGTCGGTCAGGTTGGCGAGCAGCTTCAGGGTGAACTTCATCAGCATCGGGTGCGTCAGTCCGCGCTGGGCGGCGATCTGCATGATCTTCGGGTTGCCGATGAGCTTCACGAAGGCCCGGCCGAGCGTGTAGTAGCCGCCGTAGGTGTCCTTCAGCACGCGCGGATAGCGCTGGAGGGCGATCTCCCGCTGGGCCGGAGTGGCCCGCGCGTGGGCCTGGACGATCACGTCGGCGGCGATCTGCCCGGACTCCATGGCGTAGGCGATGCCCTCGCCGTTGAAGGGGTTCACCAGTCCGCCCGCGTCACCGACCAGCAGCAGGCCGCGCGTGTAGTGCGGCTGGCGGTTGAAGGCCATGGGGAGCGCGGCGCCGCGGATCGGGCCGGTCATGTTGTCCGGGGTGTAGCCCCAGTCCTCCGGCATGGACGCGCACCAGGCCTTGAGGACCTCGCGCCAGTCCAGCTCCTTGAAGGAGTCGGAGGTGTTGAGCACGCCGAGGCCGACGTTGCTCGTCCCGTCGCCCATGCCGAAGATCCAGCCGTAGCCGGGCAGCAGCCGGTCCTGCGGGCCGCGGCGGTCCCACAGCTCCAGCCAGGACTCCAGGTAGTCGTCGTCGTGGCGGGGCGAGGTGAAGTACGTACGGACCGCGACGCCCATCGGCCGGTCCTCGCGCCGGTGCAGGCCCATCGCCAGGGACAGCCGGGTGGAGTTGCCGTCGGCGGCCACCACCAGCGGGGCGTGGAAGGTGACCTCCCGCTTGTCCTCGCCGAGCTTGGCCTTGACGCCGGTGATGCGCCCGGTGCGGTCGTCGACGACCGGTGCGCCGACGTTGCAGCGCTCGTACAGCCGGGCGCCCGCCTTCTGGGCCTGCCGGGCGAGCTGCTCGTCGAAGTCGTCGCGCTTGCGGACCAGGCCGTAGTCGGGGAAGGAGGCCAGTTCCGGCCAGTCGAGCTGGAGGCGGACCCCGCCGCCGATGATGCGCAGTCCCTTGTTGCGCAGCCAGCCGGCCTCCTCGGAGATGTCGATGCCCATGGCGACGAGCTGCTTCGTGGCGCGCGGGGTGAGGCCGTCGCCGCAGACCTTCTCCCGCGGGAACTCGGTCTTCTCCAGCAGGAGCACGTCGAGTCCGGACCGGGCCAGGTGGTACGCGGTGGCGGAGCCGGCTGGCCCCGCGCCCACGACGATCACATCGGCGGTGTTGTCGGAGAGGGGCTCGGTCACGGCGGGATCTCCCCAAGTTCGAAATCTGCGTGCCGACCGGCACTGGACACGGGCAGTCTATTCAGCACGAGTGATCACCCGGCTGAAGGGCTGCCCCCGTGAACCGAGCTCTCCCCGTCGTACGGCTGCGCGTCCCCACCCACGAGGACGCCTTCGCCTGGCACCGGATCTTCGACGACCCGGACGTCATGGAGTTCCACGGCGGCGCGTCGGCGGAGCTGTCGGTCTACGAGGAGCTCACCGCCCGCCAGCGCCGGCACGACGCCCAACTCGGCTTCTGCCTGTGGACCGTGCTCGACGACTCCGGCCGGGTCATCGGCTTCACCGGCGCCCAGCCGTGGGAGCGCGACTGGGGCCCGACGGGCGAGATCGAGATCGGCTGGCGGCTCGCGCGGGAGCACTGGGGCAAGGGGTACGCCACCGCGGCGGCCCGGCAGACACTGGAGCGGGTGACGGCGGCGGGCCTGACGGGCGTGGTGGCGATGGTGGACGCCCGCAACTCCCGTTCCATAGCGGTCACCCGACGGCTCGGGATGCGGCTCGCCGAGACGTTCACGATCCCGTCCACCCGGCGGGAGGGCCACTGCTACCGGCTGGACCTGATGACCCCCGCACCCGATGGTCACTCAGAGTAATCAATTGTCACGGAAAGCCACTTGATGCTTCCGGCGGGCACGGCACCGGGTCTACTCTGCCGGTACCGCTTGGGGGTGACGTCCGTGCGTATGACACCCAGGACACCGACGCCCGAAGTGCGCGTGCCGCGCCTGGTCGGACTGATGGCCGTGGACGCGCGCGAGTCGGCCCGGGCCCGGGGCCTGTCCGTGAACGCCCCGGACCGGGCGGACTTCCCGTTCGTCGTCGTCGACTACGTCGTACGGCAGTATCCGCAGCCCGGTACGGAGGTGCCGCGGAACTCCGTGGTCCACGTGTGGTTCGACTTCGGTGAGGGCGAGGGCGGCGGAGGGGTGCGCGAGCCGCGCGGGCCGGTGCCGCCCACGGGCGGGCTCCAGCGGGAACTGGAGGAACCCGCCCCGCCCCACGCGGTGCTGCTCAGCTCTCCTTGAACCCCCGGTGCAGCGCCACCACGCCGCCCGTGAGGTCGCGCCACGCCACCTTCGACCAGCCGGCGCCCTGCAGCCGCCCGGCCAGCGCGGGCTGGTCGGGCCAGTCGCGGATGGACTCGGCGAGATAGACGTACGCGTCCGGGTTGGACGACACCGACCGGGCGACCGGCGGCAGCGCGCGCATCAGGTACTCGGTGTAGACGGTGCGGAACGGCGCCCACGTCGGGTGCGAGAACTCGCAGATGACGATCCGCCCGCCGGGCCGGGTCACCCGGTGCATCTCGCGCAGCGCCGCGTCCGTGTCCTGCACGTTGCGCAGCCCGAAGGAGATGGTGACGGCGTCGAAGACGTCGTCCCTGAAGGGCAGCCGGGTCGCGTCGCCCGCCGTGTACGGCAGCCAGGCGTTGTTCCGCTTGCCGACCCGGAGCATGCCCTGGGAGAAGTCGCAGGGCACGACGTAGGCGCCGGCGCGGGCGAAGGGCATCGACGAGGTGCCCGTGCCGGCCGCCAGGTCCAGGATCTTCTGCGCGGGCCGGGCGTCGACGGCCTTGGCGACCTCCTTGCGCCATCGCCGGTCCTGGCCGAGGGACAGCACGTCGTTGGTCAGGTCGTATCGTTCCGCGACGTCGTCGAACATCGAGGCGACTTCGTGCGGCTGCTTGTCCAGGGATGCGCGGGTCACGCGCCCATTCTTGCAGCCCGCCCGCCCGGCAGGAGCGTCGGCTTCCGGCGGGCGGCGACGTCCTCGACCCAGCCGCACGCGAGCACGAAGGCGCCGATCAGGACCCAGCCGACGCCGAACAGGAACCACTGGCTCCCCAGCGGCAGGTGCGCCTCGAACGCGGGCACCTCCCAGAACCGGTCGATCAGCGGCACGGCCAGGACCAGCGCCACCTCGTGCCAGAGGTAGATCGTCACGGCGCGCGCGTTGAACACGGTCACCAGCCGGGAGCGGGACGGGCCCACGAGGCCCGCGTACTCCTTGGCGTACATCAGCAGCGTCACGAACCCGGCCGACCAGAAGGCCTGCGCGAGCGGGTTGTCGTCCAGGTCGTAGGTGCCGCCGTACGCGGACCGGTGGGCGAGGGCGTACCAGCCGCCGTAGGCGAGCGCGGCGAGCGACGCCACGGCGACGGCGAGGGGGCGCAGCCGCCCGAGCACCCCCTCGTGGTGGGCGAAGCCGAGGAGCCAGCAGAACAGGAACGTCGCGAGGTCGGTGAGGGCGCTGCCGGGCCGCCCCTCCGGCGGCTGCCACAGGTACGTGAGGACGACGACCGGGACGAGCGACAGCACCAGCACCACGACCGGCGACAGCCGGAAGATCCGCAGCAGCAGCGGGGAGAGCAGCACGAACCACAGGTACGTCCGCAGGTACCAGACGATCTCCCAGGCCTGCCCGGCCCAGGCGCTGCCCGGCGGGTCGCCGAGCGGCACGATCCAGTACACGATCCGCCACCCCGGCATCCAGCCGTGCACCAGCATCGCGGTGACCACGAAGAAGCCCCAGAACCAGAACGGCGGCAGCAGGCGGCGGACCCGGCCCCGGATCACCGTGAGCGCGGGACGCCGCAGCGACCTGGCCATCAGGGTGCCGGCCAGCCCGAACATCACCCCCATCGACGGGAAGACCATCCCCGCCCAGGCCCAGCCGAAGGTGTGGTACGCCACGACCCGGACGAGGGCCACCGCGCGCAGGAGGTCGAAGTACCCGTCGCGGCCCGGCGGGGACGACGGGCCGGCCGGGGCCGCCGGTTCCGGACGTCCGGCCCGTCCGGCCCGTGCGGCCCCCTTGCGGTGCGCCCCCATCAGCCGCCCGTCCCCGCCGACGGCATCCCGACCTCGCCCGTCCGCTTCAGCTTCTGCCAGCGCAGCCGGCCGCCGGTCAGGGCGGTGACACAGGAGTGGATGAGGACGAGGTACATCATCTGCCGGTACGCGAACTGCTGCAGCGGCATCATCAGCAGGTACCGGTACTTCTCCCGGTCGAGCCGGAAGGCGTACGCGGCGCACACCAGCTGCACGGCCAGGACGGCCAGCCAGGCCAGCAGGGCCGCCCGGAAGTCGACGAAGAGCATCGAGTACACGGTGAACACGTCGATGAGCGGCGCGAACACCGGCGTGACGATCTGGAAGAGCACCACCAGCGGCATGCCGACCCGCCCGAACCGCCCCGAGGGCCCCTTGTCGGTGAGGGACCCGCGGTGCTTCCACAGCGCCTGCATGGTGCCGTACGACCAGCGGTAGCGCTGTGACCAGAGCTGCCGCAGCGAGCGGGGGGCCTCGGTCCACGCGCGGGCGTGCTCCTCGTAGACGACCCGCCAGCCCTCCCGGTGCAGCGCGATGGTGATGTCGGTGTCCTCGGCGAGGGTGTCCTCGCTCATCCCGCCGACCTGGAGGACCGCCTCGCGGCGGAACGCGCCGATCGCGCCGGGAATGGTCGGCATGCAGCGCAGCAGGTCGTACATGCGCCGGTCGAGGTTGAAGCCCATCACGTACTCGATGTGCTGCCAGGCGCCGATGAGCGTGGAGCGGTTGCCGACCTTGGCGTTGCCCGCGACGGCGCCCACCGACGGGTCGGCGAAGGGCTGCACCAGGCGGCCCACGGTGTCCGGTTCGAAGACGGTGTCACCGTCCATCATCACGACGATGTCGTGCCGGGCGCTGCGGATGCCGTTGTTCAGGGCGGCCGGCTTGCCCGCGTTCTCCTGCCGGATCACCCGGACGCCCGGCAGTCCGAGTCCTTCGGCGAGCTCCGCCGTACCGTCCGTGGAGCCGTCGTCGACGACGATGATCTCGATCGGATGGGTGCTTCCGGCCAGCGACCGCAGTGTGTTCTCGATGCACTCCTTCTCGTTGTACGCCGGGACGATCACGCTGACCGGCCGGGTCACGGGCGGCCCCCAGCCGAAGCGGCGTCTGTTGCGCTGCCGGTGGTGGCGCCGGGCGAGGACGAGCATCAGACCGAACCGCCCCATGACGGCCACGCCCACGATCACCAGGCCGGCCGAGAGCGCGGGCACCGTCCACTCGGCGACGGTGACGGCCGCGACGAGCGCCTTGCCCTCGTAGAGGATCGTGCCGGTGGCGGGACGGTGGGAGGCCTGGAGCCGGCTGCCGGTGCCGGACGGAGCGCCGGCGGCGGGCCCGCCCGCTCCGGATCCGTCGGCCCCGGCGGACTGCTGCTGTTGTTGCTGCTGCTGCTGCTCGGCCATGGCACCGCTGACGGTGGTGAAGGTGTACCCCTCCGCCTGCATGTTCTCGATGTACTCCGCCAGCGCCTCGACGGTCTGCGTGCGATCGCCGCCAGAGTCGTGGAAGAGCACCGAAGCGCCCTCCCCGTCCTCCGGGGTGGCCCCTTCGACGATCTTCGCGACGCCCGGTTCCTTCCAGTCCTCGCTGTCGGTGTCGATGAAGACGCTGGTGTACCCGTCCTCGCCGAGCTGCTGGTAGACCTCCCAGCTGTAGTTGTCGACGGCGTCCGGCTTGGAGGAGTACGGCGCCCGGAACAGCGTGGTGGTGATCCCGGCCGCACCCGCGAGCGCGAGCTGGGTCTGCTCCATCTCGCGGGTGACGCGGGCGGAGCTCTGGTACGACAGGTCGACGTGGGTGAAGGTGTGGACGCCGATCTCGTTGCCCTGGTCGACCAGGTCCTTCACGATGTCGGGGTAGCGCGACACCATCGAGCCGACCACGAAGAACGTGCCGGGCACGTCGTGCTCCTCCAGGACCTCCATGACCTTCGGCGTCCAGGTGGGGTCCGGTCCGTCGTCGAAGGTGAGCACGATCGTCTTGTCCGGGACGGAGACGGTCTCGGCCTGCCCGCCGGGGAAGGTGAGGATCGGTCCGCCGTCGAGGACCTCGTCGGGCACCTCGGAGGACGAGGCCCCGGTGCGGACCCGCTGGTCGTCGCCGACCTCGGCGCGCAGATAGCCGTCGAGGAGCATCACGCAGGTCAGGGCGAGCAGGAGCAGCAGCGCGAGGAGGACCCGCGGCCGGTGCAGCGCGGCGGCCCGCCCGGCGGCGCGCTCGATACGGGTGGGGGCGCGGCGCCGGCCGCGCGCGGG
>NZ_NCTE01001263.1 GCF_002114215.1 Streptomyces sp. 13-12-16 | reverse complement strand
GGGCGCAGCGCACGGCGACCGGGTCGATGTCGGCGGCGTGCAGCTCGACCGCGCCGAGTGCGGCGGCCAGGGCCGCGCCGACGGCGCCGGAGCCGCAGCACAGGTCCACGACGACGGACGCGTCCGGCGCCTGGGCGAGTGCCTGTTCGACGAGGAACTCGGTGCGGCGGCGGGGCACGAAGACACCGGGTTCCACGGTGATGCGCCGGCCGTGGAACTCGGCCCAGCCGACGACGAGTTCGAGGGGCAGTCCGGCCGCCCGGCGCTCGACCATCGGGGCGATGTCCCGGGGGGTGGGCGCGGCGGCGAGGATCAACTCGGCCTCGTCCTCGGCGAAGACGCAACCGGCGGCGCGGAGCGCGGCCACGACGGCGTCCCGGGACGAGGACGGCGGGACGGCGGAGGGGGAGGACGGCGGAGACGGCATGTGCGGCAAGAGCATGGGGCCTTTCGGGAGCCGAAGGGCGCTCTCGCGGTCACCTACTGCCGGTGGTCCGCGTCGCTTCGAGGTGAGAGCACCCGACCTGACACAGCGGTAATGGGTCCCACCTCCTCGACGTCCCCCGGCCGGGGCGGTCCGCAGCCGGACGGCCACACTACCCGACGATCACCGCCGCCGTACGGCGTATCCGGGTCCCAGGACCGCGGAGGGAGATGTGCGCGGGTGGACGCGGCCGGGGCCGCGGGAACCGGCCGGCGCGGGAGGACGCGGCCGGGCCGCGGAGACCGGCCGGCGCGGGGGACGGTCC
>NZ_NCTE01001262.1 GCF_002114215.1 Streptomyces sp. 13-12-16 | reverse complement strand
CCCACCGCCGGGGCGGGGAGGCCGCCGGCGCGGCGGTGCGGATCGTGGACTGGGCGGCGTACGCGCGACGGGAGGAGCCGGAGCCGGTACGGCAGCCCGGCTGACCGGAGGGCGGGCGGACGCGCGGTCTTCGGCGTCCAGGCGACCGCGGCACCGTCTCCACCGCGCGCCCCGCCCCGCCGCACGACGTCCCCGACACGACGGAGACCGGCACCGGCAGCCCCTTCGGCGAACACTTCCGGTTCCCCGCGCGCCCGGCGGAACCCGGCCTCCGCGAAGTTACCCGTGCGTTCCGCACGTCGGAGTGATGACAGCGGTGACTGTGCGGGGCGGTGCGCCCCGTGACAGCGTCATGCCCGTCGGCAACCGATGGGAGGGAGACGGCGTGAACAAGGGCTATGCCGTGTACTGCGACGCGGACCCGCACTTCTACGACGCTCCGCACCGCACCGTCTCCCCGGCCGGTACCGGGCGCTCCCGGTACGCCGCGGCCTCGTGGCCCGTCCCGCAGGGATGGCAGCGCAACGAGAGCGGGGACTGGCTGGCCCTGCGTCCGGTCGACGCCGAACTGCCCGACCAGGGCTGGAAGATCCACGTCTCCGCCTGCCTCGACAACGCCGAGTCCGTGCTCGAACGCGTGTGGCGGCACTGTGTCGCCGGCGGCACGGCCTTCAAGTTCGTCCCCAGCCGCTATCTGCTGCACCAGCGCAACGCCAAGTACGCGGACCGGGCGGGCAGCGGCAAGTTCATCACCGTGTACCCGGCGGACGAGGCGCGGTTCGAACGGCTCGCGGGCGAACTGTCGGAGCTGCTGGCGGGCGAACCCGGACCGTACATCCTGAGTGACCTGCGGCTCGGCGAAGGACCCGTGCACGTCCGGTACGGCGGTTTCACCCGGCGCAACTGCTACGACGCGCAAGGGGAGCTGCGGCCGGCCGTGACCGGTCCCGACGGAGTGCTGGTGCCCGACCTGCGCGGCCCCGTCTTCCGCGTGCCGGACTGGGTGGACCCGCCCGCCTTCCTGCGCCCGCACCTGGCGGCCCGGGACGCGCTGACCGTGGGCGGCCTGCCCTACGCCGTCGAGTCGGCGCTGCACTTCTCCAACGGCGGCGGCGTCTACCTCGCCCGCGACTCCCGCACCGGGGAACGGGTCGTCCTCAAGGAGGCCCGGCCGCACGCCGGTCTGGCGGCCGACGGCGCGGACGCCGTGACCCGGCTGCACCGCGAACGCCGGGCGCTGGAGCGGCTGTCCGGTCTCGGCTGCACACCCGAGGTGCTCGATCACCTGACGGTCGGGGAGCACCACTTCCTGGTACTGGAGCACATCGACGGCAAGCCGCTCAACACGTTCTTCGCCCGCCGTCACCCGCTCATCGAGGCCGACCCGAGCGAGGAGCGGCTGGCCGAGTACACGGCCTGGGCCCTCGACGTCCACGCGCGGGTGGAACGCGCCGTCGAGGACGTCCACGCCCGGGGCGTGGTCTTCAACGACCTGCACCTGTTCAACATCATGATCCGCGAGGACGACAGCGTCGCCCTGCTGGACTTCGAGGCGGCGCACCGGATCGACGAGCCCGGCCGGCAGACCGTCGCCAACCCGGGGTTCGTGGCGCCGTCCGACCGGCGGGGCGTCGCGGTGGACCGGTACGCGCTGGCCTGTCTGCGGCTCGCGCTGTTCCTCCCGCTCACCAGCCTGCTGGCGCTGGACCGGCGCAAGGCGGCCCACCTCGCCGATGTGGTGGCGGAGCGGTTCCCGGTGGACCGGGCCTTCCTGGACGCGGCGGTCGACGAGATCACCGGCGGCGCCACCGCCCCCGCAGGCGTTCCGGCGGCGCGGCGGACGGACGGGCCGGTGGTGCCGGTCCGGCCGGACGACTGGCCCCGCAGCCGGGACTCGATGGCCGCGGCCATCCGCGCGTCGGCGACACCGTCCCGTACCGACCGCCTCTTCCCCGGCGACATCGCGCAGTTCGCCACGGCCGGCGGCGGACTGGCCTTCGGCCACGGCGCGGCGGGGGGGCGG
>NZ_NCTE01001261.1:558-814 GCF_002114215.1 Streptomyces sp. 13-12-16 | reverse complement strand
CGCGCTCCTCGACCGGGCGGACGAGCCCCCGACGCGCGCGGACCTCCGCCCCGGCGGCCGGTCCCCCGGCGGCGTGCCGGCGCCCTTCGCTCCCGAGTCTGCGACACCCTTCCCAGACCGTCGTCACCGGCCGCGGCGTCGGGCGTGCGCCCCGGCGAGGACGCCCGCGTCGTGGACCGGTGCGGTGACCGGGTCCTCCACCGCCACCGGGATCGCCCCCGCTGCCCCTTCCCGTACCCAGGGGCCGCGCCCCCGG
>NZ_NCTE01001261.1:0-409 GCF_002114215.1 Streptomyces sp. 13-12-16 | reverse complement strand
CCTCCGGCCCTGAAGGGGCCTCGTCCTCGAGCGCCGGACGGGCTGAGCCGGCCCGTCCGGCGCTTGGGAGCGGGGTCCGGGGGGCGGAGCCCCGGGACGGGACGGGAAGGGGCGGCGGGGGCGAAGAGGTGCAGGTGTCCCGGCCCGCGCTCAGCGCCAGGCCGCTTCCGCGGCCCGCAGGGCACCCTCCGTGTCCACGTTCAGCCCCTGTTCGCCCAGTGCCGCCCCCAGCGCCGCCAGACTCGCCCGCACCGCACCCGGCGTCGCCTCGGGGCCGTAGTGGTTGACCCGGATCATCTCCTTGGCGAGCGCGCCCCCGCCCGCGGCCAGCGGAAGCGCCGGGTCGGCGGCCAGCGCGCGGGCCACCAGCTCCGACGCCACCGTGCCGGACGGCGCCCGCAGGGTCGTG
>NZ_NCTE01001260.1 GCF_002114215.1 Streptomyces sp. 13-12-16 | reverse complement strand
ACCGCTGGACGGCTCGGCCGCCGGTGACCGCGGCGCCGTGCGGGAACTGAGCGACGGCCGGCACCGGTTCGTCACCGGGCCGCGTCTCGCGCCGGACGGGCGGCGCGCCGCCTGGCTCGGCTGGGACCACCCGCGCATGCCGTGGGACGGCACCGAACTGCTCGTCGCCGACGTCACCGCCGACGGCACCCTGCGCGACGCCCGTACGGTGGCCGGCGGACCCGAGGAGTCCGTCGCCCAGGCCGACTGGACCCCCGACGGCCGGCTGCTGTACGCGAGCGACCGCACCGGCTGGTGGAACCTCTACCGGGACGGGGAGCCGGTCTGCCCGCGCGAGGAGGAGTTCGGCGGACCGCTGTGGAAGCTGGGCCTGTGCTGGTTCGCCCCGCTGGACAGCGGCCTGATCGCCGTCCTGCACGGCCGGGGCGCGCCCGTGCTCGGCATCCTCGACCCCGAGACCTGCGAGGTCGTCGACGCCGCCGGCCCGTGGAGCGAGTTCACGCCCACCCTCGCGGCGCACGGCGAGCGGGTCGTCGCCGTCGGGGCCGGACCGCGCAGCGCCCACGAGGTGGTGGAGCTGGACACCCGCACGGGCCACGCCCGGGTGATCGGCGCCCGCCACGAGGACGCGGTGGACCCGGCGTACTACCCCGAGCCGCGGGTCCGCACGTTCACCGGACCGGACGGCCGGGAGATCCACGCCCAGGTGTACCCCCCGCACCACCCCGGGTGCACCGGTCCCGCGGACGAGCGTCCCCCGTACGTGATCCGGGCGCACGGCGGCCCCACCGGCCGGGCGCCGCTCGTGCTCGACCTGGAGATCGCCTACTTCACCTCGCGCGGCATCGGCGTCGCCGAGGTCAACTACGGCGGCTCCACCGGATACGGGCGGGAGTACCGCAACCGGCTGCGCGGACAGTGGGGCGTGGTCGACGTCGAGGACTGCGCCGCCGTCGCGCTGGCCCTCGCCGACGAGGGCACCGCCGACCGCGACCGGCTCGCCGTCCGCGGCGGCAGCGCCGGCGGCTGG
>NZ_NCTE01001259.1:1758-3858 GCF_002114215.1 Streptomyces sp. 13-12-16 | reverse complement strand
GCGGGTGCGGCGCTCCACGGTGCTCGGCGCGCGGGACACCGCCCGGCTGGAGGCCGCCGCCCGCGGCGCCGGTGTCCGGCTCTCCCGGTTCCTGATCACCGCCGTGGCCGCCTACCTGCACCGGACCAGCGGCGCACAGGACCTGGTCCTCGGCCTGCCGGTCACCGCCCGCCGGGACGACGGAGCGGCGGCCGTGCCCGGCATGGTGTCCAACGTCGTCCCCCTGCGGGTACCGGTCCGGCCGGGCACCACCGGAGCCGAACTGGCGGCCGAAACCGGGCACATCGTCGCCGAGGCCGTCGAGCACGGGCGCTACCGGGCCGAGGACCTGGCCCGGGACCTGGGACTCGCCGACGGACTGGCCGAACTGGTCGGGCCGACGGTCAACATCCTCCCCGGCACCGCCGACCTGCCCTTCGGCGACCACCCGGCCGAACTCCACCCGGCCTGGCTCGGCCCGGTGAACGACCTGGCCTTCACCTTCTCCCGGGCACGGGACGGACAGGGCGTCCGCCTCCACCTCGACGCGGACGCCGACGTCTGCGACGAAGCCGCCCTGCGCGACCACGAACGCCGCTTCCTCGCCCTGCTGGACTCCCTGGCCGAAGACCCCGACCGACCCCTCGGCCACATCGACCTCACCGACGGCGCGGAACGCGGCCGGCTCCTCGGCGAACTGGGCGTCGCCCCGCGCGAGGTACCCGAGCTGACCTGGCCCGCGGCCTTCGAACACCAGGTCCGCAGGACGCCCGACGCCGTGGCACTGGTCTGCGAGGACCGGGAACTGACGTACGGCGAACTGAACGCCCACGCCAACCGGCTCGCCCGGCTCCTGGTCTCCCGGGGCGTGCGGGCCGAGGACGTCGTCGCCGTGGCCCTGCCCCGCTCGCCCGAGCTGGTGATCTGCCTGCTCGCGGTACTGAAGACCGGCGCCGCCTACCTCCCGCTGGACGCCGACCACCCGAAGGACCGCATCGCCCACATGCTGTCCGACGCGGGGGCACGCACCGTCGTCACCGTGCGCGACCTGGCCGGGGACCTCCCCGCCGCACCCGGTGCCGGCCACGTCCTGCTCGACGACCCGGACACGGCCGCCGCACAGGCCGCACAGGACCCGTCCGACCTCTCCCTGCCGATCCCGCTCGACCGGGCCGCGTACGTCATCTACACCTCGGGCTCCACCGGCCGCCCCAAGGGCGTCGTCGTCACCCACGACGGCGTCGGCAGCCTCATCGCCACCGCCACCGACCGCATCGGCGTCGGCCCGGACAGCCGGGTCGTCCAGTTCGCCTCCGTCGGCTTCGACGTGACGGTCTGGGACCTGATCATGTCGCTGTGCGTGGGCGGACGGATCATCGTCGTCCCCGACGGACGCCGCGTCGCCGGGCCCGCCCTCACCGAGTACATCGCAGGGCACCGCGCCACCCACATGATCCTGCCGCCGTCGCTGGTCTCCGCGCTGCCGCGGGACTGCGAACTGCCCGACGGAGCCGTCCTCGTCGTCGGCACCGAGGCGGTGCCGGGCGAACTGATCGCCCGCTGGGCCGGGCGGCTGCGGGTCGTCGTCGCCTACGGGCTCACCGAGGCGAGCGTCAACTCCACCCTGTGGCCCGCCGACCCCGCCCGGCCGGGACCCGCACCCATCGGCCGGCCCGACCCCAACACCCGCGCCTACGTGCTCGACTCCGCGCTGCGCCCGGTCCCGGTGGGCGCCGAGGGCGAGCTGTACGTCGCCGGCCGCGGCCTGGCCCGCGGCTACCTCGGCCGGCCGGGGCTCACCTCCGAGCGGTTCGTCGCCGACCCGTTCGGCGCGCCCGGCACCCGCATGTACCGCACCGGCGACCGGGTGCGCTGGGCCCCCGACGGCAACCTGGAGTTCCTCGGCCGCGCCGACGGCCAGCTCAAGATCCGGGGCCACCGGATCGAGCCGGGCGAGATCGAGAGCGCCTTCATGGCCTGCCCCGGCATCTCCCAGGCCGCGGTCCTGCCACGGGACGACCACCGGGGCGTCACCCGCCTGGTCGCCTACCTCGTGGCGGAGACCGACGCCGCAGTGACGGCCGCGCGGGCGCAAGTGGCCGGGAAACTGCCCGACTTCAT
>NZ_NCTE01001259.1:0-1554 GCF_002114215.1 Streptomyces sp. 13-12-16 | reverse complement strand
GGGGCGGGCCCCCCCCGCCCCCCCCGCCGAGACCACGCTCGCCGGCCTGTTCGCCGACGTGCTCGGCATGCCGTCGGTCGGCGTCCACGACAGCTTCTTCGAACTGGGCGGCGACAGCATCGTCGCGATCCGGCTGGTCAACCTCGCCCGGGCGGCCGGGCTCGCGATCACCCCCCGCGACGTGTTCCGCCGGCGGACCGTGGCGGCGCTCGCGCAGGCCGCCGACCAGGCCGGCCCCGGCACGCGGCCCGACACCCCGGCGCACCTGGACGAGGACGCCCTGCCGGTCTCCCCGCTCCAGGAGGGCTTCTTCTTCCACGCCCGGTACGACACCGGCGCCGCCGACCCGTACCTCGTACAGCAACTCCTCGACCTCGCGGGCCCGGTGGAACCCGGTCGGCTGCGCCGGACGCTGCAGCGTCTCCTCGACCGGCATCCGCTGCTGCGCGCCTCGTTCCGCCAACTGCCCGACGGCCGCGTCGTCCAGCGGCTCGCGGAGCACACCGTCCTGCCGTGGCGGGAGACCGGCACCCACGCGAGCGGCGGACTGGACGCCCTGCTGCGGGCGGACCGGGCCGAGGGCTTCGACCTCGCCCGGCCCCCGCTGCTGCGGGCCACCCTGGTCCGCGACGGCCGGCACCACCGCCTGCTGCTCACCCTGCACCACATCGTCGCCGACGGCTGGTCGCTCGCCGTCCTCCGGCGCGAACTGCTCGCCGCCCACCGGGGCGAGGACCTGCCGGAGCCCTTCGACCCGCACCACCACCTGGCCTGGCTGGCCGGCCGGGACCGCGACGCGGCACGCGAGGCGTGGCGGCGGGCGCTGTCGGGACTTCCCGGGCCCACCCTGCTCGCCGGCTCCCTCACGACGACGGACGGGCACCGGACGCCCGCCCGGCCGGACCGCCTGGACGTCCCGCTGCCCGACGACGGCCTCACCGCGTACGCCCGCACCCACGGAATCACCCTGAGCACCGTCGTCCACGGCCTCTGGGGCCTGCTCCTGGGCGGCCTGACCGGCACCCAGGACGTGGTGTTCGGCACCACGGTGTCCGGCCGGGGCCACGGGACCGGCGACCTGGACCGTGCCGTCGGCCTGTTCATCAACACCGTCCCGGCCCGCGTACGCCTGACACCCGAGGAGTCCCTCACCGGTCTGCTGCGGCGCGTCCAGGACGAGCACGCGGCACTGCTGGACCACCAGCACCTCGGTCTCGCCGACATCCAGCGGGCCGCGGGCGGCGGCGAACTCTTCGACACCCTCGTCGTGTTCGAGAACCACCCGACCGCCTCCGACGACGGTGCGGACACCCTCCGCGTCACCGGCTCCGAGGTGTTCGACACCGTGCACTACCCCCTCGCGCTGATCGTCGAGCCGGAGGACGGCCGGCTGCGGCTGCGGTTCACGTACGACGCCGCACGGCTGGACCGGCCGGTCGTGGCCGGCCTCGCCGACCGGTTCGTGACCCTGCTGCGCACCCTGACGTCCGACCCCGGCCGCCCGGTCGCCCGCACCGGACTGCCGACCCCCCAGGAGCAGCGGCGCCCGGCCGG
>NZ_NCTE01001258.1 GCF_002114215.1 Streptomyces sp. 13-12-16 | reverse complement strand
AGGGAGACCAGGTAGGCCCCGACGGCGCCCACGGGAACGGCGATGCCGTAGCCGGCGAGCAGCCCCGCGAGCAGGGCGGCCGTCATGGGCGCGACGGTGCCGGACCTCTCCGGGGGCCGGGCCGCCGCTGTCGGCCCGCCGCGGGGGCGGTGGCGGACGGCGGCATCGGGAAGGCGCTCTCGGGCATGGCAGGATCCTGGGGCCTCCCGCCCGGGGCGGGCAATCGGTTTTCCGCCCCGGACGCCGACGGGCCGGCCCCGGCTTCGAGTGCGCACCAACCCGTACGCTCCCCCTGGCAACAACCGTTCCCGCAGACAGGAGCAGCAACGATGCAGTACGTGAAGCTCGGTTCGACGGGCCTGGACGTGTCGCGGATCTGTCTGGGGTGCATGACCTACGGCGCGCCCGACCGCGGCAACCACGAGTGGACCCTCGACGAGGAGGCGTCCCGCCCGCTGATCCGGCAGGCGCTGGAGGCGGGCATCACCTTCTTCGACACCGCGAACGTGTACTCGGACGGCACCAGCGAGGAGATCGTCGGCCGGGCGCTGCGCGACTTCGCCCGCCGGGACGACATCGTGCTCGCCACGAAGGTGCACGGCCGGATGCGGCCCGGCCCCAACGGCGGCGGCCTGTCCCGCAAGGCGATCATGACCGAGCTGGACCACAGCCTCACCCGCCTCGGCACCGACTACGTCGACCTCTACCAGATCCACCGCTGGGACCCCGAGACCCCGATCGAGGAGACGATGGAGGCGCTGCACGACGTCGTCAAGGCGGGCAAGGTGCGCTACATCGGGGCCAGTTCGATGTACGCCTGGCAGTTCTCCAAGGCGCAGTACACGGCGGAACGGCACGGCTGGACCCGGTTCGTGTCCATGCAGAACCACTACAACCTCCTCTACCGCGAGGAGGAGCGCGAGATGCTGCCGCTCTGCGCCGACCAGGGCGTGGGCGTCCTGCCCTGGAGCCCGCTCGCCCGGGGCCGGCTCACCCGGGACTGGGACGCCACCACCGGGCGCAGCGCCACCGACGTGTTCGGCAGCACCCTGTACCAGGAGGGGGACCGTGCGATCGTCGAGGCGGTCACCCGCATCGCCGAGCGGCGCGGCGTACCGCGCGCCCGGGTCGCCCTCGCCTGGCTGCTCCACCAGGACACGGTCACCGCGCCCATCGTCGGAGCGGCCAGACCCCACCACGTCGAGGACGCCGTGGCCGCCGTCGAACTGGAGCTGACCGACAAGGAGCTGGAGGAGCTCCGGCAGCCCTACGCCCCGCACCCGGTCGCCGGTCACTGAGGGGCTCCAGGGCCTGTCCGGCGGATCGAACCGCAGGAATCCCGCGGTGCCCGGCCGGCTCGGACGGGCGTGCCGGTCGGCGTCCGCGGCACGGCCCGCCGGACAGGCCCTGGTGACCCGGGCCGGAGGTTCCGCGGCAGATCGCCGGCCGCCCGGCCGGGCGG
>NZ_NCTE01001257.1 GCF_002114215.1 Streptomyces sp. 13-12-16 | reverse complement strand
GGCCCGCTCGCGTTCCACCAGCAGCGGCAGCGGCTCACTGCTGGTGACCAGCTCCCGCAGCGGATGCCGGGCCAGCACCGCGTCCACCTCCGGCGTCAACGCCGCCGCCAGCCGGGACGCCGCCGGACGGCTCTCGTCGCGCAGGGCGTCCACGGCGGCGAGGAGGACGCCTCCGGGCCCGGAGCCGGGCACCCCGGCCGCCGCCCGCTCGTACAGCCGGGCGCCCTCCTCCAGGACGACCTCGGTGTCCATGCCCGCCGGGATCTTGATCTGCGCGTGGTGCCGCCAGGTGGTGACCGGATCGCCCCACGCCTCCACGGTGTACGTCCACAGCCCCGGCTCCCCGGCGGTGACGGTCGCCCCCCACCTGTCCGTGCCGGGCGCGAGCTCCCGCATCGGCGTGAACGGCCCCGGGCGCCCCTCGGGATCCTTCAGCACCACGTCGGCGGCGACCGCGTCGTGCCCCTCCCGGAACACGGTCGCCGAGATCTCGAACGTCTCACCGGTCACGGCCTTCGCCGGCCGGCGCCCCTGCCGGACCATCGGCCGGACGTCGAGGACGGGAATGCGCCCCACGGCGGTCTCGGGGGCGGGCGGCGGGGGGCCGGTCTCGGCCGGGCGGACCGGAGGGGACCCGGCGCCGCGCTTCACGGGTGTCCGGGCGGCGCCCGGTGCCGGAGGGGATGACGAGTGGTGCTTGGCGGGCATGACCGCTCCTGTCCGCGTCAACGTGGGTGGGCGGATGACTGTGGGGAGGTGGGTCCTGCGTGGTGTTGCTGAGGGGGTACCCGCAGGAGCCTTCCCACACTGTTCGGGTGGGCAATCCGGCACGTTGTTAACTACTCGCGCGTATGTCGACACACAAGACCGGCCCCGTCCGCACGGGACGGGGCCGGTCGCCGGTGGGCACGCTCCCACGGCCGCCGGTGCCGTCCCGTGCGGCCGGCGCCCGGCATCCCGCGCGGGCGCCACTACGCGCGCGGAACCCGG
>NZ_NCTE01001256.1 GCF_002114215.1 Streptomyces sp. 13-12-16 | reverse complement strand
GAACCGGCCCGGGATGCGTCGCGGCGTCGGCCAGGATCCGCTCCAGCGCCCGCCGGTCGGTCTTCCCGGCGGGTGTGCGCGGCAGGGCCGGCAGGACGACGAGTTCCAGCGGGATCTTGTACTCGGCGACGCCGCGTTCCCGCAGGAACGCCGTCACCTCCCCGAGACCGACCGGGCTCCTCGGCACGTTCCCGGCGTCCGGCGACGCGGTCACCACCAGGCAGGGGTACTCCCCGAGCCGCGGATCGGGTCTGGCGACCACCGCCAGCGGACCGATGCCGGGCAGATCCGCCAGCAGGCCCTGGATCTCCACGGCGTTGAACTTGCGCCCGCCCACGTTGATCAGTTCGGCGGAGCGGCCGTGGAACACCACGAGACCGTCCGCGCCGATCGAGGCGAGGTCACCGGTGCGCAGCCAGCCGTCCTCGGACACCACCGACCGGGTCAGCTCCGGCTCGCCGTAGTAACCGCGGAACATGCTGGGGCTGCGGTAGTACAGCTCCCCGCACTCGCCGGGGGCGCACGGCCGCCCGTCCTCGCCGAGGACGCGCATCCGCGCGCCCCGCACCGGCCGTCCCACACTGCGCGCGGCGACCTCCGGCGGGTCCCCGGCCAGACTGCTGGTGCCGTTCCCGGCCTCCGACATGCCCCACACCACGACCAGCGCGGTGTCCAGGGTCTCCCGCACCTCGCGCACCAGGGCGGCGGGCAGGGCGGCACCGGCGGTCAGCACCCGCTCCGGGCGGAAACCCGCACCCGACTCCGACTCCCGGGCCCGCGCCACCACGTCGTGCAGCTGCGCCGGCACGGCGACCACCACGCTCGGCCGTTCCGCCCGCGCCAGCTCCAGGAACCGGTCCACGTCCCACGAACCCAGCAGCACCTGACGGCCGGAACGGAACAGCGCCGAGTACACCGACTGCAGCCCGAAGCAGTGGGTCAGCGGGCACGCCGTGATCAGGGTGCCGCCGTACGGCCCGGCACTGTCCTCGGTCGCCGCACGGGAGTTGGTGAGCAGAGAGTCGTGGGTGTGCAGACAGATCTTGGGCCGTGCGGAGGTGGTGGCGGAGGAGGGGAGCAGCAGCAACGGCGCGTCGGGCCGCACCTCCACCGGCCGGGGCCGCTCACCCGCGCGGCGCGCCAGCAGACCCTCGACCGTCTCCGCCCCGTCCGTGGCGTCACCGCCGGCGACCAGGACGGCCCGCAGCGACGGCAACGCCTCCCGCAGCGCCGCCGTACCGAGCGGGCCGTCGGCGTCC
>NZ_NCTE01001255.1:890-2958 GCF_002114215.1 Streptomyces sp. 13-12-16 | reverse complement strand
GCGCGGTGCCCGACCGGGCCGGGCACCCCGTCCGGGTCCAGCGGCGGAGTGACGGGCGCGCCGCACGCGCAGGGGTACGACGGTGCCGTGTAGCGGTGCGAGCGCCGACAGGCGGGACAGCGCACCGGCACGCTCTCGGGCATGGTCCCCTCCCGTGTTCTCGGGGCGGTGTCCATCGTCCTCCAGCGGTCCGCCGGGTGTCCGGCATTTGCCCCTCTCTTGACGGCTCCGGCCACCCACCCTACATTCATTCCAGATAGTAGAAAGTAATTTCCACCATACGGAAGTGCTCACCGCGGGGCGCGACGGGAGTACGCATCCGACAGCCGAAGCAGGAGTACTCGATGGCTCGAATGACCGCTGCCCGCGCGGCAGTTGAGATTCTCAGGCGTGAGGGCGTCACCGACGCGTTCGGCGTCCCGGGCGCGGCGATCAACCCCTTCTACGCGGCGCTCAAAGCCTCCGGCGGCATCACCCACACCCTCGCCCGCCACGTCGAGGGCGCCTCGCACATGGCCGAGGGCTACACCCGCGCCCGCCCCGGCAACATCGGCGTCTGCGTCGGCACCTCCGGTCCGGCCGGCACCGACATGATCACCGGCCTGTACTCCGCGACCGGCGACTCCGTCCCGATCCTGTGCGTCACCGGCCAGGCGCCGACCGCCGTGATCCACAAGGAGGACTTCCAGGCCGTCGACATCGCCTCCATAGCCAAGCCGGTCACCAAGATGGCGGTGACCGTCCTGGAGGCCGCGCAGGTCCCCGGCGTCTTCCAGCAGGCCTTCCACCTCATGCGCTCCGGGCGGCCCGGCCCCGTCCTGATCGACCTGCCGGTCGACGTGCAGCTGACGGAGATCGAGTTCGACCCGGACACCTACGAGCCGCTCCCGGTCTACAAGCCCGCCGCGTCCCGCGCCCAGATCGAGAAGGCGATCGGCATGCTGAACGCCGCCGAACGCCCGCTGATCGTCGCGGGCGGCGGTGTCATCAACGCCGACGCGGCCGAACTGCTCGTCCGGTTCGCCGAGTTGACCGGCACCCCGGTCGTGCCGACCCTGATGGGCTGGGGCGTCATCCCCGACGACCACGAACTCAACGCCGGCATGGTCGGCCTGCAGACCTCGCACCGCTACGGCAACGCGACCTTCCTGGAGTCCGACTTCGTCCTCGGCGTCGGCAACCGCTGGGCCAACCGCCACACCGGGAGACTCGACGTCTACACGGCCGGCCGCACCTTCGTGCACGTCGACGTCGAACCCACCCAGATCGGCAGGATCTTCGCCCCCGACTACGGCATCGCCTCCGACGCGCGCGCCGCGCTGGAGCTGTTCGTCGAGGTGGCGAAGGAGCTGAAGGCCGAGGGCCGGCTGCCCGACCGCTCCGCCTGGGCGGCCGCCGCGCAGGAGAAGCGCGCCACCCTCCAGCGCCGTACGCACTTCGACGACGTCCCGATCAAACCGCAGCGCGTCTACGAGGAGATGAACAAGGCCTTCGGTCCCGAGACCCGGTACGTCTCCACCATCGGCCTCTCCCAGATCGCCGGCGCGCAACTGCTGCACGTCTACCGGCCCCGGCACTGGATCAACTGCGGCCAGGCGGGCCCGCTCGGCTGGACCGTCCCCGCCGCGCTCGGCGTGGCGAAGGCCGACCCCGAGGCGCAGGTCGTCGCGCTGTCCGGCGACTACGACTTCCAGTTCATGATCGAGGAACTGGCGGTCGGGGCGCAGCACCGGATCCCGTACGTCCACGTCCTGGTGAACAACGCCTACCTGGGCCTGATCCGGCAGGCGCAGCGGGCGTTCGACATCGACTTCCAGGTCAAGCTGGAGTTCGAGAACGTCAACGCCCCGGAGCTGGGCGTCTACGGCGTCGACCACGTCAAGGTCGCCGAGGGCCTGGGCTGCAAGGCGATCCGGGTGACCGACCCGAACGAACTGGGCGCGGCCTTCGAGCAGGCGAAGAAACTCGCGGCGGAACACCGCGTCCCGGTGATCGTGGAGGCGATCCTGGAACGCGTCACCGACATCGCCATGTCGACCACCAACGACATAAGCAACGTGGTCGAGTT
>NZ_NCTE01001255.1:0-715 GCF_002114215.1 Streptomyces sp. 13-12-16 | reverse complement strand
CCCCCCGGAGGGGCGGCCCGTCCAGGCGACGGCCCGCCCCTCACGCCGTGGGCTCAGTCCGAGCCGCCGCCGCAGCCCCCTCCTCCGCCGCCACCGCCACCCCCGTACCCGTCGCCGCCCGCGCAGCCGAACGCGCCGCCGCAGTAGTGGGGGCCCGTATAGCCGCCACCGGAGGTGCCGGAGGTGTCGGGGGTGCCGGAGAAGCGGCGCAGGGCGCGCTTGCGGCGGAGGCGGACGCGTTCCGTGAGGCCGGCGCGGAGGGCGAAACGGGGGACGACGACGCGGAGGGCCGCCTGGCCGTGCAGGGCGACGGCCAGCAGCTTCTCCTCCTCGGAGAGGCCGTCTCCGCTCGCCGGGACGGGAGACGCGGTGCTCAGCACCTGCAGTCGACGGCGTGCCGCCCGCGTCGTACCCAGCGCCGGCGGACTCACCATGCCCGTCTCCGCCAGCCCGTTCCTCAGCGTGTCGACCGCCCACCGGACGTCCGGGTCGCGCAGCAACTCCCGTACGTGGCACGGCTTGTGCAGTCTCCGGTACACCGCGCTCTCCAGGTACGGCACCCTCAGCTCCGCCGGGACGTCGTCCTCCGGCGTCGGCAGCGGCGGCAGCGCGCGCCCGGCCTCGTTGCCGACCGCCACCACCGTGTGCGCGGCGCCGGGTTCGACGGCGCCGCGCAGGTGCAGGGCGACGACGGCCACGATGACGGCGGCGCGCG
>NZ_NCTE01001254.1:523-3002 GCF_002114215.1 Streptomyces sp. 13-12-16 | reverse complement strand
GCTCTCCGCCGGCGCCGGCGCGGCCACGCCCGCGTACGCGGCGGGGGACAGCGGCCGCGGCAAGGGCAGGAGCAAGGGCTTCCTGTGGCTGGCGGGCGACCACCACATCCACACCCAGTACAGCAGCGACGGCAAGTACCGCGTCACCGACCAGGTCCGCCAGGGCGCCCGGCACGGCATGGACTGGCTGGTCATCACCGACCACGGCGGCAGCACCCACGCCAGGATCGGCGTGGACAAGGTCAACCCGGACATCCTCGAGGCCCGCGACGCGTACGAGGACACCCTCGTCTTCCAGGGCCTGGAGTGGAACATCCCGGCCGCCGAGCACGGCACCGTCTTCGTCCACCCGGGCCCGGGCGAGGTCTCCGTCCTCAAGCAGTTCGAGACCGACTACGACGGCAGCGTCAAGGGCGCCTCCTCCTCCACCCCGGCCAACGAGGCGCTCGCCATCGCCGGGCTGAACTTCCTCGCCGAGCAGGTCAGACGGCGCAAGGTCAAGGACGCCCTGATGCTCGCCAACCACCCCGCGCGCAAGGGCATCGACTCCCCGCACGAGATCCGCGCCTGGCGCGACGCGACCGGCACCGGTGACCGGCAGATCGCCGTCGGCTTCGAGGGCGCCCCCGGCCACCAGGCGGGCGGTCTGCCGGCGCCGCTCGGCCCGGGCGGGGCCCGCGGCATCTACGACGGCGGCCCGAGTGCCAACTCCTTCGCCGGTTACCCGCTGGAGAGCTACCGCACCTGGGGCGGCTTCGACTGGATGACCGCCACCGTCGGCGGCCTGTGGGACAGCCTCCTGGCCGAGGGCCGCCCCTGGTGGATCACCGCCAACTCCGACTCCCACCAGGTGTACGGCGACACCGGCGCCCGCGGCGGCGGCGACTTCAACGCCAACGGCCGCTACGACGACCCGGTCTACGCCGGACAGATCGACCTCACCGAGAACGACTACTGGCCCGGCCAGTACAGCCGCACCCACGTCGGCGCCGACGGCTTCTCCTACGCCGCCGTCATGGACGGCATCCGCGCCGGCCGTATCTGGGTCGACCACGGCCAGCTCATCAGCGGCCTCGACGTCCGCGTCTCCGGCGGCAGCCGCTGGGCCACCCTCGGCGGCGCCCTGCACGTGCGCAAGGGCACCAAGGTCACGCTGACCGCCGACATCGCCCTCGCCGGCGGCAACAACTGGGCCGGATTCACCCCCAGGCTCGCCCGCGTGGACGTCATCCAGGGCGATGTGACCGGCCCGGTCGCCGACAAGGACACCTTCACCGCGCCCACG
The DNA here is from genome assembly GCF_002114215.1 of Streptomyces sp. 13-12-16. Classification (GTDB taxonomy): domain Bacteria; phylum Actinomycetota; class Actinomycetes; order Streptomycetales; family Streptomycetaceae; genus Streptomyces. The sequence continues at coordinate 1,717 of NZ_NCTE01001254.1, read as the reverse complement.
GCGAAGGTCGCCCGGTCCTACGAGATCGGCAAGTCGGCCGGCACCGTCCGCGTCACCTTCGACCTCGGCCGCGTCGACCGCCCGGTGTACGTCCGGCTGCGCGGCACCGACGGCAACCGGTCCGCCGTCGGCGCCATGGGCGCCGAGGTCGACCCGGCGGGCCCCGCCCTCGACGTCGTCGGCGACGCCGACCCGTGGCGCGACCTGTGGTTCTACTCCAACCCGGTGTGGGTCCTGCCGTCGTGACGCCGTACGCCCTCACCGTGGACGCGGGCATCGAGGACCTGCTCGACGCCGACCGCCTGCTGCACCGGATGGCAGGCGAACTCGGCCTCCCCGAGGACACGTTCGGCTGCACCCACCTGGTGCGCGACGACCGCCCGCGCGTCACCGTGTCCCTGTCCCTGCCCTCGCGGCCGCTCCCGGACACCCTCCGGGAGCGGCTCGCGGGGTACGGCGCCGTCTCCCCGGGCCTGCCCGACGAGGTGGGGCGCGCGGTGCTCTACCCGGGTGTCTCCGCCCTCACCGGCACGATGACCGTCGCGGAGCTGCTCGCCGGCTCCGCGATCGCCCGCGTGACGGTCCTGGGCACGCCCGAGCCGCCCGGCCCGGGCACGCGCGTCGTGACCCGTGACCACGTGCGGCCGCAGTGGCAGCGGGACGAACTCGTCCTCGCCGCCACCCCGGCCCTGGGCGGCACCCTCGTGCCGTTCGAGGCCCCGGACCCCACCCCCTGCTGCGCGGACCACTGAGCCCCGTCAGTCGCGCGGCTCCGAGAAGACGAAGGAGAACTCCGCGGGTTCGGGCCACAGGTAGTACCGGGGGAGCGGGCCCGGACCGCAGGACTGCGAGCCGATGCCGTGCAGCCGGTGGTCCAGGTGGACCCAGACCGTGTCCCCGGGGACGAGGTCGGTGCGGTGCCGGGCGGCGTCCAGGTGCTCGGTGGTCCAGGGCCTGGCGGTGAACCAGAACTCCGGGTCGCCGTCGACCCGCAGACCGCCGATCTCCGCCCAGCGCACGTCGGCGCGGGCGCCGTTCTCCTGCGGGCGGACGTAGGGCGTCTGCAGTTCACCGACGCTCGCGTCCCACAGCAGGTCCTTCGACGCCGCCCGGGTGTCCGGGTACGACTCGTTCCCGCCGCCGAACCAGAAGACGGCGTCCCCGGGGGTGGCCCCGGGGAGGCCGAAGCGGATG
>NZ_NCTE01001254.1:0-412 GCF_002114215.1 Streptomyces sp. 13-12-16 | reverse complement strand
GGGGGGCGGCGCCCCCCGCCACTCGCCCTCCGGCACGACCGAGACGGTCAGCCGCACCCGTGTGCCGTCGGAGGTCCAGCGGTACGCCGTGCGCAGGCCCGTCTCCCGGCCGGCGGGCGCCACCCGGGTCCGTACGGTCAGCGCGTCGCCGTCCGTCTCGACGGCCTCCAGCCGGTGCCGCATGCGGTGCAGGCCCAGCTCGCGCCAGAGCGGCCCGTACCGGGTGTCCGTCTGCCAGGTCGCCCCGTCGTCGTTGTCGGTCGTCGCCCGCCACACGTCCAGCCGCAGACCGCTCACCGGCACACCGAGGAGGGTGCGCGGCGCGCCGGTGCGGGCGTCGAAGACCGCCGGGCCCAGAGCGATCCGGTCGCCGTCGACGGCGGGGCGCACGCCGGTCGCCACGGGCGACGGG
>NZ_NCTE01000129.1 GCF_002114215.1 Streptomyces sp. 13-12-16 | reverse complement strand
CGACGGCGCCGTCGGCCGGCGCACCGGCCGTCGGCCGCCGGCCCGGCCCGGCCGCCCAACTCGTTCTCGCCCTGGTCTGCGCGGCCTACGCCGTCGGCGCCGCGTTCGGCTGGGGCTCGGAACGACTCGCGTTGATCATGGGCGACTTCGGGCTGAGCGCCGCGGCCGGTGCCGCCGCCGTGTCCTGTTTCGTCTACGCCCGCAGCCCCCGCACCCGGTTTCGGCCCGCCTGGCTGCTGTTCGGCCTCTCCTCGGCCATGGCCTCCCTGGGCAACCTGGTCTGGGGGTGGTACGAGGTCGTCCTCGGGCTTCCCGTGCCCAGCCCCAGCTCCGCGGACCTGTTCTTCCTGTGCTTCGCGCCGCCCGCCATCGTGGGACTGCTGGTGCTCGCCAAACGGCCCGTGTCCAAGGCCGGCTGGGTCTGTCTCGCCCTGGACGCCTGGCTGATCGGCGGCTCCCTGCTCACCCTCGCGTGGAGCCTCGCGCTCGCCCAGGCCGCGCAGGCCGAGGGGCCCGGCGTCGCACACACCGCGCTGTCACTGGCGTACCCGCTGCTCGACATCGCCCTGGTCAGCATGGTGCTCGCGCTGCACTTCCGGCGCTCGGCGGTCAACCGGTCCGCGGTCAACACCGCGATCGGTGCGCTCGCGCTGACCGTGATGTGCGACGCCCTGTTCACCTCCCCGCTGCTGCACGCCGACTACCGCTCCGGACAACTCCTCGACGCGGGCTGGTTCGCCGGCTCGCTGCTCCTGGCGTACGCCCCCTGGACCGCGCCCCGCGGCGGACGGCCCGAGCGGGAGGGGCACACGCGCGTGGTCCGCGAGCACCTGCCCGGACGGTACGGCACGCCGGACCACCACCACGGCCCGCCGCCCGGCGAGCACACCCGGTATCCGCTCTCCCGGCCCATCACCGGCTCCCTCGCCGCGCTCACGCCGTACCTCGCCGCGGCCGTATGCACCCTGGGGATCCTCTACAACGTCCTCAACGGCCGCAGCGTCGACCGCGTCGTGCTGCTCACCGGGGGCACGGTGGTGCTCGCGCTCGTCGTGCGCCAGGGCATCATGCTGCTCGACAACATCACCCTCACCCAGGAACTGGCGCAGAAGGAGAACCACTTCCGCTCCCTGGTGCAGGGCTCCAGCGACGTCATCATGATCGCCGCCCCCAGCGGCATCCTCCGTTACGTCTCCCCGGCCGCCGCCGGGGTGTACGGCAGACCCGCGGAGGAGTTGGAGGGGACCGAACTGGCCGGTCTCATCCACCCGGAGGACCTGGGCTGTGTCGTGCACGAGGTGCGCCGCTTCCTCGCCGCCAGCCCGGTCGAGGAACCCACCACCCGCATCGAGTGCCGCTTCCGCTCCGGCGACGGCGGCTGGCTGAACGTCGAGTCGACCGTCAACCGGCACCACGGCGGCCTGATCTTCAACAGCCGTGACGTGACCGAACGAGTGCGGCTCCAGGCGCAGCTCCAGCACAACGCGGAGCACGACCCGCTCACCGACCTGCCCAACCGCGCCCTGTTCACCCGGCGCGTCCAGCAGGCCCTGTCCGGCCGCCGCGCCTCGGACCGCGGGGCCGCCCTCAGGGGCACGGCGGTGCTCTTCATCGACCTCGACGGCTTCAAGGGCGTCAACGACACCATCGGGCACCAGGCCGGGGACGAGCTGCTCGTCCAGGCCGCCCGCAGACTCCAGGACGCGGTCCGCAAGGGCGACACCGCCTCCCGGCTGGGCGGCGACGAGTTCGCGGCCCTGATCGTCGGCGACGGCGTCCGCGACCGGGACGCCCGCGAGCGCCACATCGTCGAACTCGCCGACCGGCTGAGAGCCACCCTCTCCCAGCCCTACGCCATCGACGGCAACGATGTCCGGGTCAACGCCTCCATCGGTGTGGCCTTCGCCGAACCCGGCCTCGGCGCGGGCGAACTGCTGCGCAACGCCGACCTCGCCATGTACCGGGCCAAGGCCGCCGGCAAGGGCCGGGTGGAGCTGTACAAGCCGCAGATGCAGCAGGACGTGGTGCGCAGGGCGGAGCTGGCCACCCGGCTGCGCGCGGCGCTGCACCACGGCGAGTTCGCCCTGCTGCACCAGCCGGTGGTGTGCCTGGCGGACGGCCGGATCACCTCGGTCTGCGCCCAGGCGCGCTGGCGCTCCTCCCAGGGGGTGCTGTTCACCCCCGCGGAGTTCCTGCGCGTGGCCGAGGACAGCGAGAAGACCGCCGAGCTGGGCCGCTGGGTGCTGGAGGAGGCCGTCGAGCAGGCCGCCGAACGGCACGCGACCGGCCTGCCCGTCCCGGTGGCCGTCCGGCTGAGCGCGCACCGGCTCCTCGACCGGTCACTGCCCCTGGGCTCGATCGAGGCCCTGCTGACCCGGCACGGGCTGCCGTCCGGCTCCCTGATCGTCGAGCTGGCCGACACCGACCCCAGGGTGTCGCTCGACGAGCTGGAGCGCCGGCTGACCGTGCTCAAGCGGCTCGGCGTCCGGATCGCGCTCGACGGCTTCGGCAGCGGATCGGCGGCGATCACGGCCCTCAGGCGGCTCCCCGTCGACGTGCTGAAGCTCGACCGGGGCCTGGTCGACGGCGTGGTGGAGTCCGCGCGGCTGCACAAGATCACCAGCGGGCTGCTGCGGATCGCCTCCGACCTCGGGATGCAGTCCGTGGCCGGCGGCGTGGACCTGCCCGAGCAGGTCGCGGCCCTGCGCGCGATGGGCTGCACGCACGGACAGGGCAAGGCCTTCTCCGGGCCGCTGGACGAGTACCGGCTGCGCAGGGCGCTGGCCGCCGGGCACTATCCGGTGCCGCCCGGACCGGCCGAACCCGTGTTCGTCGGCGGGGGCTCCGGGGTGTACTCCACCGGAGTGACCGCCGTACTCCAGGGCGGTACGGCACTGCGCTCACATAATGAGACTCCCGTCCCACCCACTTGACAGTGGGTGCGCGCCGGGGGGAGGGTCAGTGCCATGCGCACCCGAATTCTCGTACTTGGAAAGCGCGTCGGCTGACGCTGAGCCTCGACCGCTCAGCGACCACCACCCGGCGCGCTCCCCTCGCTTGCCTTACGGCACGAGGGGTTTTTTGTTGCACAGGCACCCGCCGAGCAGCACGCGTAACCCGCACGAACTTCGCAAAAACCCTCAGCATCGAGAAGAGAATGCCGATGACCGAGCAGGCCACCGGGGCCCATCACCCGCAGCCCCGGCCCCGATCCGGAGGACAGTCCGCCCCCGTCGAGCACGTCACGGGCGCACAGTCCCTCATTCGCTCTCTCGAGGAGGTCGGCGCCGACACGGTATTCGGCATTCCCGGGGGCACCATCCTGCCGGCGTACGACCCCCTGATGGACTCCACGCGGGTGCGCCACGTGCTGGTCCGCCACGAGCAGGGCGCCGGCCACGCGGCCACCGGTTACGCCCAGGCCACCGGCAGGGTCGGGGTCTGCATGGCGACGTCCGGTCCGGGCGCCACCAACCTGGTCACCCCGATCGCGGACGCGCACATGGACTCCGTGCCGCTGGTCGCGATCACCGGGCAGGTGGTGTCCAAGGCGATCGGCACGGACGCCTTCCAGGAGGCGGACATCGTCGGCATCACCATGCCGATCACCAAGCACAGCTTCCTGGTCACCAAGGCGGAGGACATCCCCCGGGCGATCGCGCAGGCGTTCCACATCGCCTCCACCGGCCGCCCGGGACCGGTCCTGGTCGACATCCCCAAGGACATCCTCCAGGCGAAGACCACCTTCTCCTGGCCGCCCGCCATGGACCTGCCCGGCTACCGGCCCGTCACCAAGCCGCACGCCAAGCAGATCCGCGAGGCCGCCAAGCTGATCACCGCCGCGAAGCGGCCGGTCCTCTACGTCGGCGGCGGTGTCCTCAAGGCCCGCGCCACCGCCGAGCTGAAGGTCCTCGCCGAACTCACCGGAGCTCCCGTCACCACCACCCTGATGGGACTCGGCGCGTTCCCCGACAGTCACGAGCTGCACGTGGGAATGCCGGGCATGCACGGTTCGGTCACCGCCGTCACCGCGCTGCAGAAGGCCGACCTGATCGTCGCCCTCGGAGCCCGCTTCGACGACCGCGTCACCGGCAAGCTGGACAGCTTCGCCCCGTACGCCAAGATCGTCCACGCCGACATCGACCCGGCCGAGATCGGCAAGAACCGCGCCGCCGACGTGCCGATCGTCGGTGACGCCCGCGAGGTCCTCGCCGACCTCGTCCAGGCCGTCCAGAAGGAGCACGCCGAGGGCAACCGCGGCGACTACACCGCCTGGTGGAACGACCTGAACCGCTGGCGCGAGACCTACCCGCTCGGCTACGACCTGCCCGAGGACGGCTCGCTCTCCCCGCAGCAGGTCATCGAGCGCATCGGACAGCTCGCGCCCGAGGGCACGATCTTCGCGGCCGGCGTCGGCCAGCACCAGATGTGGGCCTCGCACTTCATCCAGTACGACAAGCCCGCCACCTGGCTGAACTCCGGCGGCGCCGGAACCATGGGCTACGCCGTCCCGGCCGCCATGGGAGCCAAGGCCGGCATGCCCGACCGCGCCGTCTGGGCGATCGACGGCGACGGCTGCTTCCAGATGACCAACCAGGAACTCACCACCTGCGCCCTGAACAACATCCCGATCAAGGTCGCCATCATCAACAACGGCGCCCTCGGGATGGTCCGCCAGTGGCAGACCCTGTTCTACAACCAGCGGTACTCCAACACGGTGCTGCACTCCGGCCCCGGAGCCGACACCACCGAGAAGAGCGCCGGCACCCGGGTCCCCGACTTCGTGAAGCTGTCGGAGGCCATGGGCTGCTACGCGATCCGCTGTGAGGACCCGGCCGACCTCGACAAGGTCATCGAGGAGGCGAACTCGATCAACGACCGCCCGGTCGTCGTGGACTTCATCGTCCACGAGGACGCGATGGTGTGGCCGATGGTCGCCGCCGGCACCTCCAACGACGAGATCATGGCCGCCCGGGACGTCCGCCCCGACTTCGGCGACAACGAAGACGACTGAGAGCCGTCAGGACTTTCAAGCAGAGGAAGCAGATCATGTCCAAGCACACGCTCTCCGTCCTGGTGGAGAACACCCCGGGCATCCTGGCCCGGATCGCCGCCCTGTTCTCCCGCCGCGGCTTCAACATCGACTCGCTCGCCGTCGGCGTCACCGAACACGCCGACATCTCCCGCATCACCATCGTGGTGAGCGTCGAGGAGTTCCCGCTGGAGCAGGTCACCAAGCAGCTCAACAAGCTCGTCAACGTGCTGAAGATCGTCGAGCTCGAACCCGGGCAGGCCGTTCAGCGCGAACTCGTTCTGGTGAAGGTGCGCGCCGACAACGAGACGCGTTCCCAGATCGTCGAGATCGTCCAGCTGTTCCGCGCCAAGACCGTGGACGTCTCCCCGGAGGCCGTGACCATCGAGGCCACCGGCAGCAGCGACAAGCTGTCCGCCATGCTCAAGATGCTGGAGCCGTTCGGCATCAAGGAGCTCGTCCAGTCCGGCACGATCGCCATCGGACGCGGTGGCCGTTCCATCACGGACCGGTCGCTGCGCGCCCTGGACCGGTCGGCGTAACACCCGTGAGCGGGCGGCCGGGACACGACCGGCCGCCCGTATTCCGAGACCGAGAGACTTCCCTTCCCCTCACCGGCATACGGTGGGACGCAACACCTGCACTCAAGGAGAGAACCCAGTGGCCGAGCTGTTCTACGACGCCGACGCCGACCTGTCCATCATCCAGGGCCGCAAGGTCGCGGTCATCGGTTACGGCAGCCAGGGCCACGCCCACGCCCTGTCGCTCCGTGACTCGGGTGTCGACGTCCGCGTCGGTCTGCACGAAGGCTCCAAGTCCAAGGCCAAGGCCGAGGAGCAGGGCCTGCGCGTGGTGAGCCCGTCCGAGGCCGCCGCCGAGGCCGACGTCATCATGATCCTGGTCCCGGACCCGATCCAGGCCCAGGTCTACGAGGAGCACATCAAGGACAACCTGAAGGACGGCGACGCGCTGTTCTTCGGTCACGGCCTGAACATCCGCTACGGCTTCATCAAGCCCCCGGCCGGTGTGGACGTCTGCATGGTCGCCCCCAAGGGCCCGGGCCACCTGGTGCGCCGTCAGTACGAGGAGGGCCGCGGCGTTCCCTGCATCGCCGCCGTCGAGCAGGACGCCACCGGCAGCGCCTTCGCGCTGGCCCTGTCGTACGCGAAGGGCATCGGCGGCACCCGCGCCGGCGTCATCAAGACGACCTTCACCGAGGAGACCGAGACCGACCTGTTCGGCGAGCAGGCCGTCCTCTGCGGTGGTACCGCGGCGCTGGTCAAGGCGGGCTTCGAGACCCTGACCGAGGCCGGCTACCAGCCGGAGATCGCGTACTTCGAGTGCCTGCACGAGCTGAAGCTGATCGTGGACCTCATGTACGAGGGCGGCCTGGAGAAGATGCGCTGGTCGATCTCCGAGACCGCCGAGTGGGGCGACTACGTCACCGGCCCGCGGATCATCACCGACGCCACCAAGGCCGAGATGAAGAAGGTCCTCGCCGAGATCCAGGACGGCACGTTCGCCAAGAACTGGATGGACGAGTACCACGGCGGTCTGAAGAAGTACAACGAGTACAAGCAGCAGGACTCCGAGCACCTGCTGGAGACCACCGGCAAGGAGCTGCGCAAGCTCATGAGCTGGGTCGACGAAGAGGCGTGAGCCTCACGCCCGAAGGGCCGGAGCGGAACGCTCCGGCCCTTCGGGCGAACCCGGGGTAACGTCGGTGGTACGACGTTGTCCATCCCGTCCCCCCACGGACGGGTGATCCTTCCGAAGCGGCGTAAGACGACGCCCTCGGCGCCACTAGACTGCTGAACAACAAACGCGTCAGGCCCACAGCGTCGTGCGTCTTCCACGCGGCTAGCACTTCTTCACCGCCTGCGGCCGTCGGGACGGCCGTCCGCATTGGACTTGTGAGGACTCACGTGAGCTCGAAACCCGTCGTACTCATCGCTGAAGAGCTGTCGCCCGCCACCGTCGACGCCCTCGGTCCGGACTTCGAGATCCGCCACTGCAACGGCGCGGACCGTGCCGAGCTGCTCCCGGCCATCGCCGAGGTGGACGCGATCCTGATCCGCTCGGCCACCAAGGTCGACGCCGAGGCGATCGCCGCCGCGAACAAGCTCAAGGTCGTCGCCCGCGCCGGCGTCGGCCTGGACAACGTCGACGTCTCCGCCGCCACCAAGGCCGGCGTGATGGTCGTCAACGCCCCCACCTCGAACATCGTGACCGCCGCCGAGCTCGCCTGCGGTCTGATCGTCGCCACCGCCCGCCACATCCCGCAGGCCAACGCCGCGCTGAAGAACGGCGAGTGGAAGCGCAGCAAGTACACGGGCGTCGAGCTCGCCGAGAAGACCCTCGGTGTCGTGGGCCTGGGCCGCATCGGCGCGCTGGTCGCCCAGCGCATGTCCGGCTTCGGCATGAAGGTCGTCGCCTACGACCCCTACATCCAGCCCGCGCGGGCCGCGCAGATGGGTGTCAAGGTCCTGTCGCTGGACGAGCTGCTCGAGGTCTCCGACTTCATCACCGTCCACCTGCCCAAGACCCCCGAGACCGTCGGCCTCATCGGCGACGAGGCGCTGCGCAAGGTCAAGCCGAGCGTGCGCGTCATCAACGCCGCACGCGGCGGCATCGTCGACGAGGAGGCGCTGTACTCGGCGCTCAAGGAGGGCCGCGTCGCCGGCGCAGGCCTCGACGTGTACGCCAAGGAGCCCTGCACCGACTCGCCGCTGTTCGAGTTCGACCAGGTCGTCTGCACCCCGCACCTCGGCGCCTCCACCGACGAGGCGCAGGAGAAGGCCGGTATCGCCGTCGCCCGCTCGGTGCGCCTCGCCCTCGCCGGTGAGCTGGTCCCGGACGCGGTGAACGTGCAGGGCGGGGTCATCGCCGAGGACGTCAAGCCGGGTCTGCCGCTCGCCGAGCGCCTCGGCCGCATCTTCACCGCGCTCGCCGGTGAGGTCGCGGTCCGCCTCGACGTCGAGGTCTACGGCGAGATCACCCAGCACGACGTGAAGGTGCTGGAACTGTCCGCGCTCAAGGGCGTCTTCGAGGACGTCGTCGACGAGACGGTGTCCTACGTCAACGCCCCGCTGTTCGCCCAGGAGCGCGGTGTCGAGGTCCGGCTGACCACCAGCTCCGAGTCGGCCGACCACCGCAACGTCGTCACCGTGCGCGGCACCCTCTCCGGCGGCGAGGAGATCTCGGTCTCCGGCACGCTGGCCGGTCCCAAGCACGTCCAGAAGATCGTCGCGGTCGGCGAGTACGACGTCGACCTGGCGCTCGCCGACCACATGCTCGTGCTGCGCTACGAGGACCGTCCGGGTGTCGTCGGCACCGTGGGCCGCGTCCTCGGCGAGGCGGGCATCAACATCGCCGGCATGCAGGTCGCCCGTGCGACGGTCGGCGGTGAGGCGCTCGCCGTGCTGACCGTCGACGACACGGTGGCCGCCGGGGTGCTCGGTGAGCTGGCCGCGGAGATCGGGGCGACGTCCGCCCGGTCGGTCAACCTGGTCTGAGAGTGCCGGGGTTCTGTCCCCGGACCCCCGTCCGTCCTGAACGGACTCGTCCTCAAACGCCGGACGGGCTGAGCGCATCAGCCCGTCCGGCGTTTTCCGTGGGCGCTTCCGGACGGATCCTGATGTGCCGCAGGCCCATCGCGGCCAGCCCCGCCGCCCCGAGCAGCAGTACCGCCGCCGCGACCGCCGCTCCCCGCATCCCGCTGGTGAACGCCTCCCGTGCCGCCGCCGCCAGGGCGTCTCCCGCGTGCCCCGGCAGTCCGGCGGCGACGGCCAGCGCGCCGCCCAGGGTCTCCTGGGCCATCGCGGGGGCCGTGTCCGGGATCTCGTGGTGGTAGACGGCCGTGCCGATGGAGCCGAGGGCGGCCATGCCCAGGGCGCCGCCGAACTCCGTACCGGTCTCCAGCAGGGAGGACGCCGCCCCCGCCTTCTCGACCGGCGCCGAACTCAGGGCCAGGTCGGTGAGCAGGGACATCACGATGACGATCCCCGCGGCCAGCACACCGCACGCGGCCAGCACCAGCCACAGCGAGTCCGTACCGGCCAGGGCCAGCAGCCCGTAGCCGCCCGCCGCGATGACGAAGCCGGCCGTCACGACGTACGCGCGCTCCACGCCCCGCTGGACCAACCGGGCGGCGACCGGGGCGGCGGCGCCGATGAGCACCGACGGCAACAGGCTCCACAGCGCGGCCTCCAGCGCGCTCCTGCCGAGGACCGACTGCAGGTACTGGGTGGTGAAGTACGCCGAGCCCATCATCCCGAAGGCCGACAGGGTGTTGAGGACGAGCGCGGGCGTGAAGCCGTGCCCGCGGAAGAGGGCCGGCGAGATCATCGGCGAGGCCGCGGTGCGCTGCCGGTGCACGAACAGCGCCGCGAACAGCAGTCCGACGGTGATCGAGACGACGTAGCGGACGTTCCAGCCCTCGGAGGGCAGTTCCTTCAGGCCGTAGACCACGGGCAGGACCGCCGCCATCGACAGCGGGACGCTCGGCAGGTCGAAGCGGCCGGGGGAGGGGTTCTTCGACTCGGGGAGCAGCACCGGGCCGAGGACCAGCAGCAGGGCCATGGCGGGCAGGTTGACCAGGAAGACCGAGCCCCACCAGAAGTGCTCCACGAGGACGCCGCTCATCACCGAGCCGAGCGCGATCCCGGCCGTCATCACCCCGGACCACAGTCCGATCGCCTTCGCCCGCTGGGTGGGGTCGGTGAACATCGTGCGGACCAGCGCCATCGTCGACGGCATCAGGGTCGCGCCGCCGATGCCGAGGACCGCGCGGGCCGCGATCAGCGTCTCGGCGGTGTGCGCGTAGGCCGCGAGGAGCGAGGCGGCGCCGAAGGCCGCGGCCCCGAGGAGGAGCAGCCTGCGGCGGCCGATGCGGTCGCCCAGCGCGCCCATCGTCATCAGCAGGCCGGCCAGGACGAAGCCGTAGATGTCGAAGATCCACAGCTGCTGGGTGCCGCTCGGTTCCAGGTCGGCGCTGATCTCGGGGATCGCGAAGTAGAGGACGGAGACGTCCATCGAGACCAGCAGCAGCGGGAGCATCAGCACGGTGAGCGCGGTCCACTCGCGACGGCCGGCGCGGGGCGGGTTCGTTGTCATGCCGGTGACTGTACGCACGTCTTATACGACTGTCTAGGACTATCGTATAAGACAGGCGTATGGGGGAGTGGGTAGGGTGACGTCATGGGACACCGTGAGGATCTGCTGGAGGGCGCCAAGCGCTGCCTGCTCGCCAAGGGCTTCGTGCGCACGACGGCGCGGGACATCGTCAAGGAGTCGGGGACCAACCTGGCGTCCATCGGGTACCACTACGGGTCGAAGGACGCCCTGCTCGCGCAGGCCTACGTGTCGCTCGTCGAGGGGATGGGCGACGCCTTCGAGGGCGACGGAACCGTGGACGAGACCGTGCCCGGCTCCCCGGAGCGGTTCGAGCGGGTGTGGTCGAACATCATCGGCACCATGAAGGAGCCCGGCTCGGTGTGGCGGCTCAGCATGGAGGTCCTCGCCCTCGGCGACCGGCTCCCCGAGGTCCGCGACCATCTGGCGGCGGCGCAGCGCGAGGCCGGGCGCGGCCTGGTCCCGTTGCTGATGGGCGGCCGGGAGGAGGACGTGTCCGACGAGACCGCGGACACGGTCGGCATGTTCTACGTGACCCTGATGACGGGCCTCATCGCCCAGTGGACCTTCGACCCGAAGACGGCGCCCGACGGCGGGCAGCTCGCCGCCGGCCTGCGCCGGGTGATCGAGGCCGCCGCTACAGACGTGCGGCCTTGAGCGCCATGTGCAGCAGCAGCCGGTCCTCGCCGTCGTCCAGGTCGAGGCCCGTGAGCTGCTCGATCCGCGAGAGCCGGTAGTACAGGGTCTGGCGGTGGATGCCCAGCTCGGCGGCCGTACGGCCGGCCTGGCCCGCGCGGTCGAGGTAGACCTCGGCGGTGCGGGCGAGTTCGGCCTGGGCGGGGGAGAGCAGGGGGCCGACGACGGGGTCGTGGGCGGCGCCCGGGGGCAGCGCGGTCAGGAGGCGGAACGGGCCGATCGACGTCCACGGGGCGACCGGTCCGAGCCGTGGTTCGGCCAGCGCCGCACGGGCCGCCGCCGACGCCTCCTCCCAGGCGGCGCCCAGTTCGGCGAGGCCCGCG
>NZ_NCTE01001253.1 GCF_002114215.1 Streptomyces sp. 13-12-16 | reverse complement strand
CGCCGAGCAGCGCGACCCGGTGGTCGGTCCAGCGTGCGGCGGGGTCGCGGTCGTGGATGTCGGTGACGACGACGTCGCCGGGGTCGGCGGCGCGCACCAGGTCGACCACGGGCGGGTACCAGCCCTCCAGCGCGGCGAGCAGGGCGTGCCGGGCCTCCTCGGGGCCCTTGGCCGGCCACTCCCCCTCCGCGGCGGTGATCTTGGCGGTCCAGTAGAGGGTGTCGTCGCCGACGGGGGCGACGAAGAGCTGGATGCCGCGGCCGTTGACGACGTGGCCGCGCTGTCCCAGCGCGGAGCCGCGGGTGCGTCCGCGCACCGAGGTGTAGCCGCGGTAGACGGGGGGGCCGTCGCCCAGCATGCGGCGCCGTACCGCGGAGTTGATGCCGTCGGCGCCGATCAGTACCTGGCAGGCGGCGGCGCCGCCGTCGGAGAAGCGGACGGTGACGTGGTCGTCGTGGCCGGTGTAGTCCTCGACGGTGGTGGCCATCCGCAGGGCGGCGCCCGCGGTGACGGCCTCGTCGAGCAGGGCCCGGTGCAGCGCCGAGCGCAGGACGGGCATCGGCCGGCCGGCGGCTGCGAGGGGTTCCTCGGCGAGGACCGTTCCCCGGGCGTCCATCAGGACGCGCACCTCGTCGGGGGCGGTGGTGTGCCCGGTGGCCCGGACGCGGGCTCCGACGCCCGCGCCGAGCGCGTCGGCGGCGCGCAGGCCGTTGGGCTGGATCATGAGTCCCGAGCCGCCC
>NZ_NCTE01001252.1 GCF_002114215.1 Streptomyces sp. 13-12-16 | reverse complement strand
GGGGCAGGAGGTGGTGCTGTGGCGGGACGCGGGGGGCCGCCCGGTCGCCGGGCCCGGGATCTGCCCGCATCTGGGCGCTCCGCTGCGGGACAGCCCGGTGCGCTGCGGCACGCTGGTGTGCCACTGGCACGGACTCGCCCTGGACGGCGGGCCCTTCGCGGGCTGGGAGCCGTTCCCGGCGTACGACGACGGCGTCCTGCTGTGGGTCCGGCTGGACGCGGTGGGCGGCGAGCCGCCGCTCCGGGCGCCGGTGGTGCCGCGACGGCCGGATCCGGCGCGCGCACTGACGGCGGTGTACACCGGGGTGGGCGTCTGTGAGCCCGAGGACGTGGTGGCCAACCGTCTGGACCCCTGGCACGGGGCCTGGTTCCACCCCTACTCGTTCGTCGACCTCACCGTGGCCGGCGCGCCGGACGGCCCGGACGGGGACGCGGAGGGCTCCACCGGGGACGGCTTCACCGTGGACGTGTCCTTCAAGGTGGCGGGGCGGCTGGTGGTCCCGGTGCGGGCGGTGTTCACCGCTCCCGAACCGCGTACGGTCGTCATGCGCATCACCGAGGGCGAGGGGACGGGGTCGGTGGTCGAGTCGCACGCCACTCCCCTGGGGCCCGACGACCGGGGGCGGCCCCGTACGGCGGTCGTCGAGGCGGTGGTGGCGGCGTCCGGCCGTCCGGGGTTCGCCCTGGCGCGCGGTGCGGCGCCGCTGCTTCGTCCGCTCGTACGGGCCGCCGCCGGACGGCTGTGGCGCGACGACCTGGCCTACGCGGAGCGGCGCTGGTCGTTGCGTTCCACGGGGCGTTTCCCGGGCTGACCGGCCGGCCCG
>NZ_NCTE01001251.1 GCF_002114215.1 Streptomyces sp. 13-12-16 | reverse complement strand
GGTGCCGGTGCGGGGCTGGGCCGTTTCGCGGGTGTCGGTCCGGGCCGCGGTGCCGATGCCGGTCCGGGCCGTCTCGCGGACGTCGACCGGTACCGCCTCGCGGACGTCGGCCAGTACCGCCTCGCGGATGCCGGCCAGGGCCGGGCCCGCCGCCGTCGCGCGTACCGCCTGCGAGGCGCGCAGCGCGCAGCCGGTGCAGGACTCCAGGTGTTTCTCCAGCGACCACGCGTCCGACTCCGGCAGGCGGCCGTCGGCGTAACGGGTGACGAGGTGGTCGGACGCGTGCCGGCCGGTCATGCCGGACCTCCCATCGGTGACGGGCTCATCTGTGCCAGGACCGCCCGCAGTTCGGCGCGGGCGCGCATCGCTCGGGACTTGACGGTCCCCTCGGGAATGCCCAGCAGCCGCGCGGCCTCACGGGTGCTCAGCCCGTCGACGACCGTGGCGCGCAGCACCTCCCGCAGTTCGGGCGGGATCCGGTCGAGGGCGGTGCCCACGTCCCCGTACTCCAGGCCCGCCAGCACCCGGTCCTCGGCGGACGGCGCCGCGGCCCCGGCGGGCGGGAGGCCCTCCCACGCCTCCTCCATCGGCGCCGTGCGCAGCCGCGCGGCCCGCTCCTGCGCCCGGTACGCGTCGACCAGCCG
>NZ_NCTE01001250.1:1008-4455 GCF_002114215.1 Streptomyces sp. 13-12-16 | reverse complement strand
ACTCCCCGACGGCGCGGCGGGCGCGGCCGGGGCGGCGGGGAGGGCGAGGGCCGGCCCGCCCGTGACCGGCAGGACCACGGCGATCGCCAGCACGAGGCCCGCACTCCGGCCTTTCATGACATTCCGCATGGCCCGCATGATATGCACACAAGATGTACGGCGCACAACGCCAACTACCGTAGCAGCACAAGGAGGTTCGAGGCGTGGCACGGCAAATACTCACGGTCGGCCCGGAACGGTCGGACGGCTTCCAGACGATCGGTGAGGCACTGGCCCAGGCCCGTACCGGGGCGGTGATCCGGGTCCGTCCCGGCCGCTACGCCGAGAACCTCGTCATCCGGCACCGGGTGACGATCGTCGGCGAGGGCGAGCCGGGCACCGTCGAACTCTGCCCGCGGGACGGCACCGCCGTCACCCTCATGGCCGACGCCGTGATGCTCAGCGCCCTGACCCTCCGGGGCCGTGACAAGGAGGCCGCGGTCGTGGACGTGCCGGCCGGTCAGGCGGCCCTCGACGACTGCACCGTGGCCGGTTCCGGGTGGACGGCGCTGCTGGTCCGCGGCAAGGGCTCGCTGGCCGCCCGCGGCTGCCGGATCGGCAACCCCGGCGGCGCCGGCCTGGTCGACTCGTCGGAGTCCGAGAGCATCGTCGAGGACTGCGTGTTCGAGAACTTCGGCACGTCCGCGGTAGTGATCGGCGAGAGTGCCGGGCCCCTCGTCCGCGACTGCCGCATCCGGGGCGCGCGGGCCAACGGCGTCCTGGCGAGCGGCGAGGCCCGCGGCACCGTGGAGGGCTGCGACATCTCCGGCACCGACAAGCCGGCCATCGCCCTGGAGGGTCACAGCTCGACGCGCGTGCTGCGGTGCGCCGTGCACCACACCTCGGTGGGCCTGCTGGTGACCAGCATGTCCCGCCCGGAGATCGAGGAGACCTCCTTCGAGTCGATCGCGCAGAGCGGCATCGTCATCTCCGGCGGGGCCGACCCGGTGCTGCGCGGGTGCGTCACCCGGCGCACCAAGGCCAGCGGGCTGCTCGTCCTGGACCGCTCGCGCGGAACCCTGGAGGGCTGCTCGTTCCACGGCTCCGCCGAGGCCGCCGTACGGGTCGTCGAGGGCGGCGCCCCGCTGCTGCGGGACACCGTGGTGAGCGACTGCGCCGACACCGCCGGGGCGGTGCAGCTCTGGGACGACTCCACCGCCGAGTTCGAGCGCCTGGAGGTCCTGGACGCGGCCGGCGTCGGCATCTCGGTGCGCTCCGCCGCCGACCCCCTGCTGCGCCGCGCCCGGGTCATCGGCGCCGGCGGCCACGGCGTCGAGTTCACCGACGACGGCCGCGGCCGTCTCGAGCACTGCGAGATCGAGTCCGCCGGCGGCTGCGCGCTGCACATCGACGACGACGCCGACCCCGAGGTCAGCGACACCGTCCTCACCTCCGCCGCCCGCTCGGGCCTCCTCGTCGGCGAACGCGGCCGGGGCACCCTGCGGGACTGCGGGATCGGCGACAGCGCCGACGCCGGGGTCGGGGTGCGGGACGGCGCGGAGATCACCCTGGAGCGGGTCCGGGTGCACGGCTCGAAGGCCCACGGCGTCCAGGTGTCGCGCGGCGGCCGGGCCGTCCTCGACTCCTGCGAGATCACCGGCAGCACGGGCGACGGCGTACGGATCGACAGCGCCGAACCGGTCGACGTCACCCGGTGCGTCGTGCGCGACAACCGGGGCGCGGGACTGCGCCAGAGCCGCGCGAGTGAGCGGCTCACGGTCGAACTGCTGACCAGCGCGGACAACGGGCTGCCGGACAGCTGGGGCGAGTCGGCGGACACCGGCGGCGAGGACGGTGCCCCGGGCGGGCCCGGCAAGGAGCCGGAGCCCGAGGGCCCGCTGGCCGAACTGGAGGCGCTCGTCGGCCTGGAGAACGTCAAGCACCAGGTGAGCACGCTGGTCAACCTGAACCAGCTCGCGGAGCGGCGGCGCCGGCTCGGCATGCCGGTTCCCTCGATGAGCCGGCACCTGATCTTCGCGGGGCCGCCCGGCACCGGCAAGACCACCGTCGCCCGCCTCTACGGCAGCATCCTCGCGGACCTGGGCGTGCTCAGGAGCGGTCACCTGGTCGAGGTCGCCCGCGCCGATCTCGTCGCGCAGGTCATCGGCGGTACGGCCATCAAGACCACCGAGGCGTTCAACAGCGCGCTGGGCGGCGTGCTCTTCATCGACGAGGCCTACACGCTCACCGTCGAGGGGACGTCCAACGACTTCGGCCGCGAGGCCGTCGACACCCTGCTGAAGCTGATGGAGGACCACCGCGACGACGTGGTCGTGGTGGCGGCCGGCTACTCCGAGCAGATGGAGTCGTTCCTGTCCGCCAACCCCGGTCTCGCCTCCCGGTTCACCCGCACCATCGAGTTCGGCAACTACGCGGTGGAGGAGCTGGTGACGATCACCGAGAGCCTCTGCCGGCGGCACCAGTTCGAGCTCGGGCCGCTGACCCGGGAGGCCCTCGCCGTACGCTTCGAGCAGATGACGCGCGACGCGACCTTCGGCAACGGCCGTGCGGCCCGCGGCGTGTTCGAGGACATGGTGGACCGGCAGGCGTTCCGGCTCGCGGCCATGAGCGACCCGGCGGAGAACGACCTGACGCTGCTGCTGCCGCAGGACGTCGGCGACGCGGAGGCGGCGGCCGTCGGCGGGACGGCGCAGGACACCGACGACGCGTCCGACCCGATGGCCGAACTCACCGCCATGGTGGGACTCGCCGCCGTGAAGCGGGAGGTCGCCGACCTGGTCAGCCTGCTGACCAACGCCCGGCAGCGGATCGCCGCGGGGCTGCCCGCCCCCCGGATCAGCAACCACCTCGTCTTCAGCGGGCCGCCCGGCACCGGCAAGACCACCGTCGCCCGGCTGTACGCGAGGCTCCTGCACTCGCTGGGGGTGCTCCCCCGCGACTCCCTGGTGGAGGTCGCGCGGGCGGACCTGGTGGGCCAGTACGTCGGCCACACCGCCCAGCGCACCAAGGACGTCTTCACCAGCGCGCTGGGCGGGGTGCTCTTCATCGACGAGGCCTACACCCTGACCCCCGAGGGCTCGTCCAACGACTTCGGCCGCGAGGCCGTCGACACCCTGCTGAAGCTGATGGAGGACCACCGCGACGAGATCGTGGTGGTCGTCGCCGGATACACCGAGGAGATGGGGCGCTTCCTCGCCTCCAACCCCGGTCTGACGTCCCGGTTCTCCAAGTTCGTGACGTTCGAGGACTACACCACGGACGAGCTGGTCACCATCGTGTCCCGGCACGCCGCCGCCTCCGGGTACGAGTGCGCCGACGCCACCGTCGAGGCGCTGCGCGCCCATGTGGACGCCATCCCGCGCGACCGGTCCTTCGGCAACGCGCGGCTCGCCCGGCAGTTGCTGGAGACGATGATGACGAGCCAGGCCCGCCGGCTGGGCGGGCTGG
>NZ_NCTE01001250.1:0-704 GCF_002114215.1 Streptomyces sp. 13-12-16 | reverse complement strand
GGGCCCGCCGAGCTTGTGGTGGTGGCAGACGTTTCCGTCGTCGACGCCGATGGCGTAGCCGCTGAGGTTCGGCGCGTTCGGGGAGTCGCTGCCCAGTGTCAGGTCCGTCGCGTCGGCCGCGCTCGACCACGCGGTCGTCCAGCCGTCCTTCTGGACGAACTCGTTGGCGGACACCTTCTTGGCGCCGACCACCGCGATGTTGATGGCCGTGATCGGCAGCCCCTTGCCCGACATGGCCCCGTCGCACCTCGGGTTCGTCCAGCCGGCGCCCTTCCTGTGGACCCGGTAGCAGATGTGCCGGCCGGAATCCTCGGCGGCCAGCCGCCGGACGGCGTAGGCGGCGGTGTTCGGCGGGAGCTCGGGAGCCTCGCGCTCCTCGGCCCGGGGCTCCGCCTTCTTTGTCTTCTTCTCCGTCGGCTCGGGCGACCCGCCGGCCGGGGCCGCCGAACTCACCACCGGGGACGCCTTCTCGACGACGGGTCTCGGCTCGGCGGACGGCTTCTTCGTCGAGGGCTCCGGCGTGGGTTCCGCCGGAGCGTACTCGCCCTTCGGCACCTCCAGGGGCTCCTCCTCCAGCAGCGTGTCGGACCCTGCGGCCACCGCCACGTCGTCCTTCTTCTCCTGCCGCGAGTCGTCCGTGGCCCAGATCAGCAGCGGCACGGCGAGGAGGACGACGCCCGCGATGCCGGCGGCGGCGAGCAGGG
>NZ_NCTE01001249.1 GCF_002114215.1 Streptomyces sp. 13-12-16 | reverse complement strand
GTGGGGGCCGGCCCGGCGCGGGGGCGGGGCCCGACCGGACGGCGGGGCCGGCCGTCCCCCGCTCCGGGCCCCGTCGGCGGCTCATCCGTCCGCGACCGCCAGGCTCACTCCGTACAGGGAGCGTCCGCCGACGAGTTCGCGGCCGGTGACCAGCTCGGCCTCGACGCGGACGAAGACCTCCCGCGCCGAGGGCACCCAGGAGACCGGTCCGGTGCGGGACAGGCGCCGGTGTTCGACGGGGTCGGCCACCACCGTGGCCGGGCCCGTGACGACGACGCTCCAGCCGGACTGCCGGGCGGCGTCGACGTCGTCGGCCTCGAAGGCGACCACCGCCCCGTCGACCGCGCGGACCAGTTCCGAACCGGCGGCGGTACGCAGCAGGACCGCGCCGTCGCCGTCCAGGCGGAAGTTGACGGGCAGCACGGCGGGCAGGGCCCGGCGCGTGAAGACGATGCGGCCGACGGGCACCCCGGCCATCAGCTCCAGGCACTCCTGTCGCCCGAGTTCACGGAAACCGTCATCGGGGTACATCGCCGGTCCTCCTTCGCCCTTCTCGTCCGGTGCGGCGGTCCTGTCTCATTCCACACTGGGCCGGGCACGGCCGGAGGACGAGGGCCGAGGGTCCCGCTCCCCCCGGAGAACGGCCCGGCCGTCACGGGCGGGCCGTTCTCCGGACGCCTCCGCCGCTCACGGCGCGGGAACTACGAGGCTTCCGGGAGCGCGGTGCCCGTCCCGCGGACGGCCGTGGCCAGGGCGTCCCCGATGACCCGGGCCCCCGCGGCGTTGGGGTGCAGCGGCGCGGCCGGGCGGGTGGGGACCAGGCCCTCGATGTAACGGTCGGCGGGGGCGGCGCAGATGTCGTGTCCGATCCCCGGGGTGTAGGTGTCGACGAAGGTCGCGCCGTGCTCCTCGGCCGTTCGCCTCAGTACGGCGCCGAGGTGGTCGACCACGCCCTGGATGTAGTTGGCGTCCTGCTTCCAGAAGGGCTGGGCGGGGTGGCAGCCGTCGGTGCGGAGGTAGTTGCCGTAACCGACGACGAAGACCTCGGCGTTCGGCGCGCGCCGGGTGATCTCGTCCAGGGCGGTGCCGAAGACCGGTGCCCAGGCGTCGATGCGGGCCCTGACCCTGTCGGTACCGCCCGCGGTGTTCTCCTCCGCGCAGCTGGTGCCGTGGGGCGGGGGCAGGATGTTGACGCAGTCCAGCGCTTCGCCGAAGACGTCGGCGTCGTTGCCGCCGATGGTGATGCTGACGATGTCGGCGGCGGGTGTGAGCGCGTCGTACTGGGGGGCGGTGCCCGGGTACTGGGACGTGCTCAGGTGGTCGGTGGTGGCGGCGGAGCAGGTGACGTCGGTGAGGTGCGCGCCGAGGGCCTCGGCCGCGATGTGCGGATAGCCGGACAGGGAGCGCAGGCACATCGGGTCGACCGGATCGGGCGGCGGCACCAGCGGTGCGGCCGCGTAGGAATCGCCGAGCGCGACGTACCGCGGGGGTCCGGCCGCGTCCGACGCGGCCGTGACCGGTGCCACGGCCGACAGGGCACCGGTGAGCAGGGCGGCGACCAGGGCTATGCGCAGGGCCGTCTTCAAGGACGCCTCCGTCCGGCGGGTCGGGATGCACGGGTGTGCCTCGCGATGAGCATGCCCGAGCGGACATGCCGCCGCACGGCGGACCGCGGCTCGGTACTCCCGCCGGATGACGGCGTGCGGCACGGCTCCCCGGTGCTCGCCGCAGCCGGTACGACCACCGGCGCCGTGCGGCGTGGCGGGCCGGACTCTCCCG
>NZ_NCTE01001248.1 GCF_002114215.1 Streptomyces sp. 13-12-16 | reverse complement strand
CGGGGCCGGCCCCGGCCCGCACGGACCGGCGTACGAGGTGGGCGTCACGGCGCAGGTCGTGGGCGGCGTGCCGGCTCCGCCAGAGCAGCGAGGGGGCGGCGCCGGTGTCGTCGGCGGCGATCAGCAGACCGCCGAGCATCGACAGGTTCTTCAGGAAGTGGATGCGCTGCTGCATGCGCTGGCCGGGGTCCTCCTCCTCCCAGAAGCGGTGGGCGGCCAGCGTCGTGGGCACGAGCGTGACGGCGACGGCGAGCGCCGCCGGGCGGGACAGGCGTCCCGTGGCCAGCAGCAGTCCGCCCACGACCTGGACGGCGCCGCTGAGGCGTACGGCGTCCTCGGTGCGGTCCGGCAGCACCGCGACACGGTCGGTGACGGGCTTGACGACGGACTCGGCGACCGGGGCGACGTTCTGGGGGTTGCGGACGGAATCCAGTCCGCCCGCGACGAACATCGACGCCAGCATCGGCCGGCCGAGGACGCGCAACAGACTCATGCCTTCTCCTGGAGGTGTGGACGGTGGGAGTGCGCCGGGTTCCCCGCCGGGCGGGGGCCATGCGGCGCGCCCTCACCAGAAGCGGGTGGTGAGCGCGGGCCGGTGGACGGCCTGGACGGCGTCGCGCAGGCGCAGGGCGACGCCGATGGTGGTGCGCAGGGCCGAGGGCCGTACGGTCTGGGCGGTCTCCGTGGCCAGGACCAGCAGGCAGCCCGCCGCCTGTTCCACCACGGACACCGGGAGGGTGTAGTCGCTGTCGGCGGCCGCGCGGAACGCCTTCAGCGGGATTCCGGCGCCGTCCACGGTCCGCCGGGCGGCCTGCTCCAGATGGTGGGCGGCCTGTTCGCACAGCGTGGCGGGCAGGGTGAGGGTGCGCTGGAACGATGGACTCGTCATGCTCCGAGTGGTCCCCCGGCGCGGTTTCCTTCGATCGGCGGCGGCCGGGATTTCACCGTCCCGCGTGACCGGACGGCGGCGCACGCGGGTGTGCGGGGAGCCCATACCCTGGGCACGACCGCTCGCCCGTACGTGAGGAGTCCGCCCATGAGCTTCCCTCCCGGTCCGGCCGTCCGGGACGGTGGCGGGCCCGGTGCCGTGGCGGCCCGGTTCACCGGGCGGGCGGTGACCGGTGTGCGTACGCTGTCCGGCTCACTGGCCGAGGTGACCCTCGACGACGGCCGGGTGGTGGTCGTCAAGAGCGCCGACGGGGCGGAGGCCGCGCGCGCCGAGGCGGCGGGGCTGCGCTGGCTGGCCGAGGCCGAGGCGGTGCGGGTGCCGGTGGTGCACGGTCACGACGCGTACCGGCTGGTCGTCGACCGGGTGGCGCAGGGCCCGCCCGGACGGGAGGCGGCGCTGCGGTTCG
>NZ_NCTE01001247.1 GCF_002114215.1 Streptomyces sp. 13-12-16 | reverse complement strand
CACCGGCACCGGCGGCACCCGTCCCGCCCGCCAGGCGGCCAGCCCGGTGGTCGCGCCGATGAACAGCACCGCCCCGGCCGGTACGACGAACAGCGCCGCGGTGTGTCCGGGCAGCCCCTGCCACACGTCGACCGCGTCCCCGAGCCGCCCCGGCACCGCGCCGCCCAGCGCCTCGGTGAGCACGGCGGCGGCGACGGCACCGAGCAGGGCGTAGCCGAGGTGCTGGATCAGGAAGACACGGACGACCTGGCCGGGCGTGAAGCCGATCGCCTTGAGGATCGAGATGTCCCGCAGGTGCCCCCGGATCCGGGTGGCGATCGCCCCGTGCACGGCGAACCCGGCGGCGGCCAGCGCGCCCAGACCGAACATGCCGAGCACCTGCCCGAGCAGCCGGTTGTCGCCCTGCGCCTCGGCACGCGCCTGCTGCCAGGTGGCCACCTCGCCGATCGCCCCGGCGCCCAGCTCGGTCACCGCCCGCTGCACGGCGTACCCGGTGTCGCCCGGGTCGGTCAGCCGCAGCCCGACCACCTGGCCGCCCGGATCCGCCACCGCCGACGGCAGGGCCCACACCAGGCCCGGCCGCTCACCCGGCCGGTAGCGCGGCTCGGCGCTGTCGGCGACGCCCACCACGGTCAGTTCCCGCGTGGTGCCGGGCACGGTGAGCGTGTCACCGGGGGCCGTGAGCAG
>NZ_NCTE01001246.1 GCF_002114215.1 Streptomyces sp. 13-12-16 | reverse complement strand
CATCCCCCCACCCCTCACCCCCACTTCGGAGGCGCAAGTGCGTTCCCTTCTCGCCCGATTACCGCGTCGGCCCTGGACCGCGGTCCTCACCGCGGCCGTGCTGTCGGCGTCCGCCCTCACGGTGCTGCCCGCGAGCGGCGCGGAGACCGGCTGCCGGGTCGACTACACCGTGAACAAGTGGACCGACGGCTACACCGCACAGATCAAGGTCACCAATCTCGGCCCGGCGCTCGACGGCTGGCGGCTGACCTGGACCTACACCGGCGACCAGCAGGTGACCTCGGCCTGGAACGCGACCGTCACCCAGACCGGCGGATCCGTCGTCGCCACCGGCACGAGCTGGAACGGCGCGCTGCCCACGGGAGGCGCCGCCGAGTTCGGCCTGCAGGGGACCTGGCGTTCGGCCGACCCCGCACCGAGCGACTTCGCCCTCAACGGCGTGCCGTGCGGAGGCGACGGCACCACGCCGCCGACCACGCCCCCCACCACCCCACCGCCCACGACCCCGCCGCCGAGTGCCGACTGCGGCGACGCGGTGATCTGCTCGGACTTCGAGGACCAGACCGGCTCCGCCCCGTCCGGCGACTGGCGCTTCACCGCACCCGACTGCCAGGGCACCGGGACGGCCGCCGTGGACACCGCCGTCGCGCACAGCGGCAGCCGGTCACTGCGGGTCGACGGCCGGGCCGGTTACTGCAACCACGCCTTCGTGGCCGCCACCGCTGACCTGTCCTCGGTCGGTCCGGTGATGCACGTGCGCATGTGGGTGAGGCACACCACCGCGCTCCCCTCCGCCCACGTCACCTTCGTGTCCCTGCCCGACACCTCCCAGAGCGGGCGGAGCCTGCGCGTCGGCGGCCAGAACGGCGCCCTGCAGTGGAACCGGGAGAGCGACGACGCCACCCTGCCGGCGCAGAGCCCGGCCGGCGTGGCGCTGAGCAGGCCGCTGCCGACGGGAAGCTGGCAGTGCCTGCGCTTCGCGATCGACACGACGGCCCCGGGACTCGACACCTGGCTCGGCGACGAGCAGGTTCCCGGCCTGCACGCCGACGGTGTGCCGACGCAGGACATCGACCAGCAGTGGCTCGCCCGTACCACCCCGCCCCGTCCCACCGCCCTGCGACTGGGCTGGGAGAGCTACGGGACGGGCGACGACACGCTGTGGTTCGACGACGTGGCCGTGGGCTCCGCCCCCATCGGCTGCTGACAGCCCCTCGGCCGGGACTCCCGGCCGGCGCACGCCCCGGCGTCCCGCCCGGAACACGGCCGGACGCCGGGGCGGACGGCCGTGTTCCGGACGAGTCCTCCCCGCACATGTCACAGAACCGCGGCCGGCGTCCTGTGTGCATGGGCCGCTGAGCGCGCGGGCACCGGGCCGGACCGGCGACGGCGGGTTCAGGACGAGCCGCGGGACGCGGACTCCTCGAGCTCGCCGGCGAGCGTCTCCGCGTCGTACGGCCCGGTGTGCCGCCGGTCGCCGACGAAGAAGGTCGGTGTGCCGCGGGCGCCGCTGGCCTCGGCGCCGGCCGCGTCGGCCCGTACCCGCTCGGCGGTCTCCTCGGCGTCGACGTCATCGAGGAAGCGCTCCACGTCGAGTCCGATCTCGATGGCGTACGCGGCGATGTCCTCGAACTCCAGCCGGTCCTGGTGCTCGTACAGCAGGTCGTGCATCTGCCAGAAGCGCCCCTGCGCGCCGGCGGCGACGGCCGCCCGCGCGGCGAGCACGGCGTGCGGGTGGACGTCGGGGAGCGGCAGATGCCGGAAGACGTAACGGAACCGGTCGCCGAAGCGCTCCCGCAGTTCCTTGGTGACGCCGGTGGCGCGGGCACAGTAGGGGCATTCGAAGTCGCCGTACTCCACCAGGGTGAGGGGCGCGTCCACGGGTCCGGCGATGTGGTCCGTGGCCGGGTCGACCGGGCGGGCGAGGGTACGGGGCAGATCGGCGTCCGTCTCGCCGCGCAGGACGGCGGCGAGGTGGAACGCGAGCCACCCCAGGGCGGTGGCGAGCACGGCGGCCAGCAGGACACCGACGACCGCCTGGTCGCGCAGGACCGGGTCGTCGAAGGCGAGACCGGCGATCAGCAGGGAGACGGTGAAGCCGATCCCGGACAGCACGGCGCCGCCCACGACGTGTCCCGGGCCCACCCCCTGGGGGAGCCTTCCGAGGCGGAGCCGGGTGCCGAGCCAGGTCCCGCCCCACACGCCCAGGAGCTTCCCGGCCACGAGGCCGGCGACGACGGCCCAGGTGAGCCGGGAGGACAGGGCACTTCCCAGGACGCCCCCGCGCAGGTCGATACCGGCGTTGGCCAGGGCGAACAGCGGGACGACCACATAGCTCGCCCAGGGGTGCAGCATCAGTTGCAGCCGCTCGTTGACCGAGACCGCCCGTTGCAGCCCCACGCGTGCCGACAGCCCCACATCGGCGCGGGGCGACTGGCGGAAGGCGCGGGCGAGCCGGGTGGCGCGGTCCACGGCCTCGGGCGCGGGGGCGTGGGCGGGGATGAGGAGACCGCCGAGCATGCCGGCGATGGAGGCGTGGAGACCGGCCGCGAGGGTGGCGAGCCACAGCACGAGGACGACGACGAGGTACGGTGCCGCGCGCCAGGCACCCAGCGGGGTCAGCGCGGCGAGGACCGCGCAGAGGACGAGTGCCGCCAGCAGCGGCAGCGGGCGGACCGTGTCCGAGTAGACCAGGCCGATCACACTGACCGCCACGATGTCGTCGATGACGGTGACGGCCAGCAGGAAGACCCGCAGCTGGGTGACGAACCGGGGCCCCACCACGGCGAGCGCCCCGAGCATGAAGGCCGTGTCGGTGCCGATGACCGTGCCCCAGCCGCCGCCGGCCTCGCCCCAGGGCGCGATCGCCAGGTAGAACAGCACCGGAACGACCATGCCGCCGAGGCCGGCCGCGGCCGGGAGCAGAACGCGGCGGCGGCCGGCCAGCGAGCCGACCGAGGACTCGTAGCGGACCTCCAGGCCGACGACGAAGAAGAAGAGGGCCATCAGGCCGTCGCTCACCCAGTGCCCCAGGTCCATGGAGAGTTCGGCGTCGCCGAGCGACAGGGACGCCTCGGTCGCCCAGAGCGACTCGTACCCCCCGGACCAGGGCGAGTTGGCCCACCCCAGGGCCACCACGACAGCCGCCAGGAGCAGCCCGGCGCTGCCCGCCTCGGTGGTCAGGTAGGTGCGTACCGGATCGGCGAGCTGGGCGGCCAGCGAACGCCGCCGGGCCCTGGTCTGGGAGGACGGGGCGTTCTTCGCGCGCTTCACGGGTGTCCCCCTTCCTGGCCGCCTGCTCCGTCCGGGCCGGGGCTTTCGGTCCTCCCCCCACCCGATGGTCGCGTTCCGTCCGCCCGTGGGCACCCGGAGCAACCGCTTGTTGCGCCGTTCGAGTCGTGGGGGAGGCCGGGGCGGGCGCGGGCCGGGAACTCGTACGAACCGCCCCGCCCGCGTGCCGCGCCGGATCAGCCCGGGGTGCCGGCGCGCGGCCCCCGGTGACGTCGCACCACCTCCGCGTACGCCTTCGCGCTCGGCTTCGGACGGCGCTCGAAGGTGTCGCGGTCGACCTCGTGGAGCCCGAGCTGGGCGCCGTATCCGAAGATCCACTCGAAGTTGTCCATGAGTGTCCAGTGGCAGTACCCGAGGACGGGCGTCCCCGCGCGCACCTCGGCCGCGAGGTGTTCGACGGCGGCGGGGACGAAGGCGGCCCGCTGCGCGTCGTCCGGGGTCTGGATGCCGTGCTCGGTGACGAGGACCGGCACCCCGGACACCTCGTGGGCGTAGCGCACGGCGCCCGCGAGGGAGGCCGGCTCGATGACGGTGCCCATCCCGTTGCGCTCGCCCTCGGGCGTCACCTCGCCGTCGGGGCCGTGGACGATCCGCTCGTAGTTCTGCACGCCGATGAAGTCGTCGTGGCGTGCCTCGCACAGCCAGTGGTCGTAGACGGCGGCGCGCTTGGCGTCCCGGCGTCCCTCACCGCCGGGGAGGGCCACCTCGTCGGCGATGGCGATGGAGACGCCGACGGGCAGGTCGCCGCGACGGGCCTTGATCGCGTCGCGGGCGGCCCGGTGCGCCCGCGTGAACGCGGCCTGGAACTCGTCCTGCCGGTGGGCGGGGATGACGTTCGCGCTGGCGTAGGTCCCGCTCCCGGCGGTGTGCGCGGCGGCTTCGAGCATGCGCGCCTTGAGCGTCTCGGCCTCGGCCGGGAGCTTCGCGCCCGCCTGGAGCAACTGTTCCAGGTTGGGTTCGTTCAGGGTGACCGCGTGGGAGACGCGGTCGCCGAAGCGCGCCATGACGCGGTCGCACTGCTCGGCGAAGCGGGCGGGGGCGTCGGCGGCGGTCCAGGAACCGGCCGCGGCGAACCAGTGCGGGGCGGTGAAGTGGCTGAACGTCACGACGGGGGCGAGACCGCGTTCGAGGCAGCCGTCGACCTTGCGCTCGTAGTGGTCGAGGGCCTCGGCGGAGACGACTCCGCGCTCGGGTTCGACGCGGGCCCATTCGACGGAGAACCGGAAGGCGTTGAGCCCGAGTCCGGCGGCCAGGTCGAGGTCCGTCTCCCACCGCTGGTAACCGCGGCACGCCGGACCGCTCGGTTCACGGAACAGCGAGGGCGTCGTGTGCTCCAGGAACCAGGTGTCACTGGCGCTGTTGTCGCCCTCGTTCTGGTGCCCCGCGGTGGCGACGCCCCACAGGAAGGTGTCGGGCAGGCTGGTGTGGGTCATATGGGTGTTCCTTGCACTGGTTCGGGTACGGCGGTGGGCGGGGCGTACGGTCGTCACCGCGCGGTCGCGGGGAACGGCGCGTAGAAGGTGTGCCGGCCGGGTCCGGCCTCCACGGGCTCCGCGCCCGGCAGATCGACCAGCGCGGTGACGTCGGGCGGTACGACGACGTCGACGCGCAGCCTGTCGCCCTCCCGGCTCCACCCGGCCCCGGCCCGGCCGTACGGCGTCTCGTGCTCGGCCCGCGCCCAGGTCAGGCCGCCGCCCGGCCGGGGGCGGACCAGCAGCCGCCGGTAGCCCGGCTCGGCGGGAGCCAGACCGGCCACGGTGCGGTGCATCCAGTCGGCGACCGCGCCGAGCGCGTAGTGGTTGAAGGAGGTCATCTCGCCGGGATTGACGCTGCCGTCCGGAAGCATGCTGTCCCAGCGTTCCCACACGGTGGTGGCGCCCATGTCGACCTGGTACAGCCAGGACGGGCACGCCCGCTGGGTCAGCAGCCGGTAGGCGGTGTCCACGTGTCCGGTGCCGGCCAGCGCGTCGCACACCAGGGGAGTGCCGAGGAAACCGGTGCCGATGCGGTGGCCGCGCTCCGCCACCAGGTCCGCCAGCCGGCGTCCGGCCTCGGCGCGCTCGGCGTCGTCCTCTAGCAGCCGGAAGCACAGGGCGAGGGCGTAGGCGGTCTGCGTCTCCTCCGTCAGGCGTCCGCCGCCGGCGTGGAAGCGGGCGAGGAAGGCGTCCCGGACCGCGTCGGCCAGGGCGTGGTGGCGGACGGCGTCGTCGTGGTCGTCCAGGACCTCCGCGGTGCGGGCCAGCAGCCGCGCGGAGTGCGCGAAGTACGCCGTGGCGACCAGGGCGGACGACGTCATCGCGCGGCCGGGGTCGTCCGCCGGGGCGGTCGGGTCCAGCCAGTCGCCGAACTGGAACCCCTCGCCCCAGATCCGGTCCGGTCCGGCCAGGCGGTCGACGGCGTCGACCCAGGCGCGCATCGACGGGTACTGGGCGCGCAGCACCTCCGTGTCGCCGTAGCGCTCGTACAGCACCCAGGGCACGACGACGGCCGCGTCGCACCAGCCGGCCATCGGCGGGTTGCCGGGCGGGATCGGCACCGGGGTGATCACCGGGATGTCGGGGCTGAACACCGGCGGCACTCCGCGCTCGTCGGCGCCCTGGTCGGCGGCGAGGTCGCGCAGCCAGGAGCGCAGGAAGTCACGGACGTCGTGCAGGAAGGCGGCGGTGGGGGCGAAGACCTGGACGTCCCCGGTCCAGCCGAGCCGCTCGTCGCGCTGCGGGCAGTCGGTGGGCACGTCGACGAAGTTGCCGCGCATCCCCCACACCACGTTCTCGTGCAGCCGGTCCAGGGAGGCGTCCGAGCAGGAGAACCAACCCGTGCGGCGCAGGTCGCTGTGGACGACCACGGCCGTGACGTCGGCCGGGTCCAGGTCGCCGGGCCAGCCCTCGACGTCGGCGTAGCGGAAGCCGTGGAAGGTGAAGCGGGGCTCCCACTCCTCGCCCGCCGGGTCGCCGCGCAGGACGTAGCGGTCGGTGGCGAGCGCGTGCCGCAGCGGACGCGTGCAGAGTTCGCCGTCCTCCAGGACCTCCGCGTGGCGGAGGGTCACCGTCCGGCCGGCCTCGCCGCGGACCCGGATGCGCAGCCGTCCGACGAGGTTCTGGCCGAAGTCGAGGACCGTACGCCCGGTGGGCGAGGTGGTGACCGCGACGGGCGCGAGGTGCTCGATGCGGCGCACCGGCGGGCTGTCGGCCGGGAAGAGGACGGTGGTGTCGAAGTCGACGACGTCGGCCGGCTGCCACGCCGAGTCGTCGTAGCCGGCTTCGCTGAAACCCGCCCGCTCCCGGCGGGCGTCGTACTCCTCGCCCTCGTACAGACCGGCGGCGAGGACGGGCCCGGGGCTCCAGCGCCAGCCGTCCCCGGTGGCGACGGTCCCGGTGGTGCCGTCGGCGTACTCCAGGCGCAGTTCGGCGAGGAGCCCGGTGCGTTCTCCGTAGATGTCCCGGGTGCCGCCGTTGAACCCGAGCAGGCCCCGGTACCAGCCGTCGGCCAGGTGGGCGCCCCAGGCGTTGCGGCCCGCACGGACCAGGGCGGTGACGTCGAAGGACTGGTAGCGGTGGCGGTGGCGGTAGCTCGTCCAGCCGGGGGCCAGTACGTGGTCGCCCACGGTGGTGCCGTTGAGCTCCAGTTCGTAGACGCCGAGGGCGGTGACCAGGAGCCGGGCCGACCGTACGGCGGTCCGCGCGGTGAACTCGCTCCGCAGCAGCGCGGCCGGGCGGGCTCCCTCGGCGGGCGTGGGGACGCGGGGACTGACGACGCGTGCGGTCCAGTGGTGGTTCATGGCGCCCTTCTCGGTGGTGACGGGGGAGCAGGCACGATCATGCAGCCAATACCTAGTGATTGCTAGGTGTTCGAGTGTGTGACGTGCGGCACGCGCGAGGAGGCACCCGGGTCGATAAGTCATGCTCATGACAAACAGGGGCGCCGCTGGAGGCCGGGTTGCTCCGAAGAGGCCCCTACAGCCCCTGCCCGTCCGTGGAGATGCCCCGCAGCAGGCGGTCGAGGTGGCCGCGCATGACCGCGATCAGGTCGAAGGAACGCCCCGAGGCCAGCCACTGCTGCTGCAGACCCGCGTCCATGGCGACGCACTCGCGGGCGATGCCTTCGTGGTCCAGCCCGGGAAGCAGCTCCCCGCTGCCGCTGCCGGCCCGCAGCCGGTCGGCGAGCTCCGCGACGCCCTTCTCCTGCCAGGTGGTGAAGTGGTCGTGGGCCGGATGGTCGGGCGCGGTGGCCTCGGCGGTCAGTACGACCGCCAGCTCCACCATGCCGGGCATGCCGAGCGTCTCGGCCGTGTCCTCCAGGTGGCAGCGGAAGGCGTCCCGCACCGAGTCGGAGACGCGCTCCCAGCGCACGTCCATGCGCTCGTGCCAGTACTCGACGACCGCGAGCAGCAACTGCTGCTTGTCACGGAAGTGGTGCAGCAGCCCGGCGTCGGTGATCTCGGCGTCCCGTGCGACGCGGGCGAGGGAGGTCTTGCGGTAGCCGTCCCTGCCGAAGCGCAGCAGGGCGGCCTCCAGAATCTGCGTGCGCCGCGCCCGGCCCGCCGTGTAGTGGCCGCGAGGTCCCCTGGGTGTCGCCATGTCAGAACAGTACCGGCGGGGTGCGGGGCGGCGGCCGGCCGTACCGGCTGTGGGTGTGCTGTGTGAGGTGGGCCACACTCTCGAAACCTAGCGGTCACTAGGTGTTCAGGTCATCATCGAGCCACGCGACGACAGGTTGCCGCGCTGTCACATCCCCGTGAACCACGCGTCACGGCAGCCCGTCCTCAGCCCTTCCCCCACATGCTCCCCCTTCCTTCGGCACCTCCGTGAAAGGAGGGCTGGCATGACGACGTCGTCATCAAGCCCCACGGTCGACCACGCGCCCCGCGACCCCGCGGACGGGCGGTGGACGCCCCGCCTGGTCCTGATCCTCATCGCGCTCGCCTGGCCGACCCAGCTGCTCGCCGCGGGTGGCATCCTCGGCGCCAACGCCATCGCGGGCGTCGCCCAGGCGTTCCACACCACCCAGGTGGTGTGGTTCGGTCTGACCCTCACCCTGGTGTCGACCCTGCTCACCCCCTTCGTGATCAAGCTGGGAGACCTGTACGGCAAGCGGCGCGTCATGCTCGCGATGACGGCCCTGGGCGCCCTCGGCGAACTGCTGGCCGCGCTGGCCGGCAGCTTCTGGCTCGTCCTCGCCGGCCGGGCGATCGCCGGGTTCTACGGGCCCTTCGGCGCCCTGTCGTTCGCCGCCGTGCGGGACGTCTTCCCGGCCCGGCTGGTGAAGCAGGCGAGCGGCGTCATGGGCAGCAGCGTCGGCCTGGTGGCCATCGTCTCGCCGTTCCTCGCGGGATGGCTGATCGACACCTGGGGGTACCGCGGGGTCCTGTGGTTCCTCGCCGCCGCCACCGCGGTCGCCTTCGCGCTGATCGCGCTGCTGGTTCCGGAGACCCCCCGGCACGCCTTCGGGTCCCGTCTCGACTGGCCGGGCGGCCTGGTCCTCGGCGGCGGCCTGACGGCCGTGGTCTACGCCCTCGGCCAGGGGCAGAGCTGGGGCTGGGCGGACGCGCGGACCCTGGGCTGGCTCGGAGCGGGCGCCGCCGCGCTGATCGCCTTCCTGTTCGTCGAGCGCTCCAGCGCCCACCCCATCCTGGACCTGAAGGTCCTGCGCCGCCGCCCGGTCGCCCTGGCGCTGACGGCCGGCGGTCTCGGCCAGACGGTCGCCTTCACCATGCCGGGCCTCGCCATCCTGCTCGCCCTCTACCCCGCCATTCCGGGAGTGTCGGACGGGCTCGGCTGGACCGCCCACCACAACGCCGTCGTCAGCGTGAGCTGGAACCTGGTGATGTTCGGCACCGGCATGCTGGTCAGCCGGTACCTGCGCCGCTTCGACGCGCGCCGGGTGTGGTGCGCGGGCCTGGCGGTCATGGCCGTCGGCTACACCCTCGTGGGCTTCTTCCACGGCGACGAACTCCAGCTCATCGTCACCTCCTGCGTCGCCAACGTCGGCGCCGGCGTCGTCGTCTCGGTGGCGCCGGTCCTGGTGATCGGCGTGGTCTCGCGCGACGAACAGGGGCTGGGCAGCGGCATGCTCAACATGCTCATCAGCCTGTTCGGCGCCGTCGTGACCGCCGGCGCCTACGCCGTGCTCGGCGCGAGCAGCACCACCGTCGACGGCACCGCCTTCTACCTCGACGCCGGTTACTCCGGGATCTTCTGGCTCGGCGCCGCGGTCACGGTCGTGGCCCTGGTGCTCTCCGTCTTCATCCCGCGGCTGCGCGAACCCGAGGAGAGCCCCGCCGGCGGCTGACCCCGCGCCTTCAGGGCTTCGTCAGCGACCGGAACCCGGTCGGCGTCATGCCGGTGCGCTGACGGAAGAAGGCGCTGAAGACCGTCGGGTAGGTGAACCCGATCCGTTCGCTGATGGCGGCGGGCGGCAGCGAGCTGTGGATCAGCAGACGTTTGGCCTCCAGCAGCACCCGGTCGTCGATGTAGCGCTTGGCGCCGCAGCCGAGGGCAGCCAGGGTGGCCCGGGTCAGGGTGCGCGGACTGTAACCGAGCCGGGCGGCGTAGTCCTCGACCCGGTGGGTCCGGCGGAAGTCCTCCTCCACGGCCTCGCGGAACAGCCGGAACGGCTCGCCGCCGGAACGCCCCTGCCGTCGCGGGCCGGCGAGGTGGACGAGCCGGATCAGGAGCACCGACAGCAGGTTCCGCACCGTCTCGATGTACGCCTCCAGCGGCAGGTCGGACAGCGCGGCGTGCTCCTAGACCAGGGCGTCCAGGAGTCGCAGCAGGGCCGCCTGCCGTGGCTCGTCCGGCGTGACGAGGCGGTACGGGACGTGCGCGCCGTCCCGGATCAGCGCGTCCGTCGCGGCGCTGGGGAAGCCGGTGGGGAAGACCAGGACGGTGGCGTCGCAGCCCCGGTGCCCGTCGGGGAACTGCAGCACCTGTCCGGGCCACACCCACAGCCAGTCACCCGGCGCGAGCGGGTACGAGGTGAAGTCCACCGAGCACGCGAGCCGCCCGCCGCGGACCGCGACGACCACGTGGAACGCCGGACGTCCGGGCACCGTGAGGGGCAGCCCCCGCTCGACGGCGCGGGCGGCGAGTCCGGGCAGGTCGAGGACCTCCAGACCCGGCGGCCTGCCGGGTGTCGGCCGGTACGACACGGCCGGGACGCCGGCCGCCGCACGGCCCACGGGGAACTGTCCGTTTTCCTTCATCGCGTGCCCGAGTGTACGTAGGCCGTCCCTCCCGGCCGGTCTAGCGTGAAAGACGAGCCGCGAAAGGGCAGGGCACGAGCCGCCGGCGCCCCGGCCGAGTCCCATTTCCTTCTTTCTTCAACTTCTTCAACGGGAAGGACCACCATGACCATCGAGTTCGCCACCCGCTACCGCGAGCGCTCCCACATCCCGCCCGAGCCGGGCAAGCCGTACTTCATCGAGAAGGGCAAGGGCGACCGCGCCCACCTGTTCACCGACCTGTTCACCGTCTACGCCGGCGGCGAGCAGACCGAGAACACCTTCAACTTCTTCACCTGCGAGGGCCCGAAGGGCGACATCATCCCCGCCCACTCCCACCCGGACACCTACGAGGTCTTCTACATCACCGACGGCGCGGTACGGCTGTTCGTCGAGGACCTCGAGGGCGAGCAGTACGAGAAGCTGCTCACCGCGGGCGACTTCGGGTTCGTGCCCAAGAACTGCCCGCACGCCTACCGCATCGAACGCCACCACAGCCGGATCGTCGGCGTGGCCGCGGGCCCCGGCGGCACCTTCGAGCGGTTCTTCGAGAACCTCGGCACCCCCACCGACGAACTCGGCCTGCCCCGGGAGCCGTTCGTCCCCGAGCCGCACAAGTTCGGCACCGTGCCGCAGCGGTACGACGTGAACTTCCTGCCCGGCCACAAGTGGCGCACCGGAAGCTGAGCGCTCCATGCCGTACCTGAAGGCACTGCTCGCCGGAGCGCTGGTCGGCGTGGCCTACGTGCTGGTGCGGACCGAGTCGCCCGCACCGCCCCCCGTCGCGCTGGCCGGACTGCTGGGCATGCTGCTGGGCCAGGCCGTGCTGGAGACCCTGTGAGCGCCGCCGGCACCACGCGGGGCTTCCTCCGCAAGGCCGGCCTCTCCTTCGCCGCCGGTCTGCTCATGGGCGCGCTCTACTGGGCGATGGACCTCACCTCACCCGCCCCGCCGCTCCTCGGCCTGACCGGGCTGGCCGGCATCGTGCTCGGCGAACGCGCCGCCACCGCCGTACGCGACCGCCCGGCCCGGCGCCGTCCCGCTCCTCCTCCGTCCGCCGCAGAAGAAGGAACCCCCCGTGTCCCCTGACACCCCCGGATACCTCGACGTCCACGCCCACTTCCTCACCGACTCCTACGTCCGCCGGGCCCGCGGGGCCGGACACGAGCTCCCCGACGGGGTCCCCGCCTGGCCCACCTGGTCGGCGGCCGCACACCTGGAGCTGATGGACCGCTGCGGTATCGAGACCTCGATGCTCTCGATCTCCTCACCGGGCGTCCACTTCGGCGACGACACCGCCGCCCGCGGCCTGGCCCGCGAGGTCAACGAGGCCGGCGCCGAGACCGTGCGCGACCACCCCGGCCGCTTCGGCCTGTTCGCCTCGCTGCCCCTCCCGGACGTCGACGGCGCCCTGGAGGAGATCGCGTACGCCTACGACACCCTGCACGCCGACGGGGTGGTCCTGGAGACCAACACCCACGGCACCTACCTCGGCGACCCGGACCTGGAGCCCGTGTGGGCCGAGCTCGGCCGGCGCCGCGCCGTCGTCTTCCTGCACCCGACGTCCCCGGTGTGCTGGGAGCGGTCCGCCCTCGGACGCCCCCGCCCGATGATCGAGTTCGTCTTCGACACCGCCCGCACCGTCACCGACCTGCTCATGGCCGGGACGCTGGACCGCCACCGCGACCTCACGGTGATCGTGCCGCACTGCGGCGGCGCCCTGCCGGTGCTGGCCGACCGCATCGACGGCTTCATGAGGATGTTCATGCCCGAGGGCACCGAGGCCCCCGGCGCCGTCGAACAGCTCCGCCGCCTCCACTACGACCTCGCCGGACCCGCGCTGCCCCGCCAGCTCCCCGCCCTGCTGAACCTCGTCGGCAGCGACCGCCTCCTGTACGGCAGCGACCACTGCTGGACCCCCGCCGCCGGGGTGGAGGCCC
>NZ_NCTE01001245.1:962-8507 GCF_002114215.1 Streptomyces sp. 13-12-16 | reverse complement strand
GGGCGGGGGGCGGTGGTGCGACTGCCCGCGGAGGGCGGGGGGCGGGCACTCAGGTGGGTCCCAGGTTGTTCTCACCGGTTCCTCAGTGAGCCGTCCTACCGTGCCTCGGCATGGACACCGACTGTACGAGAGAAGAACTCCGCACCCCCGCCCTTCCCGCCGGTACCCGGCTGCTGCACATCGGTCCGCACAAGACCGGCACCACCGCCGTCCAGGGCGCGCTGTTCGCCGCGAAGGAGGAGATGGCGCGGCACGGCGTCGACTTCCCGGCGCACAGCCGGCACCCGATCGAGGCCGTCCTCGCCGCCTGCGCCCGGCCCGCGATGATGGGGGACACCGTCCCCACCGAGAAGCACTGGCAGCGGCTGCTGGACCAGGTGGCGGCCACCGGGCGGCGCACCTCCGTGATCAGCAGCGAGTTCTTCGCCGACGCCGAGGACGGGGCGACGATCGCCCGGATCGTCGAGCAGCTCGGCGGTGACCGGGTGCACGTCCTGGTCACCCTGCGGCCCCTGGCGCGGATCATGCCCTCGCAGTGGCAGCAGTACGTGCAGAACGGGCTGCGGCTGGGCTACGAGCCGTGGCTGGAGCACATGCTCCGCCGGGCCCCGTACGACAGGCCCACCCCCAGCTTCTGGCGCCGGCACCGGCACGACCGGCTGGTCGAGCGGTGGGTCGGGGCGACCGGTCCCGACCGGGTGACCGTCGTCGTGGTCGACGACCGCGACCGGGACGCGCTGATGCGCACCTTCGAGGCGCTCCTCGGGCTGCCCGGGGGGCTGCTGCGGCCGGTCCCGGAGACCGCGAACCGTTCCCTCACCCTCGCCGAGACCGAAATGCTGCGTAACCTCAATAAGGAATTCCGCGGCAATGCGCTTCCGGAAGAGCTGTATTCGAGGCTGGTGCGGCACGGCGCGATCGCACATATGAAGAACGCGTGCAGCCCCACCCCGCAGGACGTGAAGATCCGTACCCCGCAATGGGCCCTGGAGGCCGCCGCCGGGATCGGCGCCGAGACGGCCGCGCGGATCGGCTCCCTGGGCGTACGGATCCTCGGCGACCCGGAGTCGCTGTCCCGCGTACCGGCGTCCGGGGGACAGCCGGGCGAGCCGCGACTCGCTCCCGAGGTGGCCGCGCAGGCCCTGTTCGGGATGCTCACCACGGTCGCCGCGACGAACGGCACCGACAAAGGGCGTACTGTTCACCGGACATCGTCGAAGGAACTCGTGAAGGTCCTCGGCCACCGCTGCCTGAAACGGCTGCGCCTGCGCTGAGCCGACCGGGTGGTGTCACGCCTGTCACGCACAGCAATGACATAACTCCTGTGGAGTTACTCACAAGAATTCACCGTGGGTCCCTGGAACCCCCACCGGGCGCCAGGAGTCCTAGGTGAATGACGGGTGGCGCGCACATATGCGGCAGAGGTCGCTCACCTTGCACTGCGGTAACCCCAAGTGGGACCATTTCGAAGTTCCCTGTCGCCCCAAGGTAGGTCACCTGTGTCCCAGCACATAGCCAAGCCCCGTACCACCGCAGTGATCCTGGCCGGCGGTACCGGTCAGCGGGTGGGTCTCTCGATCCCCAAGCAGCTGCTGAAGATCGCCGGCAAGGCAGTCATCGAGCACACCCTGACCACCTTCGAGAAGGCCGACTCCATCGACGACATCATCGTGCTGATGGCGCCGGGATACGTGCCCGACATCGAGAAGATCGTCGCCAAGGCCGGGTTCACGAAGGTCACCAAGGTCATCGAGGGCGGCTCGACCCGGAACGAGACCACGGAGCGGGCCATCGCCGCGCTCGGCGAGGGCCTGGCCGAGGGCGAGGACCGCAACGTCCTCTTCCACGACGCCGTGCGCCCCCTGCTGTCGCAGCGCGTCATCGACGACTGCGTGAGCGCGCTGGACCGCTTCCAGGCCGTCGACGTGGCCATCCCGTCCGCCGACACCATCATCGTCACGCGCACGCACGGCGAGGACGGCGAGTTCATCACGGAGATCCCGGACCGCTCCCGGCTGCGCCGCGGCCAGACCCCGCAGGCCTTCAAGCTGTCCACCATCCGCCGCGCCTACGAGGTCGCCGCCGGCGACCCCAACTTCCAGGCCACGGACGACTGCTCGGTCGTGCTCAAGTACCTGCCGGACGTGCCGATCCACGTCGTGGCGGGCGACGAGTACAACATGAAGGTCACCCAGCCCGTCGACGTCTTCATCGCCGACAAGCTCTTCCAGCTCGCCTCCACCGCCGCACCCGAGCAGGTCTCCGAGGAGGCCTACCGGCAGCTGCTCACCGGCAAGACCATGGTGGTCTTCGGCGGTTCGTACGGCATCGGCAAGGACATCGCCGAGCTCGCCGAGTCCTACGGCGCCACCGTCTACGCGCTGGGCCGCTCCACCACCGGCACCCACGTGGAGAACCCGGAGGAGGTCGACGACGCGCTGTCCAAGGCGTACGGCGAGACCGGCCGCATCGACTACGTCGTCAACACCGCGGGCGTGCTGCGCATCGGCAAGCTCGCCGAGACCGACAACGCCACCATCGAGGAGGCGCTGAAGGTCAACTACCTGGCCCCGGTGCAGATCGCCCGCTCCGCCTACAAGTACCTCGCCGAGACCAAGGGACAGCTGCTGCTGTACACCTCCAGCAGCTACACCCGCGGGCGCGCCGAGTACAGCCTGTACTCCTCGACCAAGGCCGCGATGGTGAACCTCACCCAGGCCCTGTCCGACGAGTGGGCCGGTGACGGCGTCCGGGTGAACTGCATCAACCCGGAGCGCACCGCCACGCCGATGCGCACCAAGGCTTTCGGACAGGAGCCGGCGGGCAGCCTGCTCTCCTCCGAGGCGGTCGCCCGGACCTCGCTGGACGTGCTGTTGTCCGAGCTCACCGGCCATGTCATCGACGTACGGCAGCAGGACCCGACGGCGGGCGCGGCGCGGGCCACCGGATTCGAGCAGGCGCTGGCCGCGGTGCTGGACCGTCAGGACGGCGTGTAATAATTGCCGCTAAATAGTCTTCCGTAATTCAGGCCTCCACGGCCTCCTGTTCACGTAGTCAGTCGACGGGAGTTCGCGGGGGCCTGAATCCGTACCTCCCGAATTGCGCACAGGCACAAAACCGGCACCCCCTCCAAGAGCAGGTTATCCGTGATATCCACCGCTATTCGCGTCGCCCGGGTGGGCAGCGCGGCCGAGCTGGCCGCGGCGGTCCTCATGTTGCTGGGCTTCCCCTGCCTCATGCTGGCCGCGCTCGTCCCGAGCATCCCCGCCTTCGCGGCAGCGGCCGCAGTGACGTACCTGGCGGACCACTATCTGCACCGCAAGGGCAGCTACCTGGTCAGCCGCCTCAGCAAGGTGCGGGCCGGCCTGTCGATCCGCTTCCTGATCCGACAGCTCCTGCTGATCCTGCTGCTGGCCCGCCTGTCCCTCGCGGACAACCTGATCTACTACGGGGCGATCGCCTGCTTCATCGCCTTCTACGGTCTTCAGGCCCCGCACGGCGCGCTCACCACGCTGATCCGCAACCGCCGCCGGATGCCGGTCGCCACCCGCAACGTCGACCTGGCCTCCCGCATCCGCATCCCGGACGCGCCGCCGCAGGTGCTGCTGAACCGCGCCGCGGAGAAGATGCTCCACCTCGACCTCGCGGCGGTCGTCGGCATACTGGTCGGCGCCTCCCTGGAGTCGGCCGCCGTCGGCTACACCGGCATCGGCCTCACGGTCGCCACGGGCACCCTGTACGTCCTCGCCCTGCTGCCCTACGTGCGCGGCCGGAAGACCCCGCCGAGCCCGGAGAAGGTGCTGGACGCGGTCGACGACTGGCTGCGCGAGTACCGCCCGGAGACCGTGCTGTACTTCTCCGGTTCGAAGGACTCCGCCTACCAGGTCAACATGTGGCTGGAGACCATGGAGCAGCTGGACACCCGTCCGCTGGTCCTGCTGCGCGAGCGGGTCATCCTGCAGAACCTGGCGCCCACCACGGTCCCCGTCGTCTGCGTGCCCGGAGGGGTGCACCTGATGAACATGGACCTGTCCACCGTGCGGGTCGCGCTGTACGCGGCGAACGTCGGCAAGAACATCCACATGCTGCGCGTGCCCACCATGAAGCACGTCTTCATCGGCCACGGCGACAGCGACAAGCTCGCCAGCGTCAACCCGTTCAGCAAGGTCTACGACGAGGTGTGGACGGCCGGCCG
This sequence comes from Streptomyces sp. 13-12-16, assembly GCF_002114215.1. Classification (GTDB taxonomy): domain Bacteria; phylum Actinomycetota; class Actinomycetes; order Streptomycetales; family Streptomycetaceae; genus Streptomyces. Next base: position 4,312 of record NZ_NCTE01001245.1, on the reverse strand, counting down.
CGCGGGCCGCGACCGCTACGCCATCGCCGACGTCGGTGTCCGCGACGACGACATCGTCGAGGTCGGCCGCCCGCAGCTGGCCCCGATCCAGACCTGGCAGGGCGTCCCCGGCGACCGCATGCCGACGGTCCTGTACGCCCCCACCTGGGAGGGCTGGGACGACAACCCCGGCAACACCTCGATCCTGCTGGCCGGCGAGAACATCGTGAAGAAGCTGGTCAAGGCCGACCCGGCGGTGCGGGTCCTGTACAAGCCGCACCCCTTCACCGGCACCCGCAGCGCGAAGGCGAAGGCCGCCCACCAGCGGATCACCGCGCTGATCGAGAAGGCCGCCGCCGAGCGCGCCGCCGATCCGCGCTTCACCGCCGACACGGCCGTCCAGGGCAAGGCCAGGGCCGAGCTGGCGCGCATCGAGGCCCGGCTGGCCGAGCTGACCGGCGGCACCGAGAAGGGCGACGAGGCCGAGGTCTCCCGCGACGGGGTGACCGACGTGGCCCGGCACGAGGAGACCGCCCGGCTGCGCGCCGAGTGGAACACCGCGTACTGGCGCTCCTTCCCCGACTGGGAGCACCGCGTCATCACCGGCGCCGAGCCCCGGCTGTACGACTGCTTCAACGTCTCCGACGCGATGGTCTCCGACATCTCCAGCGTGGTCTCCGACTTCATCGCCAGCGGCAAGCCGTACGCCGTCACGGACTCCGCCGAGCTGGGCGTGGAGGAGTTCAAGCGGCAGAACACGGCGGTGCGCGCCGCGGTGATCCTGTCCAACGGCGCGAAGGAGCTCGACGGCCTGCTCGACGCGGTCCGCGACCCGGCCGCCGACCCGCTGGCCGAGGACCGGGGGGAGCTCAAGCGCTACCTGCTCGGCCCGGACGAGCCGAAGTCCATCGACCAGTTCAACACCGCGGTCGGACAGCTCGCGCTGAAGGCCGAGACGCGCAACCTCGGCCAGGAGTCCCGGATCACCACCGGCGGCCCCGACGTGGAGCTGGCGGACGCGGTGCCCGTGCCGCGGGCGTCGGCGGCCGGTGAGGCGGACGGCGTCGACACCGTCTGACCCGCCCGGCGGGCTCAACAGGGCTCGGCCCCCGAGGAGTTGATCCTCGGGGGCCGAGCCCTTTCGCGTACCCGACGGAGTGACGGCGACCCTGTGACGTGGACCACTAAAACAGGCGTCCGAGGCAACCCCTCGCCTCGAACACCCGTCTAACAAGTAGCGAATGAGGCGATACGGGGGCTATTTCATGAACAGGGGGAAATCGTGACCATGGCGCAGCCTGATGTCACCGTGGTCATCGGGGCGTACGAAGCGATGCCGTACCTGGTCGAGTGCCTCGCCTCCGTGGAGGCACAGACCATCGACCCGGAGCGCATCGAGGTCATCGCGGTCGACGACGGCTCGACCGACGGCACGGGGGAGTGCCTGGAGGAGTTCGCGGCCCGCGCGCCCATGCCGGTCACCGTGCTCCGGCAGGAGAACTCCGGCGGCCCCAGCGGCCCGCGCAACGTGGGCCTGGGCAAGGCCACCGGGCGCTACGTCTTCTTCCTGGACGCCGACGACCGGCTGGGCCCCGAGGCCCTGGAGCGGATGGTCGGCATGGCCGACCGGGCCGGCACCGATGTCGTACTGGGCCGGATCGAGGGCGTCGACCGGGGCGCGCCGAAGTCCATGTGGGGCAGGACGCTGGAGCGCACGGACGTCTACTCGTCCAACATCAAGTTCACGCTCAGCGCGCAGAAGCTGTTCCGCCGCGCGTTACTCGACCGGCACGGCATGCGGTTCGACGAGTCCCTGTTCACCGGCGAGGACGCGCTGTTCACCATGGAGGCCTATCTGCGGGCCGACGGCGTCTCCGTGATCGCCGACTACACCTGCTACTACCTGGTGGGCCGCGACGACGGCAAGCACGTCACCAAGAGCGGCGGCTACACACTGCGGTTCGACTCCGCCCGCGCCCTGATGAACCTGATCGCCGGCCTCGTCCCCGAGGGCCCCCGCCGCGACCTGCTCATGGTGCGGCCCTTCACCGTCACCCTGCTGCCCCAGTTCGGCCCCCGGTTCCTCAAGGACGCCGACGACGTCCGGCGGCGCAAACTGGAGCTGGCACGGCCGCTGATGGACGTCCACTGGACCGAGGGCGTCGCCCGGCTGCTGAAGACCGAGGAGCGGCTGCGGCTGCACCTGGTGGCCGGGCAGCGGCTGGAACTCCTCATGGACGTCCTGCGGTTCGTCCGGGAGAAGAAGCAGCCGCAGGCCCTGCTGGAGCGCCGGGGTCGCCGCGTCTACCTCGCCTACCCGCACTTCCGCGACCGCGCGGCCGGCATCCCCGACTCCGTGTACCTGGCCACCCCGCGCGAGGCCCGCGCGGTCCCCGGCTACCGCGCGGGCGGCACGGGCTCCCTGCTGCGCCGAGTCGCCCGTAAGGCCCGCCGCGTGCTGACTCCGTCCCGTAAGCCTGCGGCAGCCTGAACCTTCTTCCGCCCCCGCCGCCCCTTCCCGTCCCCGTCCCCCGGGGGCGCTGCCCCCGGAACCCCCGCTCCTCAAACGCCGGAGGGGCCGGAAGTCGGCCCCTCCGGCGTTTGAGGAGCGGGGTCTGGGGCGGAGCCCCAGTTTCGGGACGGGAAGGGGCGGCGGGGGCGAGAATCCTTCTGTGCTCCGGCCGGGGGCTACGCGCGGCGGGACGGCCGGTGCGGGACGAAGGGGACGGGTGCCGCCGCGTCGGCGGTCTGGTGCCGCTGACCGGGCAGCTCCGCACCCAGGCGACGGGTCGCACGGACCCTGTGCTCCCGCGCCGCCGCACACAGGTCCTGGACGGCCGCCGCGAAGCGCTGCTGGGACGTCGGCACGGCAGGCCCCAGCAGACGCCGCTTCAACTCCGCGCGGGCGGCCACGAAGTCGTCCTTGCGCGGATCACGGACCGACTCCAGCAGCGCCGGCACCCCGGCCGCGTCCGGCGTCAGCACCGTCGCCGCCGCCACCGTCGGGAACGCCGTGCGGAACGCCTCCTCGGGCAGCCCGCTGGTGTTCGCCACCGCGTACGGCTTCTCGCTCGCCAGGAAGTCGCTGATCACGCTCGACACATCACTGATCAGCAGGTCGGCGACGTCGAAGCAGGAGTACAGCTCGGGCCGGGCGTCCGTGACGACCTGGTGCTCCCACTCCGGCAGCGACGCCCAGTACGCCTCCTCCCAGGCCTTTGCCGCCCGCGCCACCGCCTGCGCCCGGCCCGGCTCCGGCGCGGACTGCACCAGCATCCGCTCGACCTGATCGGCGCCCGCCCGGAACACCGCCGTGGTGAGCCGGTCCAGCTCCGCGGCACGCCGGGCCGGTTCCCCCGACGGCACGGGAC
>NZ_NCTE01001245.1:0-771 GCF_002114215.1 Streptomyces sp. 13-12-16 | reverse complement strand
GGATGCGGCTTGTACAGCAGCCGCACCCCCGGGTCGGCGAGCAGCGCCCGCACCAGGTTCTCACCGGCCGCGACCACCGACGTGTTGCCCGGGTTGCCGTCCCAGCCCTCCCAGGTCGGCGCGTACAGCACGGTCGTGTACGCGCCGGTGGGCGGGCCCGCGTACGGGCGTACGGCGTCCAGCTGCGGGCGGCCGATCTCCACCACGTCCTTGTCCTCGACCCCCACCTCGGCCAGCGCGTACCGCTCGCGCGCCGCCGGACCGGCCACCCACACCTCGTCGTACGCCTTCGCGTACGGGTTGCAGGACGACAGCTTGTCGCTCTCGCCGTGGTTGACGAAGGCGTGCTTGATCGTGGGGATCCGCAGCACCTGCGAGGTCTTCCCGGAGTTCGACGGGTGGATGAGCACCTGGAGCGTGGACCGCTCGAGACGCATCAGCGTGGACACCTTCGGCAGGCACACGACCGGGATGTCGGTCGCCGCGATCCTCGGCACCATGAACCGCTCCCGCAGCACGATCACCGGCCGCCCGCCGAGCCCGGCCAGCGGCTCCAGCCACATGTTGGCCTGGTAGGCGGAGGACGGGCCGCCGGAGAAGTACAGGCCGACCGTCGGCCGGTACTCGTCCAGCCACGCGTCGAACCAGTCGAGCACCTCCTGCTCGCCCGCCGGCCGCCGCCCCGGCAGCAGCCGCAGCAGCAGCGCGCACAGCCCCGCGGCCGTGAGCAGCAGCGCCAGCGCGACACCGGTCGCCGCGTACCGGGCGTCG
>NZ_NCTE01000012.1 GCF_002114215.1 Streptomyces sp. 13-12-16 | reverse complement strand
GGTGACGATCGAACCGGTGTGTCCCTCCTGCACGGTGCTCAGCGTGTACGCCGTCGGACCGGCCAGCGCGGCCACCAGGCCCAGCCCCGCCGCCGCGAGCGCCACCCGGCGCCCCACCTTGCCCGCGAAGACCAGCCCGAGGGCGGCGACCAGCCCGCCGACCAGCACCAGCCACTTCAGCCACGGCAGGTAGTCGGGCGTGCGGTCGAGCAGCACGTACCCCCAGGCGGCCGTGGCCGTGACGGCGGCCGCCAGGGCGAGCGACGCCCAGAGCGCCCGCCGCTTCTCCCACAGGGCCGCCGCGCCCGTGCCGACCACGGCCGCGAGGTAGGGGGCGAGGGCCACCGTGTAGTACTGGTGGAAGATGCCGGCCATGTAGCTGAAGACCACCATCGTCATCAGCAGCGAGCCGCCCCACACCAGGAACGAGGCGCGGGCGAGGTCGGTCCGTGCGGCCTTCCGGGTGAGGACCAGGCCGGCGACGAGCAGGATCAGCGCGGCGGGCAGCAGCCAGGAGATCTGGCCGCCGATCTCGGCGTTGAACATCCGGTCCCAGCCGGTCTCGCCCCACTGTCCGCCGCCCGCGCCGCCACCGCCGCCGACGCTTCCGGTCTCCTCGCCGTTGAGCCGGCCGAGGCCGTTGTAGCCGAAGGTCAGCTCCAGGAAGCTGTTGTTCTGCGAGCCGCCGACATACGGCCGCGACGACGCCGGCCACAGCTCGACGGCCGCCACCCACCAGCCGCCGGAGACGACCAGCGCGAGGGTCGCCAGGGCCAGTTGGCCCAGCCGCTTCCTCAGCCGCACGGGAGCGCAGACGCCGTAGACCAGTGCGAGGGCCGGGAGGATCAGGAAGGCCTGGAGGGTCTTGGCGAGGAACGCGAAGCCGATCGCGGCCCCGGCCCACACCAGCCACTTCGTACGGCCGTCCTCCAGGGCGCGGACGACGAGGTAGCAGGCGACGGACATCAGCAGCGCCAGCATCGCGTCCGGGTTGTTGAACCGGAACATCAGCGCCGCGACCGGGGTGAGCGCGAGGACCGCGCCCGCGATCAGACCGGCCGCCGGGCCGGAGCGGCGGCGTACGGCCGCGTACACGACGGCGACCGTGCCGACGCCCATGAGCACCTCGGGCACGAGGATCGCCCAGGAGTTCAGGCCGAAGACCCGCACCGAGAGCTCCATCGGCCACAGCGAGGCCGGGGGCTTGTCCACGGTGATGGCGTTCGCCGCGTCCAGCGAGCCGAAGAAGAACGCCTTCCAGGACTCGCTGCCCGCCTGGACGGCCGCCGAGTAGAAGGAGTTGGCGTACCCGGAGGCGCTCAGGCCGTAGAGGTAGAGCAGCCCGGTCGCCAGCAGCAGGCCGAGGAAGGCGGGGCGCACCCAGCGGGGGTCCTCGGGCCGGCCGCGCCACGCTCTGCGGGCGAGGGGCCCGCGGGGTTCGCCCGTACCGGGGGCCGCGTGCCGGGCCCCCTCCGGGGGTCCCCAGGTGGCGGGGTCCGCCGGGGGACTCGTCTGGTCGTACCGCGTGGTCATCGAAGGTCCCTCGGGTCGAGGTCGGAAGGGCGGGACGGACGGGTGGGGAGCGGCGAGCGGACCGGCTGGAGCGGCAGGGTCGCCTCCTGCCAGGAACGGTCGTCCCCACGGGCGGGCGCGGGTGCCGGTGCGGCCCCGTGGCCGCGGTCCGGGAACACCCACGCCCGGAAGAGCAGGAACCGCAGCACGGTCGCCGCGAGGTTGGCCGCGACCAGGACCGCCAGCTCGGTGGAGTGGGCGGGGTCGCTGGTGGCGGTGTTGAGCGCGGCGAGCGAGCCGCTGGTCAGGGCGAGACCGATGCCGAAGACGACCAGCCCCTGCGCCTGGTGCCGTACGGCCCCGCCGCGCCCCCGCACCCCGAAGGTGAGCCGCCGGTTGGCGGCGGTGTTGGCGACCGCCGAGACCAGCAGGGCGAGCCCGTTGGCGGCCTGGGAGCCGGTGAAGGTCCGGAAGCCGCTGTAGAGCAGCAGGTAGAAGAGGGTGGACAGGACGCCGACGACGCAGAAGCCGACGAGCTGGCGGGCCAGTCCCTGCGGCACGTCCTGAAGGGTGCGGTCGCGCGGGTCGTCGCCGAAGGGGCGGGCGAGCCGGTCCAGCGGCAGCGAGCCGGTGGCCAGGGCCCTGCCGACCCGCCAGACGCCCTTGAGGTCGTCGGTCGCCGTCCTCACGATGTGCACGGTGGAGTCGGGGTCGTCGACCCAGTCGACCGGCACCTCGTGGATGCGCAGCCCCGCACGCTCGGAGAGGACCAGCAGCTCGGTGTCGAAGAACCAGCCGCTGTCCTCCACCAGCGGCAGCAGCACCTGGGCCACGTCACGGCGGATCGCCTTGAACCCGCACTGCGCGTCGGAGAAGCGGGCCTGGAGCGAGCCGCGCAGGATCAGGTTGTACGAGCGGCTGATGAACTCCCGCTTGGCGCCCCGCACGACGCGGGAGCTGCGGCTCAGCCGGGAGCCGATGGCGAGGTCGGAGTGGCCGGAGATCAGCGGGGCGACCAGCGGCAGCAGCGCGTTGAGGTCGGTGGACAGGTCCACGTCCATGTAGGCGAGGACGGGGGCGTCCGAGGCGGACCAGACGGTCCGCAGCGCCCGGCCGCGCCCCTTCTGCTCCAGGCGCACCGACCGCACCTGCGGGAGCCGCTCCGCCAGCCGGCCGGCCACGTGCGGGGTGCTGTCCGTGGAGGCGTTGTCGGCGATCGTGATGCGGAAGGCGTAGGGGAAGGTGCGGGTCAGGTGCTCGTGCAGTCTGCGGACGCACGGCTTGAGGTCCTTCTCCTCGTTGTAGACGGGGATCACTACGTCCAGGACCGGCGTGCCCGCTCCGGCGGCCGGGAGGTGCTCCCGCGCCGGCAGGGTGCCGGGAGAAGAATCGGTTCGCATGGAACCGACTCTGCTCAGACGCCCTGTCGTGCCCGTGTGGTGACGCTGTGCCGTGGCTGTGAGTACGGCTCGGGCGCCGACCGCGGTTCGACGGCGGGGAGATGGAGCGTGAACGCGGTGTGTCCGGGCACGCTGTCGACGGTCACGGCACCGCCGTGCGCGGTCGCCACGGCCTGCACGATGGCCAGGCCCAGACCGGTCGAACCGGTGGCCCGGGTGCGTGCCGAGTCGCCGCGCGCGAACCGTTCGAAGATGCGCGGGAGCAGTGCGGGCGGGATGCCCGGCCCGTCGTCGACCACGTCGACGCGGAGCCAGGGCCCGTTGCGGCGCACCCGCGCGGTGACGGTGGTGCCCGGCGGGGTGTGGTTGCGGGCGTTGCCCAGCAGGTTGACGAGCACCTGCTGGAGCCGGGCGGCGTCGGCGCACACCGGCGCGGGCTCGTCGGGCAGTTCGAGCCGCCACACGTGCTCCTGGCCGGCGGCCCGGGCGTCGCTGACGGTGTCCACGACGAGCGGTACGAGGTCGGTCTCCTCGAACTGCAGGGGCCGGCCCGCGTCCAGGCGGGCGAGCAGCAGCAGGTCCTCGACGAGCAGGGTCATCCGGCTCGCCTCGGACTCGATCCGTCCGAGCGCGTGCCGGGTGTCGGGGCCGACCTGCTCCCGGCCGCGCCGGGTGAGTTCGGCGTACCCCCGGATGGAGGCCAGGGGCGTACGCAGCTCATGGCTGGCGTCCGCGACGAACTGCCGTACCCGGGTCTCGCTCTCCTGGCGGGCGTGCAGCGCCCCGTGGACGTGGTCGAGCATCCGGTTCAGCGCGGCGCCGACCCGGCCGACCTCGCTGTGCGGATCGCACTCGGACTCGGGGACGCGCTCCTCGAGGTTCACCTCGCCGGTGTGCAGGGGCAGTTCCGAGACGCGGGTGGCGGTGGCGGCGACCTTGCGGAGGGGGCGGGTGGCGACGCTGACGATGACGACTCCGGCGAGGGAGGCGGCGATGAGCCCGGCGGCGGTGACGCTGATCTCGACGAGGATCAGGGTGTTGATGGTGTTGTCGACGTCCGCCGTGGGCAGGGCGGTGTAGAACGCACCGTTGCGGCCGCTCTCATAGGTGACCCGGTACTTGCCCAGTCCCGGGATGTCCACGGTGTGCGGCCTCTGGTCCTGCGGGACGGCGGCGAGGGCCGCCAACTGGGACGCGGAGAGATCGGCGGCCTCGGGCGTGGTGAAGCCGTTCTCCGCCCTGGACTCGCTGACGATCCCCTCGGTCACCGTGCCGTCCTCGACGACCGCGCCGATGGTGCCGAAGCCCTGCGGCCCCTTGACGACGAAGTCGAGGGGGTCCTCCTGGTTCAGCAGGTCGGGGCGCGGCCGGTCGCCCACCGGCCCGCCGGCCGCGCGCATGGCCACCTCACGCAGCTGCCCGTCGAGCTGCTCGTACAGATGCGACCGCAGTGCCAGCGTGGTCACCGAACCGATCACCGCGCACACCACCGCGATCAGCACCACGGACGCGACGACGAGCCGCGTCCGCAGTGTGCGCGGGGTGCGCGCTCGCCGCCGCGGACGCGGCCGTCGCCGTCCGCTCACGAGACCGCGGGCTTGATCATGTAGCCGGCGCCGCGCCGGGTGTGGATCATCGGCTCCCGGCCCGCGTCGATCTTCCGGCGCAGGTACGAGATGTACAGCTCGACGACGTTCGCCTGCCCGCCGAAGTCGTACGACCAGACCCGGTCGAGGATCTGGGCCTTGCTGAGCACGCGCCGCGGATTGCGCATGAGGAAGCGCAGCAGCTCGAACTCGGTGGCGGTGAGGTGGATGCCGTCGCCGCCGCGGGTGACCTCGTGGCTGTCCTCGTCGAGGGTGAGGTCGCCGACGACCAGCACCGACTCGGAGCGGCGGTCGGCCGCGCCGGAGCGGCGGATCAGCCCGCGCAGCCGGGCGACGACCTCCTCCAGGCTGAACGGCTTGGTGACGTAGTCGTCGCCGCCGGCGGTCAGTCCGGCGATGCGGTCCTCGACGGCGTCCTTGGCGGTGAGGAACAGTACGGGCACGTCCGGCAGCTCGCGGCGCAGCCGGCCGAGGATGGCCAGGCCGTCCATGTCCGGCAGCATCATGTCCAGGACGACGGCGTCGGGCCGGAACTCGCGGGCGGTGCGGATGGCCCCCTGGCCGTCCCCGGCGCTGCGGATCTGCCAGCCTTCGTACCGCAGGGCCATGGACAGCAGCTCGGTGATCGACTGCTCGTCGTCCACCACAAGCACGCGGACGGGGCTCCCGTCCGGCCTCAGCAGTTCGGTGCGCCCCTGGGGCGAGATCGTGGTCATACCGCACACGATGTCCGGGGCCTCTGAGAACACCCTTTCGGCAACCTGTGTTTTACCTGAGAAACTCACAGGCCGTTCTCAGCCCGGGCGGGGCGGCCCCGCTCAGCCGGGCAGGCCGAAGAGCCGGGCCGCGTTGTCGTGGCAGACCGCCCGCAGCCAGGCGTCCCCGAGGTCCAGCCGCTCCAGCGCGTGGAGCTGGTGGAGGTAGGGGTAGGGGATGTTCGGGAAGTCCGAGCCGAGCAGGATCCGGTCGCCGAGGGCGGCCAGCCGGGGCAGGGCCCGCCGGGGGAACGGCGCCAGGCGCTCGCTGAAGTCGGTGAACGCCATCGTGGTGTCCAGCCGCACCTGGCCGTACCGCTCGGCGAGGTCCAGGAAGTCCTCGTACTCGGGCATCCCCAGGTGCGCCACGATCAGCCGCAGCCGGGGGTGCCGGGCCAGGACCCGGGCGATCGGCTCGGGGCCCGTGTGCTTGCCGGGCGCGGGCCCGGACCCGCAGTGGATCACCACCGGTACGCCCGCCTCGGCGAGCAGTCCCCAGGCGCCGTCGAGCATCTCGTCGGCCGGGTCGTACGCGCCCACCTGCACGTGTGCCTTGAAGACCCGCGCGCCGCCGTCGACGGCGTCCCGGACGTGATCCACGACCCCGGGCTCGGGGAAGAGGGTGGAGGTGTGCAGGCAGTCGGGGGTGCGGGCGGCGAAGTCGGCCGCCCAGCCGTTCAGCCAGCGCGCCATGCCCGGCTTGTGCGGGTAGAGCATGGCGGTGAAGCCGCGCACGCCGAACCCCCGCAGCAGCGCGGCCCGTGCGGCCTCCTCCTCCCGGTAGGTGATCGGCCACTCGACGCCGCCGGTCAGCGGCCCGAGCGCGTCGAAGTAGGCCCACACCTTGTGCAGCACCCGCTCCGGCATGAAGTGCGTGTGCACGTCGACGAGCCCGGGCAGCCCGAGCCCCTCCCAGAAGCTCCGTACGTCGTCGGCTTCGGTCCGGGTGCCGGGGTGAGCGCTCATGCCGCCCACGATCACCCGCGACCCCGACCGGGGTCCAGAGGGATGCCGCCGGCACGTTCCGTCGCCGTCCGGTGAGGGAGGCTTCCCCCGGCGTGACGCCGCTCGTGCGGGTGTTTCGCGGGGAGAGGCCCCCTCGTAGTACCGGGGTGGACGCCCGGCGGCCGTCCCACGGGTTCCGAGTGCCGCGGGCCCCGGATCAGAACAGCCCGTCCTGCGCCGCAGCCCGGTCCCTGACCGCCCTGACCGGCACCGCGAACTCCCGTCCCGGGGCCGGGAGCAGTTCCCACCCGGTCAGCAGCCGGGTGTCCAGCACCACGACGCCCTTCCCCGTCGCCAGGTGCAGATCCGGACCGGCGGCGGCCACCAGCTCCCCGCTCACCGCGCCCCCGGCGACCAGCTCGCTCACCTCCCCCACGGCGGCCGGCACCCCCGACAGCCCGAACACCCCCACGTGATCGACCGGCCGGAACGGCTCACGGGTGAGCGACTCCGGCCATCCCTCCAGGGCGACCGCCCGCGCGTGCAGCCCGGCGATCTCGGCCGCCCGCTCCTCCTCCCCGTCCGGGAGGACCGCCCGTACCGCCCGCTTGCCGGCGTAGGGGATCCGGTCGGGCACGCGGAGCGCGGCGCGCAGCAGCTCCTCGGTGCGCCGTGCCGCCATCAGCGGCCCGGTCCCCAGCCAGCTGAAGCAGACCGCTCCCTGCTCCAGCAGCCGCGCCGGCCCCCGCCGTACCGCGGTGATCCCGACCTTGGTCATTCCCGGCCCGAACCACGCCAGGTACACGCGGTAGGGCCGCGGATCGTCCGCGAGGGTGTCGGCGGCCACCGAGTGCGCCCGGTTCAGCCGGGCGCACTCCTCGCAGCGCGCCCCCGTGCTCCGCCCCGGAACGGCCGCCCCGAGCGGACACGCGTGCCCCCGTGCTCCCACGCATGTCCGCTCTCCCCCTTCCCCGATCCCGAAGGCCACCCGTTTCCCCCGGGTCAGCGCGGAGCGCCGGCCGCCCTCCCACGCCAGCACGGGACCGTCCGCCGACCACCGCAGCCCCGAGCATCTCCATGCCTGTGCCATCTCCGACGACACTAGGGGGCACCACTGACAACGCCCGTGCGCCGCGGTCCGGCCGTCGGTCCGCCCCGCCCCCGAGGACCGCCGCCGCGTCCGCGTGGAAGCGCTGTCGGCCGCCCCGGCCCGCACGCGCGAGATCCACGACCCCCACGACGCCCGCGTCGACGAGCTCTTCGCCGACCGCCCCCGAGGAGATCGCCGTGCTCCACGACTGGTTCCGCCGCGCGAACACGGTCGCGACCGACTACCCGGAGGAGCACTGCCGCACCGACCGGGACGCCGAGGTGCCGAGCGGGAACCGGAGTGCAAACCTGGTGGAGGGGCCGCAACGCTCGGGGACAGCCGAAAGGTCGGACACATGGCGAGCAATGTCAGCGGCACGCGCCACCATCAGGCCGGGTGGGAGGCCAAGAGCCCTTGGGCGACGAGTTGGACGGCGGCAGCGGCGGTCCTGATGACGTTCGGCGGCATCATGGCGATCTTCCAGGGCATCGCCGCCATCGCCCAGGACGACGTCTTCGTCGCCACCCGGAACTTCACCTACGAGTTCAGCCTCACCGGCTGGGGCTGGATCCACCTGATCCTCGGCGCCCTGGTGACCGTCGCCGGTCTCGCCCTGTTCACCGGGGCCACCTGGGCCCGCATGGTGGGCATCGCGCTGGCCGGGCTCAGCATGATCGCCAACTTCGTGTGGCTGCCCTACGCACCGGTCTGGGCGATCGCCCTCCTCGTCATCGACGGCTTCATCATCTGGGCCCTGTGCGCACCACGCCGCGAGTCCAGGGCGTAGAGCGCACGTTCGCGGACTGGAGGGTCTTCTGGCCCGGACTGGCCGGGGTGGCGGGTGTGGTGGCGATGGTCACCGCCTACTTCCTCCTGCCCCTGGACGGTCTGGGCCCGCACCGGCCGGCCCTGAGCTGGACCCTCTTCGTCCTCGCCCTGGTGCTCGTGGCCGTCCTGCTGCTGAGGCAGGTGGTCCACGTCCTGCTCGGACTCCCGAACATCCGTCCAGGACTGGTCATCCCCCTGCTGATGACCCTGTCCATCCTGGTCTTCGCGACCACCTACCTGGCCCTGGCCCAGGACCCCGGCGAGCTCGTCGGCCTCGACACCCGCCTCGACGCCCTCTACTTCACCGTGGTCACCCTCGCCACCGTCGGCTACGGCGACATCACCCCGCACGGCCAGGCGGCCCGCCTGGTGACCATCCTGCAGATCCTCTACACCTTCATCTTCCTCACGGCGGCGGCCACCGCCCTGACCAACCACCTCCGCACCGCGCTCCGGCGTCACGAGAATCCCCGGCGTCCGGAGTGACACCCGTGCCGCGCGACCGGAATCCCGGTACACGGGCGCGGCGGACGTAAGGGCCACCCCCGGCATCGCCCCGGAAAAACTCCTTCCCCGCCGACCGGAACACCCCGCCGCCCCAGCCGGTACCGCGCAAATCCTCTGGACCTTCCGGGAATTCCACGACCCCTGCGCCAGGGAGAATCCGAGGCGTGAACCGACCCCGAACGCACGCCCGTTGACGACCGGCCCCACCCCACCCCGGCCGCCGGGGTGACATACGCCACAGATAAATTCAGGCGCCCTGAACAACCATCCTCATTCGCCCGTTTCCTTCAGCCGAATATTCCCGGAGGGGACCGCGGTACGGCAAAAAGCACCGGCCCGCACCACCCCGGTCAAATAAACTCGACAATACGCAGGATGCCCGCATTTTCTTCTCGCTGGCCGTTCTCTCCCGCTTCCCACCAGGAAAGGTCCCTAGTGAGATTCAGCCGTACCCTCGCCGTGGCCGCCGCCGTCGCGGTGACCGCGCCCGTCACGCTCCTCACCGCCGCTCCGGCCCTCGCCGCCGGGACGTCCGCGGGGCAGGTGCAGCAGCAGCCGACGTACGCGGAACTGGTCAAGGCCGCCGCCGACGCGAAGAAGGCGTACGAGGAAGCCGTCATCGCCAAGGAGGAAGGGCAGGAGGCGGCCAAGGCCACCCTGAAGGCCCTGGAGTCCGACACGCACCCGCTCAGGGCCGCGATGATCGCCGCGGACAAGACGGCGAAGGAGGCGGCCGACGTCACGAAGGCGGCCGAGCAGGCCGTCAAGGACGCCGAGGCGGAACTCGAAGCGGCCCAGGACGACGCGGGGAAGGCCGAGGCGCAGAAGGCCCTCGAAGCCGCCCGGGAAGAACTGACGAAGGCGGTCACCGCCCAGCAGGAGGCCGACGCCGAGGCCGAGAAGGCCGGCACCGCGCTGAGCGACGCCAGGGTGGCGGCGGCACGCGAGCACAGCATGTTCCAGGTCGCCCTCGAGAAGGCCGAGAAGGCCAAGGAGGCCGCCGAGGAAGCACTCGCCACCGCCAAGAAGTGCGTCCGCGAGAACGGGCTGACCTCCCTCGCGGTGGGACTTCCGTCCAAGGTCGTCGCCGGAACCACCGTCGATTTCACCCTGCGCGTGACCAACGGAACCGACCGCGCCCTGACCGTGGACCCCCTGGTGTTCTTCCACGTGGAAGGCGAACGGCGCGACGCGAAGAGCGCCCTGGAGGTGAAGTGGTCCGACGGCTCGGACTGGCGGACCCTCAACGGCGACGGGCCCGGGCACATCGCGCACATCGACAGCATCGGGCCGGGCGAGCGCAACGACGTGAAGCTGCGGATGACGGTCGGCTCCGTGGCCGAGGACACCGACGCCTTCGCCCTGTTCGCCGGTGACGCCCAGAGCGCGTACAACCCCTGCGTCCTGGGCCCGATGAAGCGCTACGACTTCAAGCTCCTGCCCGTCGGCAGCGAGACCGGCCCGGCCGAGGAAGCCGAGCCCGGCCCGGCCGGCGAGAACGACGACAAGCGACCGGAGACCACGAAGCCCGGCACGGACAAGGGCCCCTCCGCGCAGGGCGGCGTGACCGAGCGGACGGTGGTCACCGGAACCCGCGTCGGCGGCAGCCTCGCCGCGACCGGTACGTCCTCAGCGATGGCGCCGCTCGCCCTCACGAGCGCCCTCACCGCCGCACTCGGCGCCGGAGCCGTCTTCGCCGCACGCCGCCGCAGGACCACGGACAACGCCTGACCGCTGCGGGTACCCGGCCCCCGCGGCCGGGTACCCCCGCACTCCGGAGCGGAAAAAGGGGAAAGCCGGAGGCCCCGTGGATCACTCCACGGGGCCTCCGGCTCGCTGTGCACTCGGCAGGATTCGAACCTGCAACCTTCTGATCCGTAGGATCGGGCAGCACGCCTTGGGGAGTACTGGCGGCATCTTGCTCCGGTCGCCCAAGTTGGCGATCATGCGGGTCTGTGTGCCGTCGTTGCCGTCAGAGTTGCCGTCAAAATCCAACAGTGACGTTGCCGCAATGACGGTATCTGAGAGATCGCCTCATCCAAGCACAGTGGCGATCGCAAGGGCGATGCGCTCGATCCAGTCGATCGCGTCGGTCACATCGGCATCGGAAATCGGGCGGCGACGCTTGAGGTCGCCGTCCAGCAGGTCCGCATCGTGGGCGATCCTATTGCGGCGATCTGTGATCGAGTTGTACTTCTGCTTCAGGGTCTGCGCGTTCATGGACGTACGGCCGTGGTTCCACTCGTTGAGCTGGACGGCGGCCCTGGCCCAGATGTCCTCTTCCGTCACCAGCTTCAGCGCCTCGCTGATCTTGCGAGGGTTCTGCAGTGCCGCGTTGCCCCACTTCGCCTTGACATGCTCGGAGACTGCGTCAGCGAGTGTGGTGGTACCGCGCCGAACTTCCTCCACCTTGACCAGGGGCAGCTCGAACTTCGTCAGTTGGTAAGGCATCTGAGGACTGTCCTCAGCGGCCAGCTCTGCCACCCGCCGGTACAGCTCCTCGTGGAACCAGTGGTCGATGGCGCTGACGGCCTGTACCCACGCGGCTCGGTAGAAGTCACCGATGTCGATGACCGGGGACTGGAAGGCAGCCAGGCTCTGACCCGCAACGATCATCTTCCGGGCGTACTCGAGGTTGGTTAGGAACGCCCGGAACTCGCGTGTCTGCGGCTGTGCGGCCGGCATGGAACTCCCCCGTCTCGCTGGTCTGGCATTCAGGATTCCGGCGGGACGGAGGAGGGGCAACCCAGTTGTGGATCAACCACTCTCAGTTGGCTCAATCGCGTCGGTGTCGGCCGAGACCTCACCACCAAGGGCCTCCGCGATGGCCGCGAACTCACTCAGCGCGGCCTGCAAGTCCTCGACGATCTCCTGGGCGATCACCTCGGGCGGGAGAAGACTGTCGGCGTCGTCGAGCGCCGGGTCCTTCATCCACTTGATGTCGAGATTCACCTTGTCTCGGGCGATGAGCTCGTCGTAGTCGAAGGACTTGAAACGTTCTGACTCCACCCGCTCGCTGCGCGGCTTACCGGGGAGGTACGCCTCGACGAACTCGTCCAGCGCGGCGCGGGTCAGCGGGTGTTGCTTGAGGGTGAAGTGCTTGGCGGTACGGAAGTCGTAGACCCAGAGCTTCGAGGTGTTATGGGCTCCCCCACTGCGGGGCGGCTTCTTCTCAAAGAACAGGACGTTAGCCTTGACACCGCCCGCGTAGAAGATGCCGGTCGGCAGGCGAAGGATCGTGTGCAGATCGAACTCTTCCAGCAGGCGGCGGCGCACCTTCTCGCCTGCGCCACCTTCGAAAAGCACGTTGTCCGGCAGGACAACAGCCGCGCGGCCGTTCATCTCCAGCTGCGACATGATGTGCTGGAGAAAGTTGAGCTGCTTGTTAGTGGTGGTGGCGCGGAAGTCGTCCCGCTCGTACGAAATGTCTTCCTTCTCGGCCTTACCATCCGTGCCAACGATCGTGATCGCGGACTTCTTGCCAAAGGGCGGATTGGCGAGGATGAGCGACGCGTGGCGCTCAGGCTTGTTGGCAAGGGCGTCACCAACGGTGATGAGCGACTCGCCGTCGGCGTCACCGATGCCGTGCAGCAGCATGTTCATCGCGGCCAGACGGGCCGTACCAGTGACCAGCTCGTTACCCCAGATCTTGCCGGACCCGAGCGCGAGACGCTGTTCCCGTGACAGGTGCTGCATGTGGTGCTTACGGATGTAGCTGTGCGCAGCGATCAGGAAGCCGCCGGTACCGCAGGCTGGGTCGGTGATCGTGTCCTCGGGGCCCGGTTGCATCACGTCGACCATGGCGTCGATGAGCGCGCGGGGGGTGAAGTACTGGCCGGCGCCAGTCTTCGTGTCCTCCGCGCCCTTTGCAAGCAGACCCTCGTAGGCATCACCCTTGAGGTCCGTCCCCTGGATCGTCCAGTCCTCCTTGCCGATCAGCTCGACGACCAGCTTTTCGAGCAGGGCAGGCTCGGTGATCCTGTTCTGAGCCTTCGCGAAGATCGTACCGAGGGTGGTGCCGGGGTTCTTGGCAAGCGCCTCGAGGGTTTTGCGGTAATGGACTTCGAGGTCGATGCCCTTGAGACGAGCGAGTGACTGCCAGTCGTACTCGGCGGGTACAACGGTCTTTGCCTCCTCTTCAGTGAAAGGGTCGGAGGCGATTTCGTCGGCCATCTTTAGGAAGAGCAGGTACGAGAGCTGCTCAACGTACTCAATGGTGGACAGGCCGTTGTCCCGCAGGACGTTGCAGTAGTTCCAGAGCTTGCCGACCAGGGCGTTGGTCTGCGCGTGCGCCAGGGCGGGGGATGCAGAGGTCACAGCGGAAGCTCCTGCTGAATGGCGGTAGTGGGGGCTGCGGTGGCAGCGGGCGGCGCGGCGTCGGCGGTGGCCACGGTCTTGCCTGGGCGGCGAGTCGTGCGCTTGGTCTTGCCATTCTGGGCCTTGCGCTCGCCTCGGATGCGCTCCAAGAGAACGGAAGCGGGCTCGTCGGTGGGGGCTTGGGGGACGAGGCCACCCTCGAAAGCCAGCCTTAGGACTGCTTGTCGGAGGTTCTTGGCGCGCAAGGAGATGGGGGTTACCTGCGCAGCGAAACGGTCACTGAATTCCAGCAACCCTGCGGACTGCACGACAAGGTCAAGCTGCACGTCGATTGGCGGAATAGGCAAGGGCAGCTCACGGCATGTCGATAGCGCAATATTGAACTGACCAGCGGTCGCCTTTGCTGTCTTTCTTAGCATATCCAGAATTACCGGCGAGCGAAGCACGAGAGCCAGCCATTCCGGCAGGACTTCAGGACCAGCGCGAAAAGCAACGATGGCCTGGTTAATGTTCCATTCAGGGTGTTGATCAGGAACAACCGCGGTCTTCCCCAGGGGCGGACCCACAATATTCGTGAGCACGTCCCCCGGTCGCACGCGCGACCGCTTCAACTGATTCTCGTGCGTCTCATGGTCGACGTAGGTCGGTTTGTTGGTGAAGTCAACTTGCCCATCCTGAGTGATGTTGTACACCTTCAAGAAAGGGACATCACCACTTCCAGCGTGCATCAAATGAGCCTTAGGCGTAGACCCACTGTTAATGAACTCACAGACGTCAGAGGATCGACGCCAAAGCCAGCCCTCAGGCAGAGGCGGCAAAGAGGCATAGTCGAAACGTTTACTCGAAAGACCAATAAGCAACCGCTGGCTGGCACTGTCTGCGTCCCGGTCGAGATGAGTAGCCGAAGATGCTCCGAGAGCTATCCTGTCCAGCAAGGCGCCAACGAACGGTCTAATGCGCCGCTGCGCTCTAGTTACAGCCTCGGTCGCCGCATTGAGACGAGAGAGGTGGTCATCGAGAGCTTCGACGATTCGCTGCTGTTCAGCAGCAGGCGGAATAGGAATATGGGTTTCGAATACGTCAGCATCCCGGACGGCCGGATAGCTTACGCCTCGCTGTTTCGGAAGGAGCTGTTTCTCAAACAACGCACTCTGCACAACATAGAAGAGGTATCGAGAGTTAATCTCGACGTGCGGTCGAATGACGGCGAACCCTGTAGAGGCAATGTGTCCGCTTAGCTGCTCTGGTACGTATGCAATCTTTCGCAGGTAAGGGCGAACAGTAGAATAAACGGTGTCACCGGCTTGAACAATCTGCCGAGCCCTACCAGGGGCACTTTTGGATTCAACCCAATCAGCTGAAGTGATCTGCTGATCCGAGCCGCTCACCGAGCCGATGTCGATATACCGAAAGCGCGCACCTGGGAACCCGTCCGACCCTAGTTTATTTACGGGAATGCAAACATCCCCTAGGGGAACGAGGGCCCACCCCAGGGGAATTTCCGTGTAATGACCCAACCCGCTCAAGCCAACTCTCGATTCAGCTCACTCAACAACGTCCGAACATCCCGCCCCGGAAATGCGTGCGCGAACCCCCGCCCGCCGCCCTTTCCCTTGAAGGGCTCGGCGTTGAACTCCGCCGTACTGATCCCGACATCGCTCGCCACCACGTCTCGTATGGACCGCAGCCACCACAGCTGCTCCTCTGAGAAGTCCGCCCCGGCCTGCTGTTGCTTGAGCAGCCACCCCTCGAAACGCTCCTCCACCGTCTCACGGTAGGGACGCAGTTCCTCGTCCACCCCGAGTTCGTATCTGATGAGCGAGATCAAATCAGGGACTCCCGCCTCCCGGCCGTTGTCAAAGTGGACCGCAGCGCCCAGGTCCTCGTAGTAGGTCCACAGGGCCTGCGGCGTCCACGCGTACTGCGGGCGTCGAATCTCCAGTGCCAGTTCCTTCAGCGCGGCGTACGTCTCCTTAGGGGAAACGGACCGGGGGCTTGTCAGGGCGATGCTGACCGCGGCGATGCGGTCGCGCTCGTCCTTCAGAAGTCGGCTCCAGCGGCCGACCTCCTCCCGGGCTCGCTCCTCGCGCGGGATCTCATCGACGTCGGTCACCTCGACGGCCGTGAACTCGTCGAAAACGTAGTCCTTGTCCCGCCGGATCTCGATGATGTGACGCCGCAGATCGGGATAATCCGTCAGCGGCGCGATCGCGTCCTCCACGAGCCGCCTGGCCGCCGCCTGGCCGCCTTCTTCCAGCGCACGCTCCTGCCGGTCCGGGTCCACCGCCTTCACGATGGCGCCCGCGATCTCCGATAGGGTGCGGCCACCCGAGGCCCGCGTCAGTTGCTCGCGTTCCTCGTCCGTCAGCTGCTGGTTGAGCCGGGCCAGTCGTCCTGCCAGGATCTCGGCCTCACCAGTACTGATCGACTTCGTACCGGCCTTGTCAAGCAGCTTGGCCAGCGAGACCTGCCGCTCGCCCGCCGGCACCAGCGGCTTGGCATCCACCAGCGGGGAGTCCGTCACGCCGACCGCATCGACGAGCACGAACCGATCTTTGCGGACCGATGCGTCCGCGTCCGGCGTAACTTCCTGGAGCTCGGTCGCGTCGATAGTGCGGGCGCCGCGGCCCTTCATCTGCTCGAAAAGAACGGCGCTGCGCACCTCGCGCAGGAAGATCACGCACTCCAGGGCCTTCACGTCCGTACCAGTCGCGATCATGTCGACGGTGACGGCGACCCTCATCCGGGGCGAGGTCCGCAGCGCGCGGATCAGCTCGTCCGGATCCTCGCCGGCCTGGCGGCTCTTGTACGTGATCTTCTTCGCGAAGTCGTCACCACGCCCGAAGACCTCCTTGACCTGGGCGAGGACATCTTCCGCATGGTCCTCGCCGACCGCGAAGATCAGGGTCTTCGGAAGCTCGGTTCGGCCGGGGAACCAGCGCCGCCAGTTGTCCCGGTACGCGGTGAGCACCGCCCGGATCTCGTCCACCGTCACCACCGAGCGGCCGATCTGTCCGGTCGTGTAGGTGAAGTCGTCGTCCAGCTCCTGGTAGCGCTGCCGTCGCGTCTTCCGGTCCTTGACCCGCACCGTCGTGCCCGACTCGATGGTCGCGGCGCCCTTCTCGCGCAGGTCGGTCCGCATCCGTACGACGTCGAAGTCGACGTTCACGCCGTCCGCGACGGCCTGCGGATAGGTGTACTCGGAGACCAGGTTGCGGCCGAAGAAGCCGAGGGTCTGGAGTGTGGGGGTGGCAGTCAGACCGACCAGGTGTGCGTCGAAGTACTCCAGCACACCCCGCCACAGGCCGTAGATCGAGCGGTGGCACTCGTCCACGATGATCAGGTCGAAGGACTCGATTGGCACCTTCGGGTTGTAGGAGACCTCGATAGGCAGGTCCGTCGCGTACGTGTCCTCGTACGCCGTACTGTCCGATGCCTCGTCTGCCTGCTCATCATCGACGAGGGTCTCACCGCGCAGCAGCGAGTACATCTTCTGGATCGTGCAAATGACCACCGACGAGGTGTCCTGGAGGCCCGCCGCCCCGAGCCGGTCGACGTTGTAGATATCGGACAGCTTGCGGCCGTCGTCCGGTGTGGTGAACTTGCGGAACTCGTCGTACGCCTGCCTGCCCAGGTTGTTGCGGTCGACGAGGAACAGGACTCGGCGCGCCTTGGCGTGCTTGAGCAGCCGGTAGGTCTGTGCCACGGCGGTAAAGGTCTTACCCGCGCCAGTCGCCATCTGGATCAGTGCCCGCGACCGATCCTCTCCCAGGGACTTCTCTAGGCCGCTGATGGCATCGATCTGGGCGAGACGCAGGCCGTTCGGCTCTAGCACGGGCAGTCGGCGCAGGGCGGCTCGGAACGTAGGGGCGGCCGGCGTCTTGTCGGCGCGCCTCATCCAGGCGGCCACCGTCTCGGGACGGTGGAAGTAGAACACCTCGCGGGAGCGGGCGTCGGGGTCGAGACGGTTAATGAAATAGGTCTCGGTGCCGGTCGTCGCGTAGCGGAATGCGAAAGGCTCCGTCTCCCGCCAGACGGCGAGCCGGTGCTCCTTGAGAACACCGGCCGCGTACCGGTCGTTCTGCTCCACGGCGCTGGAGAGGTGGTCGCCCTCCCGCTTGGCCTCGATCACACCCACGATCCTGCCGTCGACATACAGGACGTAGTCCGCGCGGCCGGTAGCCAGCGTGAACTCACGAACAGCCACGCCCTGGTTCTCTCCCGGGTTGACCTGATCGCGGTCCTGGACGACCCATCCCGCCGCATGCAGCATCTCGTCGATGGCCTCGCGGGCCTGCACCTCGTTGAGTGCGGCGGGCCGCTGGGCGCGGTGGATGATCGCTTCGCGCCGCTTGGCGTCGACCGTGCGCGGCTGCCTGCGAGCGGCCTCGTACTTCGCCTGCTGGGCGGCGCGCAGCTCTTCGATTTGGGCGCTCAACTGCTCGACCTGTGCGAGCAGTTCGGTCTTGTTGGCATCAGCGCTGGCGATCAGGTTCTCGGCCTCGGCCCGCGCCCTGCGCTCGGCTTCCAGCGCGTCGTCGGCTTCGGCAAGCCGCATGCGGGCCTGTGTGAGCGCCTGGCGGTGGCCGTTGAGGGCCTCGCGCAGCTCGGCCAGCTCGGCCGGATCCGTGATCTGAGCGCTGTCACCGGGGTCCGTGGGCGGCACGAACTCGGCGACGGTCCGCCGGCCGTCGATGGCATCGTGGAACCAGAGGCCGAGCCGGTAGCAGATCCGTACGGCGGCCAGGGCCCGCGCCGTGTCGAAGAGGTGGCTGTGGGCGGCCTTGTTCCGGTCGCGGCGCAGCCGGTCGAAGTCGTCACGGATCTCCGGAACGAGGACTCCGGCCCTGGTCAGAGCGGCCAGCCGGTCGATCTGCCGGTCGCCCTCGATCCGTATCCCGATACGGGCGACCAGTTCCTCGGCGAGGACCTCGCCGAACTGGCCCGCCTGGACCAGGGAGGAATTGGGGTTCGTGAACACGGTCGCTTCGGCGGAAGCCCCGTACAAGCAGAGCAGCGGCTGGTGCTGATATAGCAAGCCGAAGTTGGGTGAGCCCTTCGCGAAGTCGCGAAGCCGGTCGTCCATGCTGCCCTACCCCCCGCTATACCGCCTTACCAAGGTGGCTCTAGCTTACGCAGGGGCATGTGGGGCGGGCTGAATATCGTCGGAGATCATACCTACGAGGTCAGCCGAGATAGGGCCGCTCACGGTGCTCCATGAAGTGCCGGATCCGGAGCCGCTGCGTGTGGTGCATCGGCAGCTGATCGATCTCCTCCGGCTTGACGAACCGCAGCTCCGTGGACTCGTCCGAGATCGCGAGCCGGCCCCCGACCACGCGGGCGGTGAAGCAGACGTTGAACTGCCTGCGCACCTCACCGTCCGAGTAGGCGATGATGTGGCGAGGGTCGGTGTACGTGCCCACGAGCCCGGTGATCTCTACGTCCAGTCCGGTCTCTTCCTTCACCTCGCGGACGGCCGTTCCTGGGAGTGAGTCGGTCATTTCCATGCCGCCACCTGGCAGCGCCCACAGATCGTTGTCCCTGCGGCGCTGGAGGAGTACGCGCCCTTCGTCGTCGGTGACCACGGCGGACGCGGCGACCACCAGGCTGTTCGGCTCCGGTGCCGCTGGGTCGTCGTAGTACTCGGTTCGCGCCATGGTCACCCTTCTCGTACCGGCGTCGCGGTTTCCCACACCGCGTCGAAGCTGCTGGCGTAGGTGTCGAACATGCCGCCCTTCCCGCTGCGCCGGAGATGCCACACGGGAGCACCGTAGGCGTTCACGCCCCAGACATGGGCATTGACCAGTGCCTGGTCATCCGCACGATAGATCGAGTTGTAGAGCGTGGTGGCATGGGTTCGAACCTCGATGCCAGGTACCCCGGCAAGCGGGCGGTAGTGCATGAGGGCGAGTCGGCAACGGGACTCGATCCCATGGCCGAACCTCTCCTCCGCGCCGCGCTGTTGGACATTCGTACTGTCCGGGTCGCCAATCGCGATACGGACCGCACACCCGTCGTCCGCTCGCTCTCGTAGCAAGTCGTTGAGCCGCGGGTACGCCTCGTGCAGGAAGACGGCGGCGTACACCAGCACGTCGATGCGCTCGCGCGCCTGGGTCAGGATGTCCACGAAGGTGGACACGGGGATGTCCGCCCGCTGATCGTAGAGAGCCACAAGTTCCGGACTGACAGCGCGGGCAGGGCGTGCCTGCCGGAGCGCGGGCCATAGAGCGTGCACGTCTTCTCCTAGTATTTCCGCTGCCAGCATGGCCGTGGCCCGGCGCGGCGTACGCCCCAGATTGACCCATCGCTCAACGGACTTGGGGTCGACTTCGACCTTGTCCGCAAGGGCGGCGTACGTCCAGCCGCCGGCCGCCATGGCAGCACGTAACCTCTCGTTCGGCATCCCAATCTCTCCTAACACCTGGGGACGGCACTAGGGACGTTCTACCCGACGCGGGACGTCCCGAAGTGGGGTTTGTCGGAGGTTCCGACGTCCTGATGAGCCGCAGGATGCTCGTCCGCATGGCGAGCAACCAGCAGACCAGACCAGGCATCGGTGAACTGGCGAAGGACACTGCCAGTGGACGTATCGGCGTCGTCATGGGCGAGGTCGGCGCCCGGGTGCAGATAAGGCCCGTCGGCGGTGGCGTCGAGTGGGATGCCCTGCCGGACAACGTGGTGGCCCCGACCACGCGGGAAGAACTGAGCGCCCGCCTGGCCATCAAGAACGGCAACAGCCGGGACGGCCTGTGATGCGCGCCATCGGTCGGTATGCCGGGGTCCTGTTCATCATCATGATCAGCGGATCGTGTGGCCTGGTGATCGGCCTGGCCCTCGGCCCCAGCCAGTAGACCGGCCGCCCCGAACGGGGTGCCACCTTCCCTGGCTCCCCCTTCCCCGTTCGGGGTCGGCCTTCCATCCCCCGGTCGTCATAAGCCGTGCCTCGGCGACCGATG
>NZ_NCTE01000128.1 GCF_002114215.1 Streptomyces sp. 13-12-16 | reverse complement strand
CCGCCAGCGCCGCCAGGCGCGGACGGGCGCGGACGAAGCCGTGCGCGCGGCGCGCGGGCTCGCGGCTCAGCCGGTGCAGCGCGGCGCCCACACCCGGACGGGTCACCGCCCCCTCGTAGACGGCGAGTTCGCCGGTCTTCAGCGAGTCCTTGTACGCGGCCGGACCGCGCCCCATGTCGAGCAGGCCGATGCCCTCGGCCGCCGCCGCCTCGGCCATCCGCAGATGCAGCACCAGACCCGGCGAGTACTTCGCGAACTCCGGGTCGTACGCCGGGAACCAGCAGGCCAGGACGGACGCCGAGCGCAGCCCGAAGTGCGCGGCGACGGGGCGGTCACCGGCGTACAGGACCGACAGCGTGCCCGTGCACTGGGCGGCGCGGGTCCCGGCGAGCCGGCCCACGAGCCGGGCGATCCACTCCTGCGCGAACCGGTCGCGCCGCCCGGTCCTGCGGTACTGCGCCGACTTCCACTCCATCAGCGCGCGCAGCGCGGCCGGGTCGCGCTCGTCGAAGACGAACCGCACGGCTCCGGCCCGGCGGCCCAGCCTGCGCTCCTTGGCCAGCGTGGTCCTCAGGAACTTCGGCGACTGGGTGCGCAGCACCGACTCGTACGTCTCGTAGCCCTTCTCCACGTCGATGACGTAGGTGGCGTGCTCCTCGGCCGCGTACGGCACGAACAGCCCCTGGTCCGCCTCCAGGTTGTCGAAGGCGAAGCTCGAGAGCGAGCAGCCCCGCAGCAGTTCGGCGGTCTCCAGGGCGACACCGGGGCCCAGGACCGCGCCCTGGCAGTCCGACACCCCGAGCCCGATCGCCCGGCCCTGCCCCAGCGCACCCCGCTCGTACGGCAGGAAACCCACCGGCTGCGCACCCTCGTACAGCACCGCGACCCGGGCCCGCGGGCGCACCCGGGCCACGGCGACGCTGAACTCCGGTTCCATGAACGGGTTGCGCGGTGCGTCCGTCGCGGCGCGCAGTTCCCGCCAGCGCTCACGCTCCCCCTCGCCGAGCTCCCCGGGCCTCAGCACACGCATGCGTCCACTGCTCACCTGACCCCCCGATCAAGTCCCCCCTGGACCCTTGGAAGGTACCGCCCCGGACCGGGCGGACGGTAGATAGCGGACGATGTTCTTGCCAAACGGTGAAAGAGACCTGAACCGGTCCTTACCCGGCGCCGGGAGAAGGGGAACCGTACCGAAAGCGAACGCAAACGGGCACGGTGAATCGGACCGTCGGGTTGTCCGTATTCTCTGATCATGGCCGCACCCACCGCGTATTCACTCATCGCCACCGACCTGGACGGGACGCTGCTGCGCGGCGACGACACCTTCTCCGACCGGTCCCTCGCCGCGCTCGCGCGGGCGGAGCGGGCCGGCGCGCGGCACCTCGTGGTGACGGGGCGGCCGGCCCCCAGAGTGCGGCCGCTCCTGGACGACCTCGGCTGCACGGGGCTCGCGGTGTGCGGACAGGGCGCGCAGGTGTACGACGCCGGCGCGCACCGGCTGCTGTGGTCCGTGACACTGGACCGGGAACTGGCGGAGACGGCGCTCGGCAAGATCGAGGCCGAGGTGGGGGAGGTGTACGCCGCGGTCGACCAGGACGGGGTCGACGGGCTGACGCTGATCGAGCCCGGCTATCTGATGCCGCACCCGACCCTGCCCGCGGTACGGGTCGAGCGGCGGGCCGAGCTGTGGGACCGGCCGATCAGCAAGGTGCTGCTGCGCCACCCGGACCTGTCCGACGACGCGCTGGCGGCTGCGGCCCGGTCGGTGGTCGGGTCACTGGCCACGGTCACCATGTCGGGGCCGGGCACCGTGGAGCTCCAGCCGTGCGGGGTGACCAAGGCGACCGGGCTGGCGCTGGCCGCCGAGCACCTGGGGCTGAGCCCGGCGCGGACGATCGCCTTCGGCGACATGCCGAACGACGTCCCCATGTTCGACTGGGCGGCCCACGGCGTCGCCATGGCCAACGCGCATCCCGAACTGAAGGCGGTGGCGGACGAGGTCACCACGTCGAACGAGGACGACGGCGTGGCCGTCGTCCTCGAGCGACTGTTCGGCGGGGCGATGACGCTCGCCCGTCAGCGGGTGGCTCAGTACGCGCCGAAGACGTTGTCGATGGAGCCGTAGCGGTCGGCCGCGTAGTTGCAGGCCGCCGTGATGTTCGCGACCGGGTCGTACGGGTCGAAGGCGGTGCCGGGCACGTGGTAGGCCGCGAAGGTCGGGTCGATGACCTGCAGCAGACCCTTCGACGGGGTGCCGGCGGCGGCGTTGGAGTCCCAGTTGTTGATGGCGTACGGGTTGCCGGAGGACTCGCGCATGATGTTGCGGTGGATGGCGTCGTAGCTGCCCGGGATGCCCTGCTGCGCCATGATGTCCAGCGACTCGCGGATCCAGCCGTCGAGGTTGTCCGGGTACGCCGTCACGGAGGCGGCGGTCGTCGGCGTCGTCGGCTCGGTGGTGGCCGCGGAGGCGCCGGTCGCGCCGAGCAGCGGCAGGGCGGCCATGGCGACGCCGGTGCCGGCGACGGCGAGGGAGCGGGCGAGGCGGCGGTTGCCGAAGCGGCTGAGCTGACCGAAAGCAGGCATGTCTGGGTTCCTCTCCTACGCCTGCGAGGTGAGCTGTCGGGTTCGGGCGGGAGAGTGCCCGGCCGTGCCCCTGCGGGCATGGCTTCACCCCTAGCCGTCCCGGTGCGATGTCCGGTGCGGCGGCCTACCTGGGTCCCCCACTCCTGCCGTCTTGAGTTCGTCGTCGGGTGTGATGCGGGCGGCGGCAGGATTAGGCGTCCACCCGGCAGGCCCGGAACGTATGCGAGAGCACATGTCGGGAACAAGTGCGGGCGTCACGGAAGATGCCGTTTGATCTTGTGATGGGGGTTTTGGGGTGCTTGATCCTTTGCTACTGCCAAGGGTCAACTCGGCGTCGGGGAAAGGGGGAAGGTGAGTGGCGGCGGGCGGCGGGGGTGCCGGATCGCGCGTGACCCACTTCACTGGGGATTGCCTGTGAATGCATTTTTCGCCAAGAGGAATTAGCTCGGTATTTGCGGCAAATCGGACGCCGGGCCGGGCAGGATGGTTCGCGTGGTGAGGCGGGGTCCGGGGAGTGGGCCGGGAGCCGGATCGAGGAGTGGATCGATACGTCCGGGAAAGTAAAGGAATGTCCGTTGTTATCAGCCGATCAAAAGCACTCCGCTCCCGATCCCGTACCGCCCTGCCCGTAACCCTGGGCGCTGGCGGTGATCGAAACGTGACCGGATACGCTGACTTGAGTGATGGCAGCGACCTATCGACATTCCGTGTAACCGCCAGTGGACACCAGCAGACAGGAGACCCCTCGTGACCGTCGTCGGGCCGTTCGGGCTGAGCGTGCGGGACCAGGCTCTGGAAGCCGATGTCCAGGCCGGAATGACGGCTGTCGAGGAAGGGCTGCTCGAGGCCACCAAGAGTGAGGTCCCCTTCATCACGGGAGCCGCCCAGCACCTGGTGCGGGCCGGCGGCAAGCGGTTCCGCCCGCTGCTCGTGATGCTCGCCGCCCAGTTCGGCGACCCCTACGCGCCCGGTGTCGTGCCCTCGGCCGTGGTCGTGGAGCTCACCCATCTGGCCACGCTGTACCACGACGACGTGATGGACGAGGCCGAGGTGCGGCGCGGCGTCGACAGCGCGAACGCCCGCTGGGGCAACTCCGTCGCGGTCCTCACCGGCGACTTCCTCTTCGCGCGGGCCTCGCACATCCTGGCCGACCTCGGTCCGGAGGCCGTGCGGGTGCAGGCCGAGGCGTTCGAGCGGCTGGTCACCGGGCAGATCCTGGAGACCGCGGGACCGCAGGACGGCCGCGACCCGGTCGACCACTACCTGGACGTGCTCGGCGGCAAGACCGGCTCGCTGGTCGCCGTCGCCTGCCGGTTCGGCGCGATGATGTCGGGCGCCGACGAGACGGTCGTGGACGTGCTGACCCAGTACGGCGAGCGGCTCGGCGTCGCCTTCCAGCTCGCCGACGACGTCCTGGACATCGCCTCCGACTCCCACGAGTCCGGCAAGACCCCCGGCACCGACCTGCGCGAGGGCATCGCCACCCTGCCCGTGCTGCGGCTGCGCGAACGGGCGGCCCGGCTGGGCCTCGCCGACGACATCGCCCTGTGCGAGCTGCTCGACTCCGACCTCACCGACGACGCCCGGCACGCCGAGGCGCTGCGGCTGCTGCGCGCCCACCCCGCGCTGGAGCAGGCCCGCCGGGACACCGTGCGCTACGCCGAGGAGGCGCGCGCGGCCCTCGCCCCGCTGGAGGAGTGCGAGGCGAGGACGGCACTCGTGCAGCTGTGCGACGCGGTGGTGCACCGCGCGGGCTGAGCCGGCCCGGACTCCTCCGACCCCTACTGGTCGGGGGACGGAACCGCCCTCCGTGTCATACCCCAGCAGTACGTGAAGTTGCGTCCGGGGGCTGACGAATCCGCCTGCCGGATTTGGTCGGATGGACCACGACGGACAACACCACTTCTCACCGGTTCGAGTGAGAATGGCGGCTCAGGGTGAGACTGGTGCGAGGTCACGAGACGAAAAGCCGCCGCCGACCACGGAGGTAGGGCACACATGGCACCGTACGAATCCGACGACACGACGACCGCGCGGGAGGCCGACGAGCCGCGCACGGGACGGCGCAGGGCCGCGCGGTACGTCGTCCCGGTCACGGTGATGGGAGTGGCGGCCGCGACCATCGGGCTCGTCCCCGCGATCGCCAGCTCCGGCGACCCCGACCTGCCGGAGATCACCGCCGCGCAGCTCATAGAGAAGATCGCGAAGTCGGACGTCGAGCAGCTGTCCGGCACCGTGAAGATCACCACGGACCTCGGTCTGCCGAACCTCGGCGGCCTGGAGAACAGCCTCGCGTCCGGCGCCATGGGGCAGGGCGAGGACGGCGGCTCCTCGGCCGACCCGTCCGCCAAGCTCACCGAACTGGCCTCCGGCACGCACACCCTGCGCGTCGCGGCCGACGGCCCGGACCGGCAGAAGGTGTCGCTCCTGGAGAACGCCGCCGAGTACAGCCTGATCCACGACGGCAAGGACGTCTGGGGCTACGACAGCGGCTCCAACGAGGTCTACCACGGCACCGTCGACGCCTCCGGCGAGGACCGGGAGCGGCAGCCCCCGGCCACCCCGGAGGACTTCGCCGAGGAGGCGCTGAAGGCGGTCGACGACACCACGTCCGTGACCGTCGACGGCACCGCCCAGGTGGCCGGCCGGGACGCGTACAAGCTGGTCGTCAAGCCCCGGCAGTCCGGCTCCACGGTCGGCGTGATCAGCATCGCCGTCGACCACGAGACCGGTATGCCGCTGAAGTTCACGCTCACCCCGTCGAGCGGCGGCGCGGCCGTCGTGGACGTCGGCTTCACCAAGGTGAGCTTCGACAAGCCGGCCGCCTCGACGTTCGACTTCACCCCGCCCAAGGGCGCCGAGGTGACCGAGGACGGCGAACTCGAACGGGGCCGGGAGCACTCCGGGAAGCCGGAGAACGCCCCGAAGTCCGAGGAGGACCTGGCCAAGGGCCTCGACGGGCTGAAGATGCTCGGCGAGGGCTGGAACACCGTCGCCACCTTCGACACCGGCGGCGAGGGCGGCCTGCCCACCGGTGAGGCCGGCGGTGACCTCGACGGCTTCCTCGGCTCGCTCGGCGACCGGGTCGAGGGCGAGTTCGGCACCGGCACGGTGTTCAGCACCCGCCTGGTGAACGCCCTGTTCACCGAGGACGGCAAGGTCTACGTGGGCGCCGTCACCAAGGACGCGCTCGTGAAGGCGGCCGACGCGGGGAAGTAAGACCCCGGGGCCTTACGACATGACGACGTGACGACGTGACGGGGAACGGGGGAGCCGATGGGCGAGACGTCCGCCGGCGGGCCGGACGGGGTGCACGCGGGTGAGGGAGTCATCACCACCCGCGCGCTCACCAAGCGCTACCGCGGCGGACAGCTCGCCGTCGACGGTCTGCACCTGACCGTCCCGGCGGGCAGCGTCTTCGGCTTCCTCGGCCCCAACGGCTCCGGCAAGACCACCACCATCCGCATGCTGATGGGTCTGATCGAGCCGACCTCCGGCACGGCGCACGTCCTGGGGCGCCCCATGCCGCGCTCCGCGCGCGCCGTGCTGCCCCACGTCGGCGCCCTCATCGAGGGCCCGGCCCCGTACGGCTTCCTCTCCGGCCGCGACAACCTCCTGCGCTACGACGCCGCCGACCCGACCGCCGACCCGCGCACCCGGCGCGCCCGCGTCGCCGCCGCCCTGGACCGGGTGGGCCTCACGGCCGCCGCCGGCAAGAAGGCGAAGGCGTACTCCCTCGGCATGAAGCAGCGCCTCGGCCTCGCGGCCGCCCTGCTCCAGCCGCGCCGGCTGCTCGTCCTGGACGAGCCCACCAACGGCCTCGACCCGCAGGGCATGCGGGAGATCCGCACGCTGGTGCGCGAACTGGCCTCGGACGGCACCACCGTCTTCCTCTCCTCCCACCTCCTCGACGAGATCGAGCAGGTGTGCACGCACGCCGCCGTGATGGCCCGGGGCCGGCTGATCACCCAGGGCCCGGTCGCCGACCTGGCCGCGGGCGCCCGGGGCCGGCTGGCGGTGACCACACCCGACCCGGCGGACGCCGCCCGGGTGCTCAAGGAACAGGGGGTCGCCGATGTCGTCGTGGACGGGGAGAGGGTGACCGGCGAGGTGCCCGGGCGCGACCTCGCCGAGGTGAACGCGGCGCTGGTGACGGCGGGCGTCCGGGTACGCGGCTTCGGGGTGGAACGGGCCTCGCTCGAGGACGCGTTCGTGGCGCTGACCGGGGAGGGCTTCGATGTCGCGGGCTGAAGCGGTGCGCGGGGCGAGCCCGCTGTGGACCCTCGGTCTGTTCCGCAGCGAGCTGCTCACCACCTTCCGGCGCTGGCGCACCCTCGCCCTGCTCGGGGTGCTGGCCGCGGTGCCGGTCCTGGTCGGCATCGCCGTGCGGATCGAGACCGGTGACGGCTCGTCGGCCGGTGGCGGGGGCGGGGGAGGGCCGGCGTTCATCTCGCAGATCACCAACAACGGCCTGTTCCTGGTCTTCACCGCGCTCGCCGCCACGCTGCCGTTCTTCCTGCCCATGGCGATCGGGGTCGTCGCGGGCGACGCCGTCGCCGGCGAGGCGAACGCCGGCACCCTGCGCTACCTCCTGGTCGCCCCCGCCGGGCGGAGCCGCCTGCTGCTCACCAAGTACGCGACGGTCATGGCCTTCTGTCTGGTCGCCACCCTCGTGGTCGCCGTCTCGGCGCTGATCACCGGCGCGCTGCTGTTCCCGCTGGGTGATCTCACGACCATCTCGGGCACCCGGATCAGCTTCTCCGAGGGGCTGGCCAGAGCGCTGCTGATCGCCCTGGTCGTCGCCGTGTCACTGATCGGGGTGGCGGCGCTCGGCCTGTTCGTATCGACGCTGACCAACAGCGGCATCGCGGCGATGGCGACCACGGTCGGGCTGCTGATCACGGTCCAGATCGTCGACCAGATCCCGCAGCTGCACGCCCTGCACCCCTACCTCTTCTCCCACTACTGGCTGTCCTTCGCCGACCTGATGCGCGAACCGGTCTACTGGGACGACCTGACGAAGAACCTCGGTCTCCAGGCCCTCTACGCGGCCGTGTTCGGCTCGGCGGCGTGGGCGCGGTTCACGGCGAAGGACATCACCGCGTAGGGAAGGACGAGGCGCAGTACGGCGACAAGCGGACCGAGGACCACGCCGTCTTCGTCCATGTGACCGAGTCCGGCGATCCGGAGCGTGCCCGGAGGCTCGCCGCCCACATCGGCGGCGAGGCCCCGGGCGAGGAACGGCTCGGCCGGTGAGGCGGCGCCGGTGTCAGCCGGCCTCGTACGGGAAGCGGGCGAGTGGGGCGTCCTGCGCGAAGAACGTCTTGGCCCGCGCCAGCGCCTCCGTGTCCTTGAGCACGTCGCCCGGCTTGCTGCCGTTGCCGAGCAGCACCCCGCCGAAGCGCATCCCCATGTACGCGGCCGAGTTGTTCAGCGTGCCGACCAGCGGGTCCGCGACCTCCGGCTCCTCGTGCGCGAGCGCGGTGACGCCCCACAGGGTGCGCCCCGCCAGGGTCGCCTTGAAGTCCAGTCCCGGGGTGCGCAGCCAGCCCGACCAGTGGTCCAGGTAGCGCTTGGTCTGGGCGGAGACCGAGTACCAGTACAGCGGTGAGGCGATCACGATGTCCGTCGCCGCGAGGGTGGCGTCCAGCAGGTGCGCCACCGGGCCCTCGGTGGGGCGGACGTGGTCGCTGTCGTGGCGCAGGTCCTCGAAGTCGGGCAGGGGAAGGGCGGCGAGGTCGATCCACTGCTGCTCCACGTCCGGGGGCAGCTGTTCGGCGGCCCGGCGGGCCAGCAGTTCGGTGTTGCCGTCGGGGCGGGCGCTGCCCAGGACGAAGAGGAAACGACGAGTCATGATCATCCCCAGATACTCGGCGTGCATCAATTGCAGGCATCTGCATCATATGCGTGTGCATCTATATGTCAAAGGGGTGGCATGGGGGAAGGGGCGGCATGCCGGAAGGGACGGCGTGGCTCCGCGGGCTGCTCAGCCGGTGGTGGTGCCCCCGCGCCGTTCCGCCTCCGTCGCCACCGCGAGCAGCAGATCCTCCCGCCCGCGCGGTGCCACCAGCTGGAGCCCCGCCGGGCAGCCGTCGGCGCCGAACCCGGCCGGGAGGCTCAGCGCGGGGTGCCCGCTGACGTTGAACGCCCAGGTGAGGGCGGTCGAGTAGACCTCACCGGGGCCGTCGTGACCGTGCGGTGCGGTGGGCGTCGTAGGGGTGAGCAGCAGGTCGGTACGGGCGAAGAGGGCGTTCAGGCGCCGGTCGTTCTCCGCCCGGACGCGGCGGGCGCCGGCGGGGTCGGCGCCGGGGGTGCGCAGGGCGAGCCAGGCCGGGGCGGGATCGAGGAGCCGCGGTGGCGACGAGGGGCGTACGAGCCGTACGGCCCCGGTGTCGACCAGCCGGTTCACCGCCGTCCGGGCCAGGGCGACGGGT
>NZ_NCTE01001244.1 GCF_002114215.1 Streptomyces sp. 13-12-16 | reverse complement strand
CAGGCCGAGGCCGAGGCCGTCGTGGAGCAGGAGCGTGCGGCGGTACGGCGGCGGCAGGCGCAGCAGCACGTCCAGGAGCGCCCGGTCGTCCTCGTCGGGAGGCGGCGGTTCGGGCTGCCGGTGACGGCGGCGGTACCGGTGCCACGGGGAGAGCGCCCACTCGTAGGCCGCCGCGCGCACCCAGCCGGCCGGGTCCGGGTCCCGGGCCACCTCGGGCCAGCGGTCCCAGGCGAGCTGGAAGGCCCGCTCCACGGACTCGCGGGCGAGCGCGCGGCGGCCGGTGAGCAGATAGGCCTGCCGGACGAGGGCGGGGGCGCAGAAGGAGTACAGGGCGTCGAAGGCCTCGGCGGGCGTCAGGCGTTCCGCGTGGGAGGCGGACGACGGCGGGGGTGCCTGCGTGAACGCGGAGGGTTCCGGCGCGACCGCGCCGGGACGGCCGTCGCCGCCCGGTTCCTCCAGGCGCACCGTCACCACCGCCGCGGCCTCCTCCCGTCGAACGTGGACGGACTCCCGGGTCCCGCCGTCGGCGGCCCCTTCCGCCAGACCGGCCAGCAGCTTCGCGTACGCCTCCCGGTTCCGGCCGCGCGGTGTGCTGCGGCCGGACTCCCACGCACGCACCGTCTCGGGCCGGACGCCCACGCGTTCCGCGACCTGACGTCGCGTCAGTGAGGCCGCCGCGCGCAGGCGTCGGCGTTCGTCGGGTGAGGGGAGCGGGGTGGCGGGGCTCCGTGTCACTGGACGCCCCTCCGTCCGGAAAAGTACATAAACGTATATTGGGCGACACAGCCGTGCTTCGCCCGTTACGACGGGAAAGCGCGTGTCGTTGGGAGCATGGCGGACGTGACCCAGATGACCGCTCGCCGTACGACGCCGGCCGCCCTGCTCACCCGCGTGCGCGACCGCTCGCCGGGGCTCGCCTCCGGCCTCCTCGGCGGCGCCCTCGCCGCCGGACTGGGGCTCGCGGCGTTGGCCGTCCTCGTGATCCTGCTGTGGATCAGCTCGCCCTACCCCGACAGCGGGCCCGGCGGCGCCCTGCACGTCGCGGCGGCGCTGTGGCTGCTCGCCCACGGCGCCGAACTGGTCCGCACCGACACCCTCTCCGGCGTCCCCGCGCCCGTGGGCGTCCCG
>NZ_NCTE01001243.1 GCF_002114215.1 Streptomyces sp. 13-12-16 | reverse complement strand
GAGACGATGAGGCGGGCGTCGTCGGACATCTCGCGCAGGAAGGCCAGGTCCGGGTGGAGGGAGCGCAGGGTGTCCACGCGGGTGCTGTAGAAGAGCGAACGCGACTCCTTCTGGCTGGAGTAGCGGAACGCCCACAGGCGCACGCCGTCGGTCACCGCGACCGTCATCTGCAGCGGGAACTCCACCCCGTGCTCGTGGCCGACGCGTTCCACCAGGCCGGCCATCCGGGCGACGGCACCGGGCGGGTCCTCCTCCAGGCCGAGGGTCAGCGAGAGGTGGAACATCATCTCCGAGTCCGTGGACCCCTCGACGTACGGGAACAGGTCCGGCTCGACGGAGAGCGCGAGGTCGCGCCGGACCAGGTGGAAGTCGGCGATCGCCCCGTTGTGCATCCACATCCAGCGGCCGTGCCGGAACGGGTGGCAGTTGGTCTGCTGCACCGCCGTGCCGGTCGAGGCCCGGATGTGGGCGAAGAACAGCGGGGAGACGACGTGCTCGGCGATCTCCCGCAGGTTGCGGTCGCTCCAGGCCGGTCCGATGTCCCGGACGACCGCGGGGCTGCTCTTGTCCGGCACGTACCAGCCCACGCCGAACCCGTCACCGTTGGTCGTCTCGACGCCCATCTTGGCGTGCAGGCTCTGGTCGATCAGTGAGTGGGCCGGCCGGTAGAGGATGCTGTCGAGCAGGATGGGAGTGCCCCGATAGGCGAGCCAACGGCACATGGTCCACCGCCTTCCCGGTCAACGGCCACCGCCGCCGTTCCAGGGGCCGTCGTCGTGCCGGCCCAGCGCGAGCCTCGTCACCCGCAGCCAGTCGGGTGCCCCGTTCCCCGGCCGCGTACCCACCGCGCCCCGCGGGACGCGCACCCGCAGCGCCCCGGGCACGATCCGGCACACCACGGGAACCGGCAGCAGTACGTGCTCCCCGTCCACGCCGGCCGGCACGGTCGGGGTGTCCGCCTCCACGACGACCTCGTCGGCGGTGAGCCTCAGCAGGCCGGCCGCGCGGGGGCCGCGCACCGTCCCGGCGGCCCGCACCGCGCTCTCGACCCGCACCCCCAGCACCCCGAGCCGTCCGGAGTCCAGCCGATCC
>NZ_NCTE01001242.1 GCF_002114215.1 Streptomyces sp. 13-12-16 | reverse complement strand
CGTGCCCCGGCCGGGGCGGCGGGGTGGTCGGACCCACAGCCTGGCCAGGCCGGCGGCACGCTCGGGCCGACAGCACGCTCGGGCCGATGGAACGGCCGGGCCGCGTGGCCCGATCGGGCGCGTGACCCGGTGAGCCGGTCGGACGGTCGGGCCGACGGAGCGGCCGGGGCGGCGGTCCGGTCAGGCCGATAGTACGGTCAGGTCGGTCGTCGTCCAGCGTTCGCCCAGGCCGGTCACGGTCACCCGGCGCACCTCGTCGGTGGTGTCGCCGACCGCCCGGTGGATGACGACCTGGAGACGGTCCTCGGTCAGCTCCTCGACCTTGCCCTCGCCCCACTCCACGACGATCACCGACTCCGGCAGCGAGACGTCGAGATCGAGGTCCTCCATCTCGTCCAGACCACCGGAGAGCCGGTACGCGTCGACGTGGACCAGCGGCGGACCGTCCCCCAGGGACGGGTGCACCCGGGCGATCACGAACGTCGGCGAGGTGACCGCGCCCCGCACGCCGAGCCCCTCGCCGAGGCCCCGGGTCAGGGTCGTCTTGCCCGCACCCAGCTCGCCCGAGAGCAGCACCAGGTCGCCGGCGCGCAGCAGCTTGGCGAGCCTGCGTCCCAGTTCGCGCATCTGCTCGGGGGAGGTGACGGTCAGCCCTACGGAGTTCGCGGTCGGCGCCGGCTCAGCCGGGTTGTGCGGTGCTGCTGCTTCCATAGCGTCCAACGGTAGCCCCTGCGGGCACCGCACCCGCGCGGACGAGCAGGTCGGCGAGGCGGTCGGTGACCGCCTCCGGGTGCTCCAGCATCACCAGGTGCCCCGCGTCCGGGACCAGCACCAGTTCCGCGTCGGGCAGCAGACCGGCGATCGCCTCGCTGTGCTCGCTCGGCGTGACCAGGTCGTCCACGCCGGCCAGCACCAGCACCGGCAGGCCGGCGAAGTGGGCGAGGGCCTCGGTCTTGTCGTGGTCGTTGAACGCCGGGTAGTACTCGGCGACCACGTCGATCGGCGTGCCCTCGATCATCCGCTCGGCGAACCGGGCGACCGCCGGATCCACGTCCCGGGAAGCGAACGAGTACCGCTTGATGACCCCCGCGAACAGGTCCGCGGTGGCCCGGCGCCCCCGCTCCACCAGCTCGGCCCGCTGCCCCAGCGCCTTCAGCACCCCCGGCAGCACCCGCCGCACCGCGTTGACACCGGCCACCGGCAACCCGAAGTTGACCTCCCCGAGCCGCCCCGACGACGTACCGACCAGGGCGACGCCCACGACCCGCTCCCGGATCAGCTCCGGGTACTGGTCGGCGAGGGCCATCACCGTCATCCCGCCCATGGAGTGACCGACCAGCACCAGCGGCCCCTCGGGCGCCGCCGCGTCGATGACGGCCTTCAGGTCCCGCCCCAGCTGCTCGATGGTGACCGGCTCGCCCCGCTCCACCTGTGCCGCGCCCCGCGCCGAACGGCCGTGGCTGCGCTGGTCCCAGTGCACGGTCCGTACGACGCCCCGCAGCGCGGCCCGCTGGAAGTGCCAGGAGTCCTGGTTGAGGCAGTAGCCGTGGCTGAAGACCACGGTGACCGGGGCGGGGGCCCTGCGGCCGAACAGCCGGCGCCGCCGCTCGGGGGTCGGGGCGGGGTCGACGTCGTCGGCCTCGTAGTACAGCTCGGTGCCGTCATCGGCGTACGCCTTGCCCGGCGTGCCGCGCAGCGCGCCGTACGGTCCCGCGGAGTCGAGGGCGAGCCGGGCCTTCTTGCGCATGCCCCGGCCGACCGTCATCCGCTCTATCGCGACGCCCGCGGCGGCCCCGGTGGCGAGCACGCCTATCGCGACACCGGCGACACCGGTGGCGCGGCGCCAGCCCCCACCGGACGCGGAGGCCGCGGCGGCGGTGGCGGTGGCCTCGGCGATGCCCTCGCTCACGTAGCGCTCCCCTCGTCCCCGTCGCTCCCGTCGTTGACGTAGACGCGCGGGACGCGGGTTCCGATGCGGGTGACGATCTCGTACGCGATGGTCCCGGCCGCCTGCGCCCAGTCCTCGGCGGTGGGCTCGCCGCGGTCACCGGGCCCGAAGAGGACCGCCTCGGCGCCCGGCCCCGGCTCGTCCCCGCCCAGGTCGACGACGAACTGGTCCATCGCGACCCGCCCGGCGACCGTGCGCCACTTGCCCTCGACCAGCACCGGGCCGGTGGAGGAGGCGTGGCGGGGGACGCCGTCCGCGTAGCCGAGCGGGACGAGGCCGAGGGTGGTGGCGCCCGGGGTGAGGTAGTGGTGGCCGTAGCTGACGCCGTGCCCGCCGGGGACGTGCTTCACCAGGGCCATCGAGGCGGACAGGGTCATCGCCGGGCGCAGCCCCAGGTCGGCGGGGGTGCCGATCTCGGGGCCGGGCGAGACGCCGTACATCGCGATGCCGGGGCGGACGAGGTCGAAGTGGCTCTCGGGGAGGGTGAGGGTGGCGGGCGAGTTCGCGATGTGCCGCACCTCGGGGTCGACGCCCCGTCCCTCCGCGTACGCGACCATCTCCCGGAACCGGGTGAGCTGGGCGGCGATGGAGGGATGGCCCGGTTCGTCGGCGCAGGCGAAGTGCGACCACAGGCCGGTGACCTCGATCAGCCCCTCGGCCTCGGCGCGCAGCGCGGCGGCGACCAGTTCCGCCCAGTCGTCGCCGGGCTGGCAGCCGCCCCGCCCGAGCCCGGTGTCGGCCTTGAGCTGCACCCGCGCGGGCCGCCCGGCGAGGCGGGCCGCCCGGGTGACCTCGTCCAGCGCCCACATGCCGCTCAGGGACAC
>NZ_NCTE01001241.1 GCF_002114215.1 Streptomyces sp. 13-12-16 | reverse complement strand
CGGGCAGCGGGCGGGCGGCGGTGACGGCCGGGGCCGGTGACCGGGCGGCGGACGACGGCTCGCCCCGGCGGCTGCGGGTCCTCGTCGAACGGCTGCGCACCCGCTGGGACGCGGAGGTCGCCTTCGACTGGCTGTTCCGCACCGGCGACCACCCGTTCTGGCTGGACAGCAGCCGCCCGGGCGGGCGCCTCGGACAGTTGTCCGTGATGGGCGACGCCTCCGGTCCGCTGGCCCGGGTCGCCACGGCGGACGTGGGGGCCGGCACCGTGACCGTCACCGGGGGCGGCGCCACCCGCGTCGAACGGTCGGCCTTCCTGTCCTGGCTGGAGCGGGACCTGGCCGGACTGAGCACCGACGTGCCCGAGCTGCCCTTCGACTTCGCCCTCGGCTGGGTCGGCTGCCTCGGTTACGAACTGAAGGCGGAGTGCGACGGGGAGGCGGCGCACCGTTCCCCCGACCCCGACGCCGTCCTCGTCTTCGCCGACCGCGCCCTGGTGCTCGACCACCGTACCGACACGACCTATCTGCTGGCCCTGGCCGAGGACGGTGACGAGGGGGCGGCGCGGTCCTGGCTCGCCTCGGCCGCCGCCGCCCTGGAGACGGTGGCGGGCTGGGAACCGGAGCCCTGTGAACCTCCCGCGGCCGGCGGCACCGGGCCGGTGGTGCTGCGCCACGACCGCGACGCCTACCTCAAGCTGATCGACGCCTGCCAGCAGGAGATCGCGGCCGGTGAGACGTACGAGGTGTGCCTGACCAACATGGCCGAGGCGGACACCGACCTGGACCCGTGGCAGGCGTACCGCTGTCTGCGCCGGGTGAGCCGGGCACCGTTCGCCGCGTTCCTGCACTTCGGGCCGATGGCCGTGCTCAGCACGTCGCCCGAGCGGTTCCTGCGCATCGACCGGTACGGCGTGATGGAGTCCAAGCCCATCAAGGGCACCCGGCCGCGCGGCGGCACCCCGCGGGAGGACGCACGGCTCGCGAAGGAGCTGGCGTCCTGCGAGAAGGACCGTGCCGAGAACCTGATGATCGTCGACCTGGTCCGGCACGACCTCGGCCGGTGCGCGGAGGTCGGCTCGGTCGTCGCGGACCCGGTGTTCCAGGTGGAGACGTACGAGACCGTGCACCAGCTGGTGAGCACGGTGCGGGCACGGCTGCGCCCGCACCTCAGCCCGGTCGCCGCCGTGCGCGCCGC
Source organism: Streptomyces sp. 13-12-16 (assembly GCF_002114215.1). GTDB lineage: Bacteria > Actinomycetota > Actinomycetes > Streptomycetales > Streptomycetaceae > Streptomyces. Next base: position 396 of record NZ_NCTE01001241.1, on the reverse strand, counting down.
GTTCCCCGGCGGTTCGATGACGGGGGCGCCGAAGATCCGCACCATGCAGATCATCGACCGGCTGGAGGGCGGCCCGCGCGGCGTGTACTCGGGGGCCATCGGCTACTTCTCGCTCACCGGGGCGGTGGATCTGAGCATCGTCATCCGCACGGTGGTGCTCAGCGGGAACCGGCTGCGCTACGGCGTCGGCGGCGCCGTCATCGCGCTGTCGGACCCCGCGGCGGAGTTCGAGGAGACGGCGGTGAAGGCGACGCCGCTGCTGCGGCTGCTCGGCGCCGAGTTCCCCGGACGCGTGGACCTCGCGGACGACGACGCGGACGGCGCGGCGGCCGGGGCCGCTCCGGCGGACCCGGCCGCCCGGGACGCGTCGCACGACGGACGGGAGGCCCTGCCCCG
>NZ_NCTE01001240.1:2844-3879 GCF_002114215.1 Streptomyces sp. 13-12-16 | reverse complement strand
GTCCGCAGCCGGCCCGCACCAGGTCGCCGAGGGTGAGGCCGTAGCGGGAGCGGAAGGTCTCGCCGGGGCTCTGCCCGTGGTCGGAGAGGACGACGATCCGGTAGGGGCGGGGGGCGTGCTCGGCGACGTTCTCGATCAGGGCGAGGGCGCGGTCGAGGCGCTGGAGGACCTTGTCGGTGTCCCGGCTCGTGGGCCCGGAGTGGTGGGCGACCTCGTCGTAGGCGACCAGGTCGGCGTAGACGGCGGTGCGGCCGGCCAGCAGGTCGCCCGTCACGGCGGCGACGACGACGTCCCGTTCGACGACGGTCGCGAAGGCCCGTACGAACGGATAGAGCCCGCCGCGCGAGACGCGCGGGCGCTGCTCCCGCAGCCGGGCCCGGGTGGACTGGCCGATCTCCCGGCCCACCTCGGCGACGAAGGACAGCGCGGTGCGCACGGCGTTGGCGGGGTCGGAGAAATAGGCGAAGTAGCCCGCGCGGGAGCGGGCCGCCGGGCCGCGGCGGCGGGTGGCGATGGAGAGCACCAGGGCCTGTTCGTCGGCGCCGCCGCTGAAGAGGTTGCCGCGGCTGGCGCCGTCGGTGGCGAGCAGTCCCGCGTGGCCGGAGTACTCGATGGCGCGGGCCTGGAGTTCGGCGGCGCTGGTGGGCCGGTTGCAGACCATGACCTCGCGGCGGGCCTTCTCGTACCAGCGGAAGGCGGGGACGTCGTGGTTGCTGCCGTGCAGGATGCCGAGCTGGCTGGCGCCGGTCTGGCTGGACCAGTCGGTGCGCCAGGGGGTGAGGCGGTGGGAGGGGCGGTCGCCGCCGGTGCCGGTGCCCAGCCAGCGGGCGACGGTGGGCATGAGTCCCTTGTCGACGGCGGCCAGCAGCACGTCGTGGCCGACGCCGTCGAGCTGCAGGAACACGGTGCCGGGGGTGGCGGGGCAGGGCGGGGCGGAGCCCCGTCTGCGGTCGGCGAGGCGGTAGAGGCGGCGGCGGTAGGCGTCGTCGTCGCGCACGGCCAGGGCGGCGCCGGTGGCGGAGGCGACGGCGGACA
>NZ_NCTE01001240.1:1707-2696 GCF_002114215.1 Streptomyces sp. 13-12-16 | reverse complement strand
CCACGACCGCCGTCTCCGGTGCGGCGGTGCCGCGTTCGACCGGTGTGACGTGCAGCGCCAGCCACAGCAGGGCGCCGTTGAGGAAGAACACCAGCAGGCCCAGGACGAGCGCCGGCACCAGCAGCAGCAGCCGCACCAGCAGCGGCCAGACCAGGGCGGACAGCAGACCGAAGGCGCCGGCGCCGAAGGCGGCGGTGACCGCGATGTCCGTGGCGCTGTCGCCGTCGGCCGAGCGCAGCCGGAAGTCGGGCAGGATGCCCGCGAGCAGCAGCATGGTGAGCGTGGAGACCGCCCACACGGCGACACTCCGCCCGATCTGACTGGCGACCCGTCGCCACCGCCCGCCACCCACGCCCCGCACACCTCACGTCCCGGCCGACCTGGCCCGTCCCCACCCTGTCACAACGGCCGGGCGGGGCGTTCCGTCCCCGGTCGCGCGGGCCGTCCGCGGCTCAGCGGCCGTCGTACCCGGCCGTCGGCAGCGACAGCCGCCGGTGCACACGGGCCTTCATCTCCGCGTCGTACGACGGTTCCGCGCGGCCGACCGTCTCCACGCGCACCCCGCGCCGCGCGCACTCCCTCGTGAACTCCTCCACGGAGGACAGCGCGCGTTCCAGCACCCGCAGGCTGGGCGCCACGAACAGGTCGGCCCCGGGCCGCACCCCGTCCCACAGCACACCGTGGTCGGGCCGCAGTCCCCGTACGAGGAGTTCCCGGGCCACCGCATAGCCGTGCTCGGCGGCCCAGCGGGCGCACATGGCGTGCTGGCCGCGGGAGTCCACCAGGAAGGGATCGGCGTCCAGTTCCTCCAGCGGCGTCAGACTCGCGATCGCCGTCACCCGCACCGGCCCCATGGCGCCCCCTCACCTCCGGTTTTCGCCGCCGACCCTACTCCTGCGCGTAGGCTTCGGGGAGTCGCACGAAGGGGGCGGAAGAGGTGCCGGTGGAGGTCACCTGGTGGGGTCACGCCACCTGCACGGTCGAGGACT
>NZ_NCTE01001240.1:0-1558 GCF_002114215.1 Streptomyces sp. 13-12-16 | reverse complement strand
GTTCCGCCCGCCGGCTCGCGCATCTGCGGCGCCGGCGCGGCGCGGTGCCGCCGGCCGAGGCCCGGCACGCGGACGTGGCCCTGGTCTCCCATCTGCACGCCGACCATCTGCACATACCGTCGCTGGCCCGGCTCGCCCCGGGTACGCGCCTGCTCGTGCCCCGGGGCGCACCACGCGCGGTACCGGGGCTGCGCCGGCTCACGCATCTCGGGGTGAGCGAGGTGGCGCCCGGCGATGTGACGAGGGTCGGCGGACTGGTCGTACGGGCCGTGCCCGCGCGGCACGACGGGCGGCGGCTGCCGGTCGGGCCGCACCGCTCCCCCGCCCTCGGCTACGTCCTGGAGGGCGAGGCGCGGACGTACTTCGCCGGGGACACCGGTCTGTTCGACGAGATGGCCAAGGAGGTCGGGCCGGTCGACGTGGCGCTGCTCCCGGTGGGCGGCTGGGGTCCGTACCTGGGCGAGGGCCATCTGGACGCGGGGCGCGCGGCCGAGGCACTGGCCCGGCTGGGGGCGTCCAGCGCGGTGCCGGTGCACTACGGCACGTACTGGCCGATCGGAATGGACGCCGTGCGCCCGCACGAGTTCCACGCGCCGGGGCACGAGTTCGAGCGGCAGGCGGCCCGGCACGCGCCCGGCGCGTCGGTGCACCGGCTGGAGCACGGGGAGCGCGTGCGCCTGGAGGTCGCGCGGTGATCCTTCCCGCCGCCCCCGCCCTGCCGGCCGTGGCACCCGAGTTCACCCAGCAGGCCGTCGGCTACCCCTCGCTGTTCCTGCTGGTGCTGATCGGCGCGCTGGTGCCGGTGGTGCCGACGGGAGCGCTGGTCAGTTCGGCGGCCGTGGTCGCCTTCCACCGGGCGGCGCCGTTCTCGATGGCGCTGGTGTTCGTGACGGCGTCCCTGGCGGCGTTCCTCGGGGACACCGCGCTGTACTGGCTGGGGCGGCGCGGGATGAAGTCGAAGAACGGCTCCCGCTGGCTGGAGGCGATCCGGGAGCGTGCCCCGGAGGACCGGCTGGCGCAGGCACAGCGGAAGCTCGCCGACCACGGGGTGGCGGTGCTGGTGCTGTCCCGGCTGGTCCCGGCCGGGCGACTGCCGGTGATGCTGGCCTGTCTGGTCGCGAAGTGGCCGATGCGGCGCTTCGTGCGGGGCAATCTGCCGGCCTGTCTGGCCTGGGCGGCGACGTACCAGCTGATCGGGGTGCTCGGCGGTTCGCTGTTCGACCAGCCGTGGCAGGGCGTCCTCGCGGCGATCGTGCTGACGGTGCTGATCAGTGTGGCCCCGGGCCTGTGGCGACGGGTGCGGGGGACGGCGGCGGGGTGAGCCGGTCCCGGTGACGGCGGCCGTGCGGGTGTCGACGCGGAGCGGCGGACCGGGGGTGTGGGACACGGGGGGATGTCGGCGGGACCGTCCGGGGCGGGGCGTACGGCGCCCTCACGGGCGAAGCGGGCGAGGGCCCTCGGGCCGGGCAGCGGGGACGTCAGCCGGTCGTGGAAGGCGCGGGGCCACAAGCGGCGTTCGGCGAGCGGGCGGGATGCGGCCGGTGGCGGGGGCGGGGCC
>NZ_NCTE01001239.1:604-997 GCF_002114215.1 Streptomyces sp. 13-12-16 | reverse complement strand
CGGAGTCCGGTGTGCCGCTGGGCGCGCGGCCGGCGATCGCCGGTACGGCCCACCCGGGCGCGCGGATCACCGTCTCCGACAAGGACGGCCACGAGGTGTGCGCCGGCACGGCGGGGTCCGACGGCCGCTGGAGCTGTGTTCCCGCCCCCGCCCTCCCGGACGGCCCCAACCGGCTCCAGGCCACCGCCGCCCTGAACGGCGTGAGCGCGTCGAGCGAGCAGATCCAGATCACCGTGGGGGACGCCGCCCCGGCCGGGTGACGTCACACGTGCCCGGGTCCTCCGCTGCCGAAGCCGCCGCTGGAGCCGGGCAGCCAGCGCTTGCGCTGCTGGTCCTTGCCCGTCCTGGTCGCGGAGTGGTGGAGCTCGTAGGGCATGAGCCGTGAGCCGGTCC
>NZ_NCTE01001239.1:0-435 GCF_002114215.1 Streptomyces sp. 13-12-16 | reverse complement strand
CGCCGTCCGGCAGTCTCGGCTGGTCCTCCGGGGCGGGGCGGGGCTCCTCCCGGTCCATGTACCGCATCCCGACACGTACGGCCCAGATCAGCGCACCGGCCACGATCAGCCCGCCGATGAAGGCCGCGAAGACGGCCCACCTGTGGGTGTTCGCGGCCAGAACTACATACGTTGCCGTGTTCATGCTTCCGAGTATGGCCGAAGAAATGAGATAAAGCGCCCGGAATGTCCGACCCTGTCACGCTCGTGGCCCGCCCCGGAGGGCGCCCTCCCCCGCGGCGTGACAGATTGCGGCCAGAGGAAGGCCGGGACGGGCCGTCGCGTCCCCACGTGTGCAGCTCGGGGCCCGTCCCCGGCCTTCCCGCCCTCACGCCCCCGCCGACACCCCACCGCCTCACCTCCCGACGCCGTCCCCGCCGAACGGGGGCCGGACAC
>NZ_NCTE01001238.1:38776-40037 GCF_002114215.1 Streptomyces sp. 13-12-16 | reverse complement strand
AGGGCTTCCGCGGCATCGCGACCAGATACGACAAGACCGCCACCTCATACGAGGCAGCGGTCAGTCTCGCGTCGCTCCTGCTCTGGGCAAGATCCGTTTGAAGACGGACCCTAATCTGCCCGGCCGGTGACGGCGACAGATGCCCCAAGGCCGATCATGGCCAGCCCTCCCGTGCCACCGATCAGTGACATGCGGCGGGGAGAACGCCCCAGCCAGGCACGCGCAGTGGAGGCGGTCAGCCCCCAGATGCCGTCGGAGACCAGTTGCAGCAGGGCTCCGGCCAGCCCCAGGAGGAGCATCTGGAGGCTGGCGTGGCCGGCTTCCGGGTCGACGAACTGAGGCAGGACGGCGGTGAGGAAGACGATGCTCTTCGGGTTGGTCACCCCGACGACGAACCCCGCCCGGACCGAGCCGCCGCCACCGCCGGGCGCGGCACCCGAGGCGGTCCTCGTGATCGCCCGGTCCCTCCAGCTCGCCCGCAGCGCCTTCGCGCCGAGAAAGACGAGGTAAGCGGCTCCGGCCAGCTTGATCACGTTGAAGAGCAAGACCGAACGCTCGACCACGCTCCCAACGCCCATGGCCACCGCGATGACAAGCACGTAACCGCCGAGCGCGTTGCCGAGGACAGAAGACAACGCCGTTCTACGCCCGTGGGCGAGAGCTCGTCCGATGACGAAGAGCACGCTCGGTCCTGGGACGGCTGACAGAAGTAACGACATGGCGCAGAAAGCGAGCAACTGATGGGAGTCGACCATGGACGGAATTTTCGCCCCCCGTGGGCGGGTGTCACCAGACCGACTTTAGCCCTAGGGTCCGTCTTCAAAGATCATCAGATCGTGGATCATGGTGGGGTGGTACGTCGTCATGAACTCACTGACCAGGAGTGGGAGTTGCTCGCTCCGCTGATACCGCGGGCCGCGACGGGCCGGCCGCGGGTGTCGGACCGGCAGGTCATCAACGGGATGGTCTACAAGATCCGCACCGGGATCTCGTGGCGTGACCTGCCCGAACGCTACGGGCCTTGGCAGACGGTCTACACCCGCTTCCGCCGCTACGCGATCGACGGGGTGTTCACCCGGGCCCTGCAGCAGATCCAGGCCCGGGCCGACGCCGCCGGTGACATCGACTGGCTGGTCCAGATCGACTCCACCATCGTCCGCGCCCACCAGCACGCCGCCGCCACCGGCCGAAAAGGGGGAATCAGCGGCCGGACGAACCGGACGATCACGCCCTCGGCCGATCCCGGGGCGGACTGACCACG
>NZ_NCTE01001238.1:33726-38374 GCF_002114215.1 Streptomyces sp. 13-12-16 | reverse complement strand
AAGGGCTTCCGCGGCATCGCGACCAGATACGACAAGACCGCCACCTCATACGAGGCAGCGGTCAGTCTCGCGTCGCTCCTGCTCTGGGCAAGATCCGTTTGAAGACGGACCCTAGTACTGCAACGGCAAGCACCGTTGCAGTACTAGGATTTGTCCGGCCTATCATGTGACCGCCCCGTTCCTGGGTCGTTGTTGTGGGCACGGGGCGGGGCGATCTGACAGATTCCGAGTGGGAACGGTTACGGCCGTTCCTGCCGGTCAGCAACGGGCGTTGTGGCCGGTGGCGGGATCACCGTCAGGTGATCGACGGGATTCTGCATCGGGTGCGGACCGGGGTGCAGTGGCGTGACCTGCCCGAACGGTTCGGCCCGTGGAAGACCGTCTACGAACGCCACCGGCTGTGGTCGGCCGACGGCACCTGGGAACGTCTGCTGCAGCAGGTCCAGGCCGCGGCTGACGCGGCGGGTGAAATCGACTGGGGCATCTCGGTGGACTCCACCATCGTCCGCGCGCACCAGCATGCGGCCGGCGCCCGCATCGATCCGCCCCCGGCGCCCGGCTCAAAGGGGGGCGGCGAGGTGGAACACCAGGACGAGACGCCGTGGCAGAGCCTCGTCGGCCGCCTGGTGGAGGTGGTGCTGGAGGTGAGGGGCTGGGTCGTTCGCGGGGCGGGTTCACCAGCAAGGTCCATCTGAGCACGGACGGCCGCTGCCGCCCGCTGTCCTTGGTCATCACTCCAGGTCAGCGGGCGGACTGCACCCAGTTCAAGCCGGTTCTGGAGAAGATCCGTGTTCCCGGACCAGGCCCAGGGAGGCCGCGCAAGAAGCCGGACAGCCTTACCGCGGACAAGGCATACAGCAACGGGCCATGTCGGGAGTACCTGCGGCGGCGGGGCATTCGGCACACGATCCCGGAGAAGACCGACAGCCAGGCGACCCGCCTGCGGAAAGGCTCACGCGGCGGACGGCCACCCGGGTTCGACGAGGACCGCTACAAGAAACGCAACACCGTCGAGCGGACGATCAACCGTCTGAAACAGTCCCGAGCGGTCGCCACGCGCTACGACAAGCGCGGCTACGTCTTCCTCGGCACCGCCACCGCGGCGTCCGTCGCGATCTGGCTCCGAGCGTGGACCCCTACGCGACCCAGCAGTAGACGGCCTGGCCCTGGCCTCGGGCGCTGCTGACGAGAGCGGCCAGATCGCCCAGGATCACTTCGGCAATCTCCGTGCCGATGTCCTCGCCGTCCTCCGCCCGCTGCAAGGACCACGCGACAGCGGCATCCTTCAACTCGGACCGCTCGGCCTCGGCAAGTGCGGCGGACAGGCGAGGCGAGATCGCGAAGACGACGCACCCGTCATCGTCCTGGCCGGCGACGAGACGAGGCTCACCGGCTTCGACGAGTTCCTCGAAGCTGCCGCCGACAAGCAGGCACTCCCACTCGACCACAGCCTCTCCGGGATCGAAGTTGCCGAAGGAGAGCGACTCGAATGCACGTCGCGGCCCGGCTTGAAGAGCCAGAGCCGCTGACGCGTCATCCGAAGCAGCGAAGAACTCGACGATGATGCTCACCCCGGCATCATGCCGGACCACCCACGACCGTGATCGACCGGACAGCTCCTAGCTGACAACGACGGCTTCTGGCTGAGGGTGACCTTCTAGCCAGCGGCCGCTGTCGGCTGGTCAGTCGCCCCGTACAGGAACGACGACCGTCGGCAGCGGCCCCGCCACTTCCTGCGGGTCCACCGCCAGGCCGAACTCGCTCTCGACCGCTTCCAGAGCGGCAGCCGGGCCGGAGAAGCCGTCATCCGGCTCGTCCAGGAAGAAGCCGGCCCGTTCCAGAACCCGGTTGAGCCGGTCCGGCTCCGTCCCGGACGCCGGGCCGACCCTCCCCCAGTCGAACAGGGTAAGAATCTCCCCGTCACGGGCGTGCGCCACGCGAACGGAAGCGGTTATGGGCTGCCACACGGACACCGCTTCCGTGCCCCTGGACAGCTCCTTGAGCACCGGCTCCCTGAACGGGACACCCATCTCCGGGAGCGCATCGAACACATACGCCCACCCCGTCCCCTCCGGGCAGTAGACCCGCACCGCCCAGCTCTCCAGACCGAAGTGCTCAGCCACACCGTCGATGGGATGCCGGGGCAGCGGATCCGAGCCGACGGCACCCAGCCGGGACAGTACGTCCGCCTCCCCCAGGCCCCGGACCGCTGTCACGCAGAACCACTCGTCCCCCAGCACATCGAACAACGTGGAAGCCATGACGACCCGCACCCTCCTGGTCAGCATCTGCCTGGCGACCGCCAACGCTACGACACGTACCTGAACTCCCGGTGACGAACGCTGACACCATGAAACCGGCAAGGGGCTGGTAGCCGATCCTCCGGTTCCCGGGCCACAACAGACCGCTTCGCTTTGGATCCCCGTCCGCCGGGCCAGCCAGGCCGAACCCTCCTCCGGCTCGACAGCAGGCCGACGGGACGACATGAAGCGCTCCGGGTTTGTTGGATCAGTCAATTCTCCAGCAACCCGACTCCGTCAGACCCGGGGCAGACCACCTACGCACCCGCACCCTCGGCGGAGCGATCAACGAGTACCGATGTGCAGCTCGACCAGCAGCGATGACTTTCCAAGCGGCACAGGGGGACGGTCTGGGCTTGTCGAGGTGCCCGTGCACCGTGAAACGGGGCACGCCGAATCCGCCGGGGATCTGCTGGACGGTCCTCTCCCGCTCGTCGTCGTAGAGCCGCTGGACGAGCACGGCCTGGTCCGCGGTGAGCTCGGCCTGCGCCCGCCGTCTGTTCCGGCGGCGGATCCAACGCGTTCGGCGCGGGATTCCATCTCCACGCTCACGTCACTCCGCCCCGGTGGGCAGAACCCAGCCGAACCCTACGGTTCGCACGGGGTCGCCCAGCTGATCAGAGAGGCTGGCGAGGTGCCGCGAGTACGTCCCTGAGTACCTTCTCGAGCGTGACGCGGGCCAGTTCGTGTCTCAGGGTCTCCTCGATGTCCTGGTAGATGCCCCGCATTGCCGGCTGGATGCCGTGACCCACCACGCATTCCTGGGCCGGGGTGGTGCGGTGCATCGCGAACAGTGGGCCGGGTTCCACTGCCTCGTACACGTCGAGCAGGGTCATCGACCCCAGCTCACGCGCCAGCGACCAGCCCGCGCCCGCGCCCCGCCGGGACTCCACGAGCCCGGCCCTGCGCAGCTCGCCGAGCAGCCGCCTGATCACCACGGGGTTGGTGTTCGCGCTGGCTGCGATCTGCTCGGAGGTGGCGACCTCATGGCCCTGGCGCTGGTAGAGACCGATCCAGGCCAGCGCATGGGCGGCAATGGTCAGCCTGCTGTTGGCGCTCATGATCCCTCCTCCGGTCGCAACGCTCCATGTTACGACAGCAAAGTCGTAACAGTGAAGGTTGCGACAACCTGTCGTAACGATTATCGTTACGACACCCGGGGAGGGTCAACCAAAGACAAGCGCGGACCGTGAGCGTGTTGCGAATTCAAAGGAGAACAGGAATGGAAAGCAACGAAAAGACCATTCGCGAGGCTTACCGGCTCGCGGAAGGGAACGTTCTCGACGGTGACGGTTTCCTGGCCTTGTTCACCGAGGACGGGTCGTTCAACGACATGTCGACCTCACAGAGTTTCCGCGGAGAGCAGATTCCTCAGGTGATCGCGGGCCTCGCCCGCTCGTTCCCCGATGTACACCGTGAGCTGCTCGAGGTACATGCGTTCGGTGATGTCGTCGCCGTCGAGTTGCGAATCCAGGGCACGCATCTCGGAGGGTTTCCGACTCCGGTCGGCGAGATCCCACCGACCGGGAACCGGATCGACGTGCCGGCGGCGGACCTCTGGTACCTCCGTGACGGAAAGATCGAAAGGTTCAATTGCTACAACTCGATGAGCGTGTGGCTTGATCAAATCGGGGTCCACCCCGACTTCAAGTCCGCAGTCGAAGCCACCGAGACAGCAGCCACGACGGCGTAACTCTGCCGGTCAGCGCCGAGTATGCGACAAGACACTCCCTCCTTCGGGCCGCATACCCGGCGCTGCTTCTTGAACAAAGTTGTTGTTCGCACCCAACCGCCGACACGACCCGACAGGCCGACTCATCGAGTATCAGCAGCCCCGGCCGACAGGCAGGGTCTTTGAGAAGCGCCGAGGTGGGCGGTTCGCCTGCTGAGTGCCGGTTGTGGTGGCTTGTCGACTTCTGTCGACGTCCGCCCTGGACGCAGAACAGGCATGACCGCTGGTGATCATGTGGGTGTCTAGTCCGTATGAGCACCGAGCGAGTCCATGCCTGCGCACCCGTCTTCCCGCATGCCCTGATGCCTTCGGCAGTTGGGGGACGCCTCCGGGCATTGTCACGTTGGCTGACCGGCCTGGGATGATCTTGAAGTTGATCGTGCCGGGGAGGGGATCGCTCGTGGCGTCCGCGCCGCCGTCGTACAAGGGCCACCGGTACCCGGTGGAGATCATCGCGCTCTGCGTGTGGCTGTACCACCGTTTCCCGCTCAGCTTCCGCGAGGTCGAGGAGCTGATGCTGAAGCGCGATGTGCTCGTCTCCCACGAGACCATCCGGCGGTGGTGCCTGAAGTTCGGGCAGTCCTACGCCGACGCACCGCGCCGCCGACGCTCCCGC
>NZ_NCTE01001238.1:21351-33577 GCF_002114215.1 Streptomyces sp. 13-12-16 | reverse complement strand
CGGGCGGTGGACGCCGCCGGGACCGTGCCGGACATACTCGTGCACAACCGCCGTGACAAGGCCGCGGCCAAGCGCTTCTTCGGGAAGCTGATGAAGGCCACCCAGTCGGTGCCACGAGTGATCGTCACCGACAAGCCCCGTTCCTACGGCGCCGCCCACCGCGAGGCGATGCCGTCGGTGGAGCACCGTTGTCACAAGGGCCTGAACAACCGGGCCGAGAACTCCCACCAGCCCACCCGGCAGCGCGAACGCGCCATGAAAAGCTTTCCCAGCGTCGGCGGGGCCCAGCGGTTCCTGTCCGCGTCCAGCGGCATCTCACCGCACTTCCGGCCTCGCCGTCACCTGATGACAGCCTCCGACTACCGAGCCGAGATGACCGCCCGCTTCGCCATCCGGGAGCAGGTCACTGGCGCCGCCGGCCAGCCCACCACGACCTGAGTACAGGCCCGAGCCGTGGGCCCACCACGCCCCGAAGCCCCATCAAACAATCACGCACCCAACAACGTGACAACGCCCGTCCACGACCTGTTTCCCGCTCTGCCGCGGCAGAAGTGGAAACGCCGTTCCTGCGGGCAGGGCGCCCACGACCGGCGGATCTACGACCGGGCCCGCCTCGAGGTGCGGCCCTGGCACCGCGAGGACCGCCGGCACTGGGTGCTGGCCCGCCGCAGCGTGAGCAGGCCCGAGGAGATCTCCTACTACATCGCCTACTGTCCTGCCGGCACCACGCTGGATGAGCTGATCCGCATCGCGGGCAGCCGCTGGGCGGTCGAGGAGTGCTTCCAGACCGCGAAGCAGGAATGCGGCTGAACGACTACCAGGTCCGCCGCTATCCCGGCTGGCACCGCCACATGACCCTGGCCATGGCCGCCCACGCCTGCCTGACCGTCCTGCGGACCCGCCAGCTGGACGCGGACAAAGCAGAAACGGATCCTCCCTGCTCATCCACCTCAGCCTCGCCGAGATCAGACGCCTGATCACCCGCCTCACCGACCGTCGGCCCACCCCGGCCGACCACATCCTGCACTGAGCGTTGTTCAACCTGAATTCGCTGGTCACGGGACTGGCGTGGGCGGGGCTGAGGTGCTCGTGCCGGTCGGGGGCGTGATCGGTAGCAGGTGATCATCCGGCGCCTTGCCGGTTCGCCGGAATCACGATGCCGGGCCCGAGTGCCTCGTAGGCTCCGAGGAGAGCCGGGGCCGTTGGCAGCGGGGTTCGGTCAGCCGCTCTCCCGGTAGTTCATGAACCAGTGGGTATCGAAATAGCGGGCCATCGTGAACGGATGGTGCGGGTCGACGAGGATGCGGCAGACGAACTCCGCTGCCTGGCAGTCGAAGGGGACGTCCTCGCCGTCGAAGGACTGGACCACGACGGGCCAACGGTCGGGGTCGTCGCCGTCGGCCCTCCAGCAGTACAGGTCCTCGTGCTCAGTGCCCGCCCAGATGAGCAGACCGTCCTCTCTGAGATTCGTCCACGGCTCCTGGATCAGGTTCAGGAATCCGTCGAAGGCGCCCTCACCGAACGTCTCGACCATGCGCTTGTAGTCGCTCGGCAGCGCGGTGCCCAGGCGCGACTCTACCTCCGCCCAGTCCACGTCCGGCCGCTGGGCGGGCTGTGTCCAGCCGGTGATCCGTCTGAGCCGCTCCATCCAGTCGACGTCCGCGTCCGGAGTGACCGCCAAGGGTTCCGGCACCTCCCGGTGAGCGATCACCAGCACCGGCCGCTCGGCCCCCTCGGCGTCCCGCGCCGTACCCGTGCCGACCCACTGATCCCCGTACGCCCACGCCCGTATCGTCACGGCCCGGTCCTGGAAGGGGACGAGGAGAGCCGCGCCCTTGGACTCGTCGACCGTCGGGTCGGTGAAGCCGTCGAGGACGAGGGTGCGCGGGGCACCGTACCTGCCGTCGAGTAGGTCGGTCAGGTCCTGCGGGTCCAGGTCACTGGGCAGGTACAGGTAGCCGTCCTGCGGGCCGAGTCGGGCCAGCAGGTCGGTGACGGTCGCTTGCGTGAGCTCCATGACGGGCAGTGAAGCGCACCGCACTGACAATGGGCATCGTCCAGCCTGAAGCTGCAGGTCACGGGGCTGGTGTGGACCGAGGCTGGGGTGCTCGCGCCGGCCGTGACGCCTTGACTTCGCAGCTTTGGGTGGTCGTCCGACAGCGTTGGCCCTCGGCGTTCGTCAGCACGAGGAGAGCCCGCAGCAGCGTGGCCGCGGCCGGGCCCGGCTATGGAACAAGGACGAGGTGGACAAGTGGATCGCCCAGCGCAAGCTGTCCCGCTTCCAGGATCACAAGCCGCGCGCCCGCGACCCGAACGAGCTGCTCAACGCCGCCCAGGCATCACGGTTTCTGGGCTACAAGAGCTCCAAGCAGATCACGACCTACGTCCGGGAGCACCCCGGCTACTTTCCCGAGCCTGACGTCATCGAGGAACTCGGCACACCTGAGCGGCCTTACCGCCGGCAGCTGTGGCGGGTGCAGACGCTTTTGGACTGGATGATGACCCGGCCCGGCCGCGGCAAGCACAGCGACGCCAAGCGCTCCGCCGTACTTCCCCCGGATGTGCCCGTCGAGGGCGATCCGGACGAACTTCTGGGGCCTCTCAGGCCGCCGTCCTGCTCGGGTTCAAAAGCATCAACACATTCAGCAGCAGCCTCGCCCAGGGCAACCTGCCACTGCTGAACACCGTGGACGCATACGGCGAGAAGGGCGGATACCGCCGGTGGACGCGCCTACGCGTCCTCGAGCAGGCCGCCCAGCGCAAGGTCAGATAACACAACGGGCGGGGAAGCAACTCGCCCACCGCCCCTCACAGACGCGGTCTCCGGCTATGGGTTGTTGATCCCCGTGCGGGCCGGGTTCCGCAACTATGGCCGGCATGGCGTAGCTCGCCACTACGCCCCGCAGCAGCAGACGCAGCTGCGGACCGGCCATCATCCGTTTCCCAGGGTGTTCGGGCTCGCCCTGCAGGACCGGGCAATGGCCCGCGACGCCAGCCGGCCACCGATCGCATCCTGCGTTCTGTGCAGCTCGAGGAGCCCGTGGTCGGGGGACACAGGGCCGACCACGCGCCGACCACGCGCCGACCACCGGAATGTTTCTCATCCGTGACCGTGGTCGGGCCTTCGTGGTCGGTGGTCTGGTCGGGGCTGGCGGGTTTCCTCACAGGCAACTGATGCCGTCGGTCGAACGGCCCTCGCTCAGCACCGCATCGCCACCACCGACCAACTGCGCCGGATGCTGCGCCCGGACGGCACACGACAGCTGATCTCCCGCGCCCTGAACAAACTGCGCTCCGACGGCTTCACCGACTACACGGTGCTGCCCGGCCCGGACCGCTCCCGCACCCACGCCTGGTACCTCACACCCGACGGCGCGAAACTGACCCGGGACCTGCCCGTCCTGCGGGGGCGGCCGCCCTGCCCGATCACCTCCACCACGGCGGCGTCGCTGAAGACAGCGCACACCCTGACCGTGGTGCGCGCCCATCTGGCCTTCGCCGTCGATGCCCGTCGGCTCGGGCACGAGCACGGCCCCTGGGACTGGACACCCGAAGTGTCGCACTCCATCGGCGAAGGACAACGAGTGGTGGCCGACGCCGTCATGCACTACACCGTCGTCAAGGGCGAACAGCGCCGCAAGCTGCGCGCGTTCGTGGAGGTCGACCGCGCCACCATGAGCGGTGAGCGGCTGGCGGTGAAGCTGATCGAGTACGCCCGGCTGCACCAGTACGAGGCCCAGCCCGCCGGCCGGCGCCGCGCCGCCGCGGAGCCCGGCTGGATGCGCTGGTACCCGGTCCTCCCCCGCCTGCTGTTCGTCCTCACCGGCGCCTCCCGCACCCGGCTGGAGGGCAGGATCAGCGACCTGCAGGCGATGACCGCCCAGCACCCCCTCGTCACCGCGCTCGCCCGCGAGGTACCGCTGGGAGCCGCCGTCCTCGAAGACCTCGAACAACACGGCTCCGCCCACGACATCTGGACGCCCCTGACCGGCGGCACACCCCGCCCCTGGACCGACCTGTAATGCTGCCGGCCGCCCCTGCCGGTGGATACGCGAGCAGACCCCGGGCCGTATCGGTTGTGACTCAGCGCCTCAGATGGCCGCTCTGTATGTCACAGTTGGCCACGTCCCGTGTCCACAGCCGGAAGAAGCGCGCCTGGTGAACTCGATTCCGCAACCGGACGAAGCCGCAGGCGAGTGGCCGGAACGAGTGGCCGCCGTACGCCGCCAGCTCACCGAACACGGACCGCCGCGCAGTCCTAGGGGCGGCCCGGACTTCGCCACCGTCACGCTGCCGGAGCGCGACTGCGACCAGATACGCGACCTCCTGGTGGAAGAGCGCGTCGGCACGGTCGTGGAGATCGGGCTCGCCTATGCCAGCTCGGCGCTGGCAATCGGCGAGGCCCTGCTTCGTACCGGTTCACGAAACCCACGGCATGTGGTGATCGACCCGTTCCAGCACACGGCATACGACGGCGTCGGATGGGAGCTCATGCGCAGCGTGGGCCTGGACGACATCGCCGAGCTGGTGACCGAACCATCGCAGCGCTTCCTCGCCCGGCTGGCCGACGCGGGTTTCGTCGCGGACGCCGCGTTCGTCGACGGCAGCCACCACTTCCACAACGTGTTCGTCGACCTCCACTTCCTGGGCGAGATCGTCCGGCCCGGCGGCATCGTGCTGCTCGACGACCTCTGGTGGCCATCGGTCAACGCTGCCGTGGCGTACTTCGAGACCAACCTGGGATGGCGTCCGGTACCAGGCGCCCTGGCCGACGGGACCACCGACCCGGCCAACGGCAAACCGCGGACCGGCGCCTACCGACTGCCCGACCCGCACCCGACACCCCACTTCAAACAGTTCCGACCATTCTGCTGACCCGGGCGGGACTCACGAAGCCCACCCGAACCGGGCGACCGCGCGACAGTCACACCGATGGCACCGCGTCGAACTTGTGGTCCACTCGAGTGCTCACTGCGGGCCGGACCGCAGCACGGTTGAAAGTCGGGCGCAGGCTGACGGTGACCAAGACCGCGCTGGCGTTCCTCCAGGACGCCCGCCACCGCGGCAATGTATGCCGGCCGCTGGACTGGATCCCCGATGTCCACCATTCCTCGGAGGCGGCGAAGCCGTCATCCCCAACGCCCTCCTCCACTACCAACGCCGCACCGGCCGGACAGACAGCACAGACGGCGCCGGCCATACGGACGGCACGGACGGCGGTAACGGGGACGGGAACGAGGTCAGGGGTGGGGTGATGCTGCGGGCGCTCGTCGAAGTCAACCGGGCAACCATGGGACCGGAACGCCTCGCCGCCAAACTCACCGCCTACGCACGCCTCCACCGTTACACGCCCACGCCCGTGGCCCGGCAGCGGCAACATCCCTCCCCCGAACCAACCCAAGAAAACCGGCGACAGCGCCACCCACTCTTCCCCCGCCTCCTGTTCGTCCTCGTCGCACCGGCCCCGCCGGCATCACTGTCCGCCTCCACGCCCTCCGCATAACCACCCGCGACATCACGCTGGCCGGCTTCCTGCGCAAGGTCCCCGTCCTGGCCACCTCGCTGACCGACCTGCTCCAGCACGGCCCCGCCACGCCCGTCCGGCGGCCCGTTCAGGAACCCGACCACAGGGTCGACTGGATGCACACCCGGAACTCCTAGCCGCCAGGGTCAGGACTACGGCCAGGCATTGCACAGACCCCGACCACAGCTGCCTGAACCCCGACCATGAGGCCTACCACCGCAGGCCACAGCACTGCGCAGGCACTGTGCAGCCGAGCGCTCAGCACCTGCGCAGCCGCACCTCCGGCACGACCACCAACTGCGCAGCGCACCCGCCAGACACCGAACACTCCCGCAGGTGCGGGGAGCAGGTTGTCCGCCGGAACCGGCTCACTATTCAAGCGACGCCCACACCGCACGCGTTTCGACCACGTCGGACGTCAAGTGGAACAGGCAATATCCCTTGTGATGGTCAGAACTCGCAGGGAGTACGGAGACCAGACGGGGGTACACCCACGCGGCAATGGACCATGCCACGGGCAGACCCCTGACCAGGGCTCCTGCCTGTGCCCCGAAGGGACACCGATGCGAAGACCATTCTCCCGCGCCCGCCTGCTGCCGACGCTCGCGGCCTTGCTGGGCTTATCGCTCGGCGCCGCGCCCGTGACACAGGCTGCACCAATGGACGAGGGAACCGTACTGCCGATCGCGTACCACTGCGATCTCGCAGTGGACCCGCTCCACGAGCGGGTGTTCGTCTCCGACTACACCACGGGCAGTGTCCTGGTAGCCGACTACCAGGGCCGCCTGATCCGCACGATCAAGGACCTGCCAGGGGTGTGCGACCTGGAGTTGTCCGCTGACTCCCGCACGCTCTACGCGCCGCTCGCCCTCGGCGACGCCATCAGCGTCATCGATACCGGTACCGCCCGGCAGCGAGCCCGCCATGCCACCGGCGTCGGCACCGCACCGTTCCACGTGGCGCTGAGCGGCCGGACACTGTTCTTCGGTTACGGAGAACAGTGGGAAGCGAGCATCGGCTCGCTCACACTCGGCACCTCCACCCCGAAAGTGCGTCTGAGGCTCATCCCCGAGGGTGACTTCAGCGGTGCGCCGCTCCTGGCGACCTCTCCCGCAGCACCGGGAACTCTCGTCGCCGGAGACCAGAACACCTCTCCAGGCCAGCTCTCGGTGTACGACGTCTTCGGGGAAAGCCTTGTCCTTCACGCGACGGTGCGCGGGCCCGGCGGCAGCTCCAACTTCAGCGATCTGGCCATCACTCCGGACGGCAAGAGGCTGCTGACCGCATCCGGGGCGCCCTACCACCACCCCTCGTTCCGGCTGCCGGACCTGGCCGAGGAGCACACGTATGCGAGTACGTCGTATCCCAACGCCGTCGCGGTCTCCTCGCGCGGCGACGTCGCAGCCGGCGTGAACAGCATCGAACCCGACCCGGACGTATACCTGTATCGGGCCGGGGCCGACTCTCCCTACCGCACGGTGTCCCTCGCTCCGGCCACCGGATTCGACGCCGGCTACCTGCGACACCGTGGTCTCGCATGGGCACCGGACGGAACCCGCCTGTTCGCGATCAGCGGGCACAACGATGAGGAAAACCTGCGTCTCGTGGTCATACCGTCAGCACACCAGCCGACTGCCGGCTAAGACTCCGCGGTGGCCCTGCCGACGCCGATGCGACGTCGGCAGGGCCACGACCTCCGAGTGCAGTCGGCACGTCATCAATACATCAGCTCGGCAGGGTCGGGACGCGCGGCCCGGCCCCAGGTGCTGGCCGCACCGTCGCGTGTGGCGGTCCCGGCACGCGGTCAGATACCGGACAGCGAGATGCGACTGCGGCAGCGGATCGTCAAACTCAAAGAGCTTGGAGAAAGCGACAAAGTCGAGCTCAGGCAGCTTCAGGCCGACCACGAAGCACTCGTCCGGGTTGTGCATCAACTCACCGTTGAAAATAGGCAATCGCGCACTGAAATCGGATGGCGTCCCACTGTGTGGTGTAGGGGATCTCCGCAGTTGAGCGCGCGTGTTCTGCTCCCCCGGGTGCACCGCCTGCCGGTGACTGCTCCCTGCTCAACTGGCAGGCCACCGTGCAACTGTCCGGAGTGAACGGGCGGTTCGACCCCAGGGGGTGCACGGTGGCCTTGTCCCGGCATGACCTGCTTCGCCTGCTTGAGTCACTACGTTCGGCCGATGGTCTTGAACTCGTCCGGGAGGTCGCCGAGCGGCTGCTGCAGGAACTGATCGAGGCGGAGGCCACCGCGAAGATCGGTGCCGAGTGGGGGGGGAGCACACTGACACCCGCACCACATGGCGCAACGGCCACCGGGAGAAGACCGTGACCACGCAGGCCGGCGACCTCGAGCTCGCGATCCCGAAACTGCGGGCCGGAAGCTTCTTCTCCAGCCTCCTCGAGCGCCGGCGGCGCATCGACCAGGCCCTCTACGCGGTCGTCACGGAGGCCTACGTCCACGGCGTCTCCACCCGGTCGGTCGATGACCTCGTCAGGGCCCTGGGCTCCGACACCGGCATATCCAAGAGCGAGGTCTCCCGGATCTGTGCGGACCTGGACGGACAGCTCGACGCCTTCCGGACGCGCCCGCTGGACCACATCCGCTTCCCCTACCTCTTCCTCGACGCCACCTACGTCAAGGCCCGCGTCGACCACCGCATCGTCTCCCAGGCCGTCGTCATCGCCACCGGCGTCACCCAGGACGGCGGCCGCGAAGTCGTCGGCGTCATGGTCGGCGACAGCGAGACCGAAGTGTTCTGGACCCAGTTCCTGCGTCACCTGCGCGAACGCGGACCGAGTGGCGTCCGCCTGGTCATCTCCGACAGCCACAGCGGCCTGGTCAAAGCACCACGGTCGGCACGAACCTGCTCGAGATCGACCGGTGGGCAAAGAAGACGATCGCCGAGGCAGGGGCGCGGTCCTGCTACGTCGACTACGCGCCCTCCTTCGGACGCGGCCCGTTCGGCCACTACATCTGCACGGCCGTCAACGACGCCATGCTCCACGGGCTCCCCCATGACTACACGCTCGCCGACGGAGCCGAAATCCTCACCATGCCCAAGCAGGCGCAGGCGTGAGACCGCGGAGCACCATTACGTCGGCCGCCCGGACGAGGTGATCTTCGAGCCTTGGCCATAGACGCAGGGGCGCCCGTACACCTGGTTGGCGGCCGCGGCGTGCCCCGGGGAGACCGAGGCAGCCTTCTCCTGTGCGCGGTCCTCTCAGAGGTGAGCTTCTTCCTCTCGCCTGTCGAAGCCTTCGCGTGCGCGCTCGATTGCGGGCATGTTCTGTGAGGCCCACGCCAGCAGCACGTCGACGGGGTGCCGGAGGGTCTTGCCGAGGGGCGTGATCCGGTACATGACCGCCACGGGGCGGGTGGAGACGACCTCGCGCTCGATCACGCCGTTGCGTTCGAGCCGCCGCAGTGTCGCGGTCAGCGACTTCTGCGTGACCTGGGGAATGGCCCGGCGCAGTTCGTTGAAGCGGCACGGGCGTTCGCAGAGCTCGTTGAGGACGCTGAGCGACCACTTGTCGAGGATCTGGTCGAGCAGTTCGCGGTGCGGGGCATCGATGCGGAGTTCGTCGTCGGTATCCATGGCGAAACCTGGTCTCGTTGAAGTGTCCTTATTCCACTAGGTAGCTTACGGATACTTCATTCGAAGGAGAGAAAACCATGACTGTTCAGTACTTCACGCCGGAAGGCATGCTGCAGCCGGTCCCGTACCACCACGTCGCCGTGGGGACCGGGACGAAGCACGTCCACGTCAGCGGGCAGATCGCACGCCGGGCCGACGGGACTCCGGTCGCACCCGGTGATCTGGCCGGGCAGGTCGCCCAGGCGCTGCGCAACACCTCCGTCGGACTGGCAGGCGCGGGCGCGTCGTTCGCAGATGTGCTGCGCCTGACGTTCTACGTGACCCGGTGGAGCCCGGAAAAGATCAGCGACCTCATGGGCGGCGTGGAGGCCGTCGCCGAAGAGATCGGGCTCCGGCTTCCCCTGCCGCCATCCTCTCTCATCGGTGTCGAGTACCTCTTCGAACCGGATGTTCTCGTCGAGGTGGAAGCGACCGCACTCCTCGACTGATCTTCGAGACGATGCCGCCCGGACATGCCTTTACGCGGCCGTCGCAAAAGGGCGGCGGTGGTTGGCCTGCTGCCGCTGGCGGCCGCCAGCGGCAGCCGATGACGGCTGAAGATCCTGGTGCCGAGGTACTCGCACCGCAGCAGCCGGCTGCCCGGACGTCATCGTCAAGTGCCGGCCCCTGCCTACTCCCAGGCGCCGGCAGTGTGGACATGCATTGACTTCCTCCCCTCCTGAAGGAGAGGAATTCCTACGGCTCGCGCCGTAGGGGTTTCTGCTTCATCGCCGACTGCCCGCTCGGAGCACTCCGTTGAGGTCTTGCACCAGCTCCACAGACAGACACTGCCAGCCCGGCAGCCAGGATGTTCTTCGCCGCGTTCACGTCCCGGTCGTGGGTCCTCCCGCAGTCGCACGTCCACTCCCGGACGTTCAGCGGCATCTTGTCCCCCAGGGTGCCGCAGGCGGAGCACAGCCTGGACGAGGGGAACCAGCGGTCGACCGCGATCACTTCGCGCCCGTACCACTGGGCCTTGTACTCCGGCATGCTCCGGAAGTCGGCCCATGCCGCGTCGCTGATGGCGCGGGCCAGCTTGCCGTTCTTCACCATGTTCCGGACGGCGAGGTCCTCGATCACGATCGTTTGGTTTTCACGAACGAGCCGAGTGGTGAGTTTGTGCAGGTGGTCACGCCTGCGGTCGGCGATGTGGGCATGGGCCCTGGCGACCTTCCGGCGTGCCTTGGTCCGGTTCGCTCCGTCGCCCCTGGTCTTGCGGGCGAGCTGCCGCTGGGCCTTGACCAGACGGGCGTGGCCGCGCCGCTCGTGCCGGGGGTTGGAGACTTTCTGGCCGGTGGAGAGGGTCAGCAGGTGGTCGAGTCCGACGTCGACGCCGACGACCGCATCGGTGGCCGGGAGCGGCTGAATGGTTGGGTCCTCGACCAGCAGGGACACGTACCAGCGTCCGGCCGTATCCTGCGGCACGGTCGCCGTGGACGGCGACGCACCCTCCGGGAGCGGACGGGACCACACGATGTCCAGCGGATCCACCATCTTCGCCAGGGTCAGCCGGCCGTCTTTGAACCGGAACGCGCTGGTGGTGTACTCCGCCGACTTCCGCGACTTCTTCCGCGACTTGAACCGCGGGTACATCGCCCGCCTGCCGAAGAAGTGGGTGAACGCCGTCTGCAGGTGGCGCAGGGCCTGCTACAGGGGGACGGAGGAGACCTCGTTGAGGTACGCGAGTTCCTCGGTCTCCTTCCAGGCCGTCAGCATCGCCGACGTCTGGTTGTAGTTCACCCGCTCCTGCCGCGCCCACGCCTCCGTGCGGGCGGCCAAGGCCAGGTTGTAGACCTTCCGCACGCAGCCGAACGTGCGCGACAGCTCGACAGCCTGCGCATCGGTCGGACAGAAGCGGTACTTGAACGCCCGCTTCACATGAGCGGTCCTCGCACTTCCCATACTGCCGCATCAGCCCGTGACGGACGTGGGCAGTTGGGGCAGACGCCGGTCCGCCCTGGCGGCGAACCGGCGTCCCTCGCCCTGCTCCGCAGGAACTTCGTTTCCTCCCCGCCCTCAAGGACGGGGTATCCACGAAGGAGAACCTCGATGAAGGACGTGTCTCCAGCGGGGTTCTACTTGGATTCGACTCGTCCTATCGGATCGGGACCGGTCGTCAGTGCCTCGCGTGCGGCCTGCCATGCGGGGTCACGGGAGTGAAGCCGGGTACGGAGGTAGGCCGCGGTGAGCCGGGCGAGGGCGGCGACTCGTTCGGGGTTCTCGTCGGTGGTCTCGGCGGCGTCGTAGCCGGCGATCCCGCCGAGTCCGTGCTCCGCGCCGAACAGGGTGAGCAGGGTTTTGGGTCCGGGGGCGAGGGTGTAGGGGTCGGCGTGCCAGTCCGGACCCATGTCCGTGAAGTGCCGGGAGTCGTCCTTCTCGCCGGCGACGACCAGCGCGGGTGTGGTCATGGTGGAGAAGTCGATGGTCCGGAAGACCGGCAGCGCGTCGGCCATCGGTCCGTTGAGGACGTCGCCCCTGCCGGGCGCGGCAAGCAGCACGCCCGCTTTGATCCGGGATTCGAGGAGGCTCACCTCTCCCCCTTCGTCGGGGTCGGTGACCTGAGCTCCGAGCAGGAGGCTGGAGGTGAAGCCGCCGAAGGAGTGCCCGGCGACGGCGACTTTGGTGTGGTCGATCCGTCCGGAGAGCAACGGTACGGCTTTTTCGATCATGTCGAGTCGGTCGAGGATGTGGGACATGTCCTGGGAGCGCGAGCGCCAGAAGAAGGGCGCCCCGGGTGCGTCGGCGACCAGGTGGGTCAGTGTCCTGGAGGTGAGGTGGGTGGGCTGGATGACCACGAATCCTTGAGCGGCCCACGCGTTGACGAGCGGCGCATAGCCGTTGAGCGAGGAGAGGTTGTTCGAGGGGCCTTGACCGTGGGAGAGGAGGATGACGGCGAGACCGGTTCCGGTCGCGGGTGCCGAGACGCGTACCTGGAGGTCCACGGGACGTCCCGGCACGGGGAGGATGACGGGGCTGAAGGACAGGACCGGGGCGGACTTGCCCCAGGCATCGGCGCTGATGGCGGTGCATGTACTCACGAGTGGGTTCCTTTTCGACGTCC
>NZ_NCTE01001238.1:19913-21341 GCF_002114215.1 Streptomyces sp. 13-12-16 | reverse complement strand
GACGTCCCGGCACGGGGAGGATGACGGGGCTGAAGGACAGGACCGGGGCGGACTTGCCCCAGGCATCGGCGCTGATGGCGGTGCATGTACTCACGAGTGGGTTCCTTTTCGACGTCACCTGCTGCCCGCCGGTCTCCTGCGACCGACAACGGACCAGCTGGTCAGAGACATCCCGCTTCGACCAACATGAAACGGAACGGCGCTCCATTTAGTATCCGGAGCAGCGTTCCGCTTTGTCAACCGGTCCGGAAGGAGCGTGTGATGACCACTGGCAGTCCCGCGGGCGAGCCGCCGTCCCGAGGCAAGCGGGCCGATGCCCAGCGCAACCGGCGGACGGTGCTCGACGCCGCCGCCGAGGCGTTCGTCACCTCCGGCGTCGATGCGCCGATCCGTCAGATCGCGGCCCGAGCGGGTGTCGGGGTGGGCACGATCTACCGCCACTTCCCCACCCGGGCAGATCTCGTCACCGCCGTCTACCGCCACCGGATCGAGGCATGCGCCGAGGCCGGCCCGAACCTGCCGGCCAGCGCCGACTCCCCGCTCAAGGCACTGCGCCAGCGGATCGACCGCTTCGTCGACTTCCTTGTCACCAGACACGGGCTCGCCGACGCCCTGCGATCCGACGACGACCGTTTCGCCGCGCTGCACGCCTACTTCCTCGACCGCCCGCTGCCCGTCTGCGCCCACCTGCTCGACGCCGCGGTCGAGGCCGGCGACATCAAGACCGGCACACAGCCGTACGAACTGATGCGCGGCATCGGCAACCTCTGCATCGGACGCGCCGACGACCCCCGCTACGAGCCCCGACGCCTGATCGCTCTCCTCCTCCAAGGACTTCAGCGACCCCACGCCCCCTGACGCCGACAAGCGGTATTGCAACCTGGCTCCTTCGCGCATCCACGCGATCTGAGCGGCCGCCTCTCCACGGCCGGTAGACGTTGGTGACTTCGTTCATCCCAAGGGGTTCTGGCTCAACTTCCGTGCTGAGTGACGCTCCGTTACGGCTGGACATCAAAGAGAGCAATGGAAGGGGGTGGCGGGGCAAGCACTGCGCGAAGGCGCGTCAGTATGGCTCGCCACTGCTTCCGGTCCTCCGGGTCGACCCAGTTTGAGGCCGGCCCGTCCTCGTCGCCGACGATGCGGGCGAGGGCTTCGTCGGCGAGTGCCCGAAGATCGGAAGGGAACGCGGGCATCGGTGCTTCCGGACCGTAGGACATGTCGACGGGTTCGCCTCCCGGGCATTGCACCCCACCTGCCACCCTTGCTGAACCGCGCCACCGACCAGACCTTGGGAAGCGGTGGTAGAGCCACACACAGGGGGAGATGATCTCCACCGGGTACCGGTGCCCCTTGTACGACGGTGGCGCGCTGTCCACGGACGATCCCTCCCCGGCATGACCAACCAGAAGATCATCCCACCTGGTCAGT
>NZ_NCTE01001238.1:2333-19683 GCF_002114215.1 Streptomyces sp. 13-12-16 | reverse complement strand
CCGCCGGTCGTGGTCCGGCCGGGTGATCCGGTAGCGGGCGGTGTCGTTCTCGGTGGCTTCGAGCTCGAAGCCTGCGTTTTCAAGGACGCGGGCGGAGGCCGGGTTCGACAACTCCACCGTGGCCACCACGGTGTGGACACCGGGCGCGGCGAGGGCGAAGGCGGCGAGCGCTCGGGCCGCCTCGGAGGCGTAGCCGCGACCACGACGGGAGGGCACGATGCCGTAGCCGATTTCGACGGTTCCCCCGCTGGGCGGCCAGAACAGGCCGATCGAGCCCACTACCAGCCCGCTGTCCCGCTCGACGATCAGACGGTGGCCGTGCTCGCTGAGCCAGGCGGGGTTCGCGCCGAGCAGGCCTGCGATGACGCGGTCCCCCTCGGCGGGGAAGTCGTCCGCCCAATGGACCGACCTGTTGCCGCCCTGGACTGCGGTGGCCTCCGCCGCGGTCCAGGCGCGAAGGACGAGGCGGTCGGTGGTCAGTTCGATGCGGGCGGGGGAGGTGGAGGAAGTCAATGTGTCACTCCTGGTCGTGGGGAGGACCGGCCCGCGTACTGCTGTCACGCGGGCCGGGAAAGGGCATGCCGAAGAGGGCCGTCGACGGCCATATTCATCAACCTCCCTGTTCCGCGACCGTGTTGGTGCGCTTCCTGCGCGGACGCCGACGGTAGCGATCGAGAGGCGGCGGGGCAAAGGATTTTCCGATGACCAGGGCTTGCGCCGGGCAGTGACCGGCACGGGCCCGGGATCCGGAGGACCTGAAACTGCCCGAAGGGGCAGCTTCAGGTCGTAGAAGGTGATCCTCCTGCAGGGCACTGTCACGTTGACTGACCAGGTGGGATGATCTTCTGGTTGGTCATGCCGGGGAGGGATCGTCCGCGGGCAGCGCGCCGTACTCCAGTTAGATTTCGTGTCCTGAGCTGGTGGTTGTCGTTGTCTGGGCATGGAGGCGACAGCTGAATTCGGCCGGCGGCAGGCTGAGTTGGATTCGGTGTTCACTCGGGTAGCGGGACGGTTCGCTCGGGCGGATCTGCGGTGGCGGATGCGGGACTACGTGCGTGGTCTGCTGGCGTCGGTCGAGCGGAAGAACGGTTGGCAACTGGCCGATTGGGTCGGCCACCGCGCCCCGGCGGGCCTGCAACACCTGCTCGACGGCGCCCGGTGGGACACTGACGCGGTCAGGGATGATGTCCGCGACTACGCGGCCGAGCGGCTCGGCCCCGGCAGGGTACTGATCATCGACGACACCGGGTTCATCAGGAAGGGCACCACCTCGGCCGGGGTCGGCCGGCAGTACACCGGCACTTCGGGAAAGATCGACGACTGTCAGATCGGGGTGTTCGCCGCCTATGCCACCCGTTCGGGCCGGGCCCTGGTGGACCGGGAGCTCTACCTGCCCAAGGCCTGGACGTCCGACCGCGACCGCTGCCGGGCGGCGAAGATCCCCGACGAGCGGGGCTTTGCGGCCAAGGGAGAACTGGCCCGGAACATCGTCCGCCGCTGCCTGGCCGCCGGCCTGCCCGCCACGTGGGTCACCGCGGACGAGGCCTACGGGCAGGACTGGCGCTTCCGCCGCCTGCTCGAGCAACTCGACATCGGCTATGTGGTGGCGGTGCCCAAGTCGCAGCAGATCAAGTCCCTGGCCGGCATCTGACGCATCGACCAGCTCATCGACGAAGCACCTGCTGATGCCTGGCAGCGGCTGTCCTGCGGTGACGGCGCCAAAGGGCCACGGGTCTACGACTGGGCCTCGGTCCGATCCGAGAGGACTACGCCCTCATGACCCCGCTCGCGGGCACCTTGCTGCAGATACTCCGGGGTTTCATGTTGATCTTCTGGGTCGTCATGCTCGGTCTCACCGTATTCACCCCGGACCAGGTCGACGGGAACCTCGCCTGGACAACGGCGGTGGTGGTCGCGGTGTACGCCGTGACGTTCGGGTGGCGTCTGCTGACCGCTCAGCTCGGCATGAACCGGTGCTACCTCCTGGCAGAGGGGGTGGCCGTGACCAACCGCTTCAGGCGGGTGACCGACTCCGTGGCTTGGAGCGACGTAACCGGTATCCGGCAAACAACGGTCGTGGAGCTCTCCATGGGAGCGCACCGCATGGAGATCCACCGGAACCAGCCCGCCAAACCCCTCGTGTTCCTGGCACCGGGCGTGAAGTCGCGACTGGTGGAAGCGCTGCTCGCCGAGGGCCGCCGCGCAGGAGCCCTGCAGTGAGGGACGTCGGGACTTGCGGCTGAAACCGGGCATCCCCGACGAGTCCGCCAACGCCGGGACACAGACCACCCGGAGCAGCAGCCCACCGTCCCGCCCCCCTTCTCCCACGCCGTACCGGCGGCGCCGGAGCTCGGACAGAGGACGACTACAGACGCCACGGTGCGCCCCGGTCCCTGGCACGGGTCCGCCGTGTGAGTGGTGGGCGAGGCGGGGATTGCCGGTCCGCTCGCGGCCGGAAGACCTCAATGGCCGCTTCTGTACCTGCTTTTCCTTGATCGCGTACAACCCGGGTGCCGCCACGGCGGTCTCAGACCGTGAACGTCATCATTCGCACGGCTCCGGCTTCCCAAGTGCGCCGGTGCCGCCTTCTTCGATACGGACTCGTATGCGTATACGTGCCACAGCGTCCGCCGCCCTGCTGCTGGCCCTCTGCGGCTCCCCGTCCGCGCACGCGGACGGCACGCCGGTCATCACCAAGGTCGTCGTCAACAAGGGCAAGAACATCGTGGTCGGGCCCAGCACCGTCACCAAGTTCAGCGCTCAGATCACCGCCACCCATCCCGCCGGCATCTCCACCGCCTGGGTCAACCTGTGGCACGGCGCCGATTACGACAGCTTCGACGGGGCCATGTCCTACGACGTCCCCACGTGCACCACCAGCGGCAAAACGGCCACCTGCACCATGAACTTCCAGGTCGAGGCCGACACCCGGGACATGACCAACGTGGTCTCCAACCCTCACGCCGGCACCTGGCACATCGCCGCCTTCGCCGCCGGCAAGGACCGGGCGCAGACCGCCGTGTACCACTACGCCACCACCAAGGTGCAGCGCGCCTCGAAGCTCACCGTGAACGCCTCCCCCGAGCCCGTCAAGAAGGGCAGGAAACTCACGGTCACCGGCGCGCTCACCCGCGCGAACTGGAACACCCACGCCTGGGCCGGCTACAGCGGCCAGAGCGTCAAACTGCAGTACCGGCCCAAGAACTCAAGCACCTACACCACGCTCAAGACCCTCACCACCAGCAGCACCGGCAAGCTGAGCACCACCGTCACCGCCACCGCCGACGGCTACTACCGCTACACCTTCGCCGGCACCTCCACCACCCCCGCGGCCACCGCCGCCGGTGACTACGTCGACGTCACCTGACAACAAGCCCAACAGCCACGCCATACAAGCAAAGGCGGCCGTTCAGGAGCGATGCCCACCCGGGCCGGCACCACCCGGTGCCGGCCCGGATGGGGAAGGTGCAGCGCTACGAAGCCGCCGACTGACCATGGACAAAGGCCGGCCCGCTGCCCCGTATCAGCAAGGCACGAGCCAGCGGGCCAGCCCGCACAGGTCAGGCGGTCGGGCAGGAGGCGAAATCGACGGTGGTACCCGCGAAGCAGACGCCCTCCTGAAGGGCGCACACGCAGTCGGCGTCGCTCGTACCGCCCTCGCCGGGGAAGCGGGCAACCTCCTCCATCGTGCGCAGGGCCGCCACCGCGACGACCGCGGCCGAGGCGGCCATGGCGTAGACCGGCTCCCGCACCCCCGACCCGGTGAGCCATCCGCATCCGGTTACCCCACCCCAGTCAGCGGACACGGCCGGTGGCAGCAGCGCCCGCTGGCGGTCCTGTAGGACCGGAGGGCGGGCTGATGCAGTGTCAGTGGTCCGCGTCACACTGGTCTTCTTGTCGATGAAGCGGGGACCGATGGCGTTTCGGGCCGTGCGCGCGCAGTGGGGGACTGTTTTTGCGCACCTGTCCGATCTCGGTTGCGGGCGCTTGGCTTTATCGAGCAGTAACGACGTCGCTTGTTGATGGATTTGGGAGGCGCCCTGTTCCACGGATGGGTGATGTCGACGAGTTTGGGAGGCACTGGGGTTCTTGCCAGGGCAGCATCGGGGTGCTCCTGGTGAAAGGGGCTGGTCATGCCGCGGATGTCGAAGGTCGAGCTGTACGCGGCGATCCGGCGTGACCACCGTGGCGGCATGTCGATGCGGGAGCTTGAGCGCAAGCACGGTGTGACGTGGCGGACGGTGCGGAAGGCTTTGGACTCGTCCTGGCCGGAGCCGCGCAAGAAGCTGCCGCCGCGGGCGACCGGATCGCTACAAGCCGGTGATCGACGAGATCCTGCGGGCGGACCTGGACGCGCCGCGCAAGCAGCGGCACACGGTCACCCGGATCCTCCACCGGCTGGTCGAGGAACATGGCGCCGACGTCTCCTATGGGATGGTCCGCTACTACATCGCGGCCCGGAAGCCCGAGATCCTGGTCGAGTGGGACAAGGCCCCGCTGGAGGCGTTCGTCCCCCAGACCCACCAGCCCGGTCACGAGGCGGAGGTCGACTTCGGTGACGTGACGATCCGCCTCGCCGGCGAGCTGGTGACCTGCTATCTGTTCTCCTTCCGTCTGTCCTACTCGGGCAAGGCCGTCCACCGCGTGTTCGCCTCCTGCGGCCAGGAAGCGTTCTTCGAAGGCCACGTCCACGCGCTGCGGACGCTAAGCGGGGTCCCGCGAACCAAGGTCCGCTACGACAACCTCAAGGCGGCCGTCGCCCGCGTGCTCGGGCTGAGCCGGACGAGAGTGGAAGCGGACCGGTGGATCGCCTTCAAGTCGCACTACGGCATCGAGAGCTTCTACTGCCGCCCAGGCATCGAGGGCGCCCACGAGAAGGGCGGCGTCGAGGGCCAGATCGGCTACTTCCGCCGCAACCACTTCGTCCCCGTCCCCGAGGTGTCCTCGCTCGCCGAGCTGAACGAGATGGTCGAGCAGTGGGACTGGCAGGACGACGCCCGCCGGATCGGCTCCAGGTCCCGGACCATCGCCGAGGGCTTCGTGATCGAACGACCGCTGCTCATGCCGTTGCCGGAGGAGCCGTTCGAGACCGGTCGGCTGTTCACCCCGCGGGTCGACCGCTACGGCCAGATCCCGGTCCGCACGAACCGCTACTCGGTCCCCATCCGGCTGATCGGCAAGAGGGTGCGGGTCATCCTTCACGCCTCTCACCTGGTGGTTTACGACCAGAACGTGGAAGTGGCCCGGCACGAGCGGCTGATCGCCAAGGGAGTCGTCCGTCTTGAACTGGACCACTACCTGGAGGTCCTGGTCCGCAAGCCCGGCGCCTTCCCCGGCTCGACCGCTCTCGAACAGGCCCGCTCGGCCGGCAAGTTCACCCCGGTCCACGACGCCTGGTGGACGCAGGCCATGAAGATCCACGGCGAGCGGGACGGCACCCGCGCGCTGATCGAGGTGCTGCTGCTCGGACGCCACATGACGCACGAACACGTCGTCGCCGGCCTGACCGCCGCGCTGCGGGCCGGGGCGATGACCGCGGACGCGGTCGCACTGGAGGCCCGCAAGGCCGCCCAGGCGGAGACCGAGGCTGCACCGGACGCCCGGACCCCCGGCCAGGCGCCGGCGACGGTGACGTCCCTGCACGAGTGGCGGCTCGCGCATCTTCCGCCGGACACCAGGCCGCTGCCGGCAGCAACCCTCAGCACCGAGGTCGACGGCTACACCGTGACGGTCAAGGGCGACCTCGCCGCAGGCACGGCCGCCGAACTGACCGTCAGCGTCACCAAGAACGGCAAGCCAGTCACCGGCCTTCAGCCCTACCTCGACACCTACGCCCACCTGACCGCGTTCCACGAAGGCGACCAGGCATTTGCCCACCTCCACCCCGAGATCAAGGTGAACGGCGACCGCGGCGGCCCGGAGCTGTCCTTTCGCGCCGAACTCCCCGACCCCGGCAACTGTTCCTCCAGTTCCAGACCGGCGGCAAACTCCACACCGCCGCACTGACCCTCAAGGCGGCCTGACCCCGGCGCGGGGCTCACGGCCCGCCCCTGGGAGGCACTACGCCCCGGAAGCCCGCCCAGCACCCGGAACTGGACAGTGCCAGGACAATGACCGGCGCTCAGCTGTCGAGAAGTACGGCCAGCAGGCGCTGCACGGTCACCGCAGTGTCCGTGGCCGGTGCGGTGCTGCGGGTCATCAGCAGATGGTGGGTGGTGCCGACGAGCGCGAGCGCGATGGTGGCGGCGTCGCTGTCCGCCGGGATCCGGCCGTCGTGCTGCTCCGCCTGGAGGTAGGCGGTGACGGCGTGCTGGATCGCATCGAACGCGGGCGCGCCGGACTGGAAGCCCTGGCGGGTGTGCGACGCGGCCGCGGGGCGGGTCATCGCCAGTCCCACCACCGCCGGAGGCAGGGAGTCCAGCAGGGCCCCGACGACCTCGTGGAGGTTCTCCGCGACCGTGGCCTGCCCCACTTTGGTGTGCAGGGCCTTGGCCTGGCGGGCACTGCGCGCGAAGCGGTCCAGGACCAGCTCGGCGACGAACTCGTCCAGGCCGGAGAAGTGGGTGTGCAGAACGCCCTTGGCGCAGTCCGCCTCCGCGGTGACCGCGCGGCTGGTCAGGGCTGCGGCGCCGTCGCGGGCCACCACCCGTTCCGCGGCCGCGAACAGCCGCTCGCGCAAGTCCGGGATCGCTACTCCACGAGGTGACACAACAGCCCCTTCCCCTCGGCCCGTTGCAAGTATGGGCGTTCGCCCATACTGTTTGGGCACTTGCCCATTCTAGGGCCGGGGCGCCCTGCCGTGCCCCGGCGGGAGGGAGTTCCCCCATGGGGCACTTCGCCAACACCGCGCAGGCCGAGGCGTGGAACGGATACGAAGGCGTGCAATGGGCCCGCAGTCAGGAACGCTGGGACGCCGTCAACGACGGCTTCAACCAGCCCCTCCTCAACGCCGCGGCCATCTCCGAGACCGATGCCGTGCTGGATGTCGGCTGCGGAGCCGGCCGCACCACCCGCCTCGCCGCCCGGCGTGCCGCACACGGCCGGGCGCTCGGCCTGGACCTGTCGGGACCGATGCTGGGCAAGGCCCGGGAGAGCGCCGTACGCGAAGAGGTCGCGAACGTGGCCTTCGTGCAGGGCGACGCGCAGGTCCACCCCTTGGACGTCGGGGCGTTCGATGCGGTCATCAGCCGGTACGGCATGACCTTCTTCAGCGACCCGGTCGCCGCGTTCGCCAACCTCCACCGCGCACTGCGCTCCGGCGGCCGGCTGGCCTTCGTCTGCGCGGCCGAGGCCGAGGCCAACGAGTGGCTCGCCGCGCTGGCCTCGCTCAAGGACATCCTGCCGCTCGGCGGGTTCGGGAAGGCCGGCGGCCCCGGCATGTTCTCCCTGACGGATCCCGGCCGCATCCGCGAACTGCTCACCGCTGGCGGGTTCGACGAGGTGGAGGTGCACAGGGTCGAGGTGGCGGGGAAATGGGGCACCCACGCGGCGGACGCCGCGGCGTTCCTGTTGGACTCCGGTCCCGGGCGTCACCTGCTCGATCAGGTGACGCCGTCCGAGCAGGATGCGGCGCGCCAGGCACTGACGGCCGCCCTGCGCCGCCACGAGGCGGACGGCGGGGTGTGGCTGCGCAGCAGTTCCTGGCTGGTCACCGCCGTGCGCGGCGGTTCAGCACACGGCTGAGCCGTATAACCCGCCACGGCGCTGTCACGTTGGTTGGCCGGGTGGGGTGATCTTCTGGTTGATCGTGCTGGAGGGGCTGTCCGTGGGGGCCGTGACGTTGTCGTACGAGGGGCACCGGTACCCGGTCGAGGTGATCTCCCACTGTGTGCGGCTGTACTTCCGTTTCCCGCTGTCGTTGCGCGGGGTCGAGGAGCTGATGCTCGAGCGCGGGATCGTCGTCTCCCACGAGACGGTGCGCCGCTGGTGCGCCAAGTTCGGGTCCGCCTACGCAGGCGCGCTGCGCCGCCGGCAGCCTCGGCCTGGGGACACGTGGCACCTGGACGAGGTCTTCATCAAGATCAGCGGGCGGTTGCAGTACCTGTGGCGGGCGGTCGACCAGGACGGCAGCGTCCTGGACATCCTGGTGCAGAACCGCCGGGACAAGGCCGCGGCCAGACGCTTCTTCCGCAGACTTCTGAAGAAGACCGGCACGGTGCCGCGGGTGATCGTCACCGACAAGCTCCGCTCCCACGGCGCCGCCCACCGAGAGGTCATGCCCTGCGTCGGACACCGGCAGTCGAAGTACCTGAACAACCGGGCGGAGAACAGCCACCAGCCCACCAGCCCACCAGCCCACCAGCCCACCAGCCCACCAGCCCACCAGCCCACCAGGCAACGCGAACGGGCGATGAAGGCTACCGCTCGGTGGACGGAGCACAGCGGTTCCTCTCCGCGTTCAGCGGCATCTCAACCCACTTCCGGCCCCGCCGCCATCTGATGACCGCTGCCGCCCACCGAGCCGAGATGACCCTCCGCTTCGCAATCCGGGAGCAGATCACCGGCGTCACCGGCCTCGCCACCACGGCCTGAGCACAACCCGGAACCAGGCCCCACCAGGCCGTGACGCACCATCAGGGACCGCCCGCCCAACAACGTGACAGCGCCGACTTGAGTCAGCCGGCCGCTTCGACATACGACGCCAGGTTGGCCAGCGAGGAGGCAATTCCAGCTTCGTGGTCCGCTTGGTCGATGCCGGGTGGCACGTCCGTGGCGGTGACGGTCACTTCGGTCCCGTCACCGACGGCGGCGAGGTGCCAGGTCATAGTCATGATGCCTGCGTACGACGGATCGTCGGCCTCGAACACCGCCCGCTGCACCACACGCTCCGGCGATACCAGGTCGGTGAACCCGACGTCGACGACATCCGTCGCCTCTGAGGTCTTGCCGGGGCTGTCGGTGGAGTCGAGGTAGGTGAGGACCATCCGGAACCCGCCACCGGGCCGGGGATCCCACCGCTCGACCCGCCCGCGCATGCCGTCCGGCGGCAGCCAGGTCTCGAGCGACTCCCTGTCCAGGAGGGCGCCGTAGACAGTCGCCGGTGGTGCCGCGATGACCCGGCTGGCGCGGTCGGTCCTGCTCATGGCCCGATCCTAGGACCAAAAAGGTTCTGCTGAGCCCACACTCATCGAACGACCCGCCGAAGGAACCAGCCAGGGATCACGAGGCGACCAACAAGTCGCATGACACGCCGATCCACAGGTTTCGACTGTTCCTCCTGACCCTCGGGCGGACGGGGATCGAAGCGAAGTGGTCTGTTGCGGCCTGGTAACCGGAGGACTGGCCACCAGACCCTTGCCGGTTTCATGGTGTCAGCGTTCGTCACCGAGAGTCTTCAGGCATGTGTCGTAGCGTTGGCGGCTGCCAGGCGGATGCTGACCGGGAAGGCGCGGATCGTCATGGTTTCCACGTTGTTCGATGTGCTGGGGGACGAGTGGTTCTGCGTGACAGCGGTCCGGGGCCTGGGGGAGGCGGACGTACTGTCCCGGCTGGGTGCCGCAGGCCCGGATCCACTGCCCCGGTGTCCCATCGACGGTGTGGCTGAGCACTTCAGCCCGGACAGCTGGGCGGTGCGGGTCTACTGCCCGGAGGGATCGGGGTGGGCGTATGTGCTCGATGCGTTCCCGCAGATGGGTGTCCCGTTCAGGGAGCCGGTGCTCAAGGAGCTGTCCAGGAGCACGGAAGCGGTGTCCGTGTGGAAGCTCCTCGACAGCACCACTCGCGCGGCGCACGCCCGTGACGGGGAGATTCTCGCCCTGTTCGACTCGTGGAGGTTCGACCCGGTCTCCGGAACGGATCCGGACCGGCTCAACCGGGCCCTGGAACGGGTCGGCTTCTTCCTGGACGAGCCGGATGACGACTTCTCCGACCCGGCTGCCGCTCTGGAAGCAGTGGAGAGCGAGTTCGGCCTGGCGGTGGACCCGCAGGAAGTGGCGGGGCCGCTGCCGACGCTCGTCGTTCCCGTACGGGCCCACTGACCAGTCGGCAGCAGCCGCTGGCTGGAAGGTCGCCCTCAGCCAGAAGCCGTCGTTGTCAGCCAGACGCGCGCTCTGGATGAAACTCCGTAGGTGCCGCCCAGACCGGAGTTGAAATCGCCAGGGATGTGACCGCGCACGCACTTCTCCTCCCCGGTGAACGGGCCGACAAGAGTGATTGTGGGCCAGTCGGCGGCGTTGGCACCGGTGTCGTCCGCCCGGACAGCGGTCACCTGAGCGCAGTCCTTACCGTGGCCCACGCCGTTGAGGGCACCGCTCTCGTAGGCGTCGGCGAAGGGGACCTCGTCACAGGTGTCGTCCGTGATCGCCGGGTCCTTGGTGAACTTGCTCCTGCCATAGATCGCCCGGCGGTTGGCTTTGCGCTCCTCGACATTCTGAAGCCGGTGCACCGGTGTTCTCGCGTCCCCAGTGCCCGAGAGATTCTGCTGCGCCCAGTCGATCATGTCGGCGGATGATCCGTACTCGGCGCGGGATACGAAGAGGGTGGGGGCGGTCCAGGGCACGGTGCAGCCGGAGGTACTGGCGATGGAGAGCTTGCCGTCGCAGCGTGCTTCGGAGTCCCAGCTGATCGGCGGTGTGAGCTGGTCGGCGTTGGGGACGCCGATGTCGAGCTCGTAGGTCATGTCGAGGTGGTCGTACGTTGTCGCGGGTGTGCAGGAGATCGCGTACGTCTTCTCCAGCCGCTGTCCCCCGCTGATCGGCTGCTTGGTCCGCAACGTGGTGCTGCCGGGACTGCAGGTGGGTGCGCACGTGGTGGTCCAGGTGATGGTCAGCGCGGGAGGTCACCCGTCGACTTCAGCATCACGAGCTGGTCGGTTTCGCTCCACTGCAGACTCGTGGCGGACAGGCCCATCTGCTGGGCGGTGGCGAACAGCGCGGTACCGGCGATCTTGCCGTCGTTGTCGAAGTAGGTGTACTTCCCGTTGGGATCGGTCTGGCACTGCATGGTCCGGGTGGCGTACCAGGGTGCGTCCTCGTCACCGATGCACTCGTTCACCGGTGACGGGACATCGGCAGCCTGCGCACGCATGCTTTCCGCTGCCCTCTCACTCGGGGCGGTGACATCAGGGTGATGCAGCCGTAGGAGCCCTTCCCGGCGGCGGAGGCGACCGAGGTGCCGGCAGCACGTGGCCACGGTCCTGCGATCCCGTCCGCGTGAACCATCTCGGTGACGCCTACCTGCGCGCCTGGACGCTGCGTTTCACGGCCCTCCTCGCAGCCGACCTCCGGGAGCAGCTCGTCCGGGTGGGCGGGCGCGAGCTGGACACCGAGTCCGTCGTGGAGAAGGTGGGACTCCTCTGCCGCCTCTCCGATGGGCTCACGGAGCGCGGCGTCTTCGCACCTCACGAGGTGGACGACCTTCAGGCCATCGGCCGGTGCCTGGGCGAGCTCGACGCCGACAGTCGCGCCGGCCGCTGGACCGACGCTCTGGCGACGGACCCGCCTGGGCCGACCTCCGTCCTCTCGCCCGGCATTTCCTCGTCGCGGTGCTGAACGACCGGCGTCAGCCGCTGCCACGCCCAGCGCGCCCATCCACGGGCGACCACTGAACAGGTACCACTGGCGTCACTGCCGCCCGCGCGCGGTCGGACTCGGGGCGGGACATGAGTAGGAACTGAGTACGCGCGCTCATGTCCGGCCGGGTGATGCGAGCCACACTCCGAGGCATGACGAACCTTCCGCCTCCGGCCGAGGAACTGCGGTTCCTCGACGCCGAGCTGCGGCAACTCGACACCCGCCGTGCCGCCTTGCTGCAGCGCCGGGCGTGGCTGATCCATACGCTGCACGCCGCTGCGGCTCCGCCGCCTGCCCGCGACGGCGGTGGCACGCATACGATGTCGCCCGGCAGCACCGGTGTCGTCGCGCGACGGCCGGAGACCACGGCGCCCAACGTGCAGAACGTGCTGCTGGTCCTCGGCGGAACCCTGCTGACGATCGCGGCCGTCGCCTTCACTCTGGTCGGCTGGGGCCACTTGGGCGTCACCGGGCGGGCCCTGGTCCTCGGCTCGGTGACCTTGGGCGCGCTGGCCGCGCCGGTGGCGCTGCTGCGGCGAGGTCTGCGGTCGACCGCCGAGGCCGTGGCGGGTCTGGGGATGGTTCTGACGGTGCTCGACGCCTACGCCCTGCACGAAGTGGTGTTCAGCGCGGTGGGCGGTCTCGGGTACACGGCCGCCGCGTCGGCGGTCCTGGCCGGTGTGTGGGCCGCCTACGGTGCGGCAACGGGCTCGCTGGTGCCCCTGCCGGCCGGTGACTCCGCTGTGGAGCAGGACCCGGCACGCGAGGGCGCGCGTCTCGTCCTACGGCTTCCCCTCCCCCTCGCCGCGGCGGCCGCGCAGCTGCCCCTGCTGCTGTGGGCGCTCGCCGCCGATGCGGGACCGCACACTCTCACGGCCGCGCTCCTGGTGACCGCTGCGGCCGACACCGCTGTCGCGTTGCGAGGCACGCTGCTGCCGGTGCGGATCGTCGCCGTCGTCGGTGCCTGCGGTACGGGTGCGGTCGGTGTCCTGTCGGCCGGGTGGCTCTGCTGGAGCGCGTCCGGCCCGGGTGGGGCCGCACGAGCGGCGGCACTCCTGGTCCTCGCCGCCACGATCTCCCTGGTCGCGGCCCGGTTCGTCCGAGAGCCGAACGTCGCCCTGTGCGCGGCCCTGACCGCAGGCCTGTGCGTGGCCGCCGGGAGCGGCGGGACGCTGCGGGCCGCGACGCCCGGCGAGTGGA
Organism: Streptomyces sp. 13-12-16; assembly: GCF_002114215.1. Classification (GTDB taxonomy): domain Bacteria; phylum Actinomycetota; class Actinomycetes; order Streptomycetales; family Streptomycetaceae; genus Streptomyces. The sequence continues at coordinate 6,973 of NZ_NCTE01001238.1, read as the reverse complement.
CGGTGCCCGGAACCATGGTCTTCGGGATCGCCCTGCTGGCGGCCCTGCGGTCGTCCCTCCCCCGGCCTCTGCGGCGGGGCCTGGCCGGGGCCTCGCTGATTACGCAGGGCCTCGCGGTGCTGTGGACGGTCCCGTTGGTCGCCGGGACGGTCCTCGGTCCGGCCACCTGGGTCGGACGGCCCTGGTCCGGCGTGCCGGAGAGCACCCGGAACGCCGTGCTCCCGGACGTCCCCTGGTCCTCGTACGCGACCACCGCGCCGCTCGTGCTCGCTGTCGTGGCCGGTGTACTGGCCGCGGCCGGGCACCGCGCGGTAGGCCGTCCGCTGACCGGGGTGGGTGCGCTCGTCCTGGGGTGGGCGGCGGTGTTCGTGCTCCCGACGGTGCTCGGACTGCCCTATGGTGCCGGGCTGGTGACGCAGGGCGCCGTGACCGTGGTCGCGCTGGGCTTCGCCGATCGGACCCGTCGGACCGGGTCCGGGTCGTCCGCGCTGCCCCGTACGGCCGTCCTGCTGGCCCTCGTCACCTCTGTCGACCTGGCCCTTCTCTCGCTGGCCTCCGAGCCGGCGACGATCGCTGTGCTCGTGACGCTGACGGCCCTGTTCGGAGCGGCGAGCACCCGCCCGGGACTCCGTCCGTTCACGGCGCCCGCCGCCCTCGGGTACGCCACGGCACTGGCCTGCGCGGCCGGGATGTCCGCCGGCTGGGAGCCGGAGCACACCGCGCTGCTGGTGCTTGTCGTGCCCGCTACCGCGGCCCTGCTCGCGGCACGTCTCGATGACTCACCCGCGACCGTGCCGGTCGAGGCGACGGGTGCGGCCGCGGGGCTTCTCGCCCTCGCGCTCGCGGTGACGAATCCGCCGGTGCTCGCCCTGGTCCTCTCGCTCGGCGGGGTCGTCGCGGCCGGAACGGCGCTGCGGCCGAAGCGGCGGCCGGCCGGCTACGTCGCGGCCGCGCTGTTCCTGTCGGCCACCTGGGTCCGCCTGGCGGCCTGGGACGTCACCACGCCGGAGGCCTACACCCTGCCGGTGACCGTGCCCGCACTGGCCGTCGGCCTCCTGCACCGGCGACGCGACCCGGCCGTCTCCTCCTGGACGGCGTACGGTGCCGGGCTGGCCGTCAGTCTGGTGCCGAGCATGGTCACGGCGTGGGGCGACCCGCACTGGCTGCGGCCCCTGCTGCTCGGCACCTCGGCGCTGACCGTGACCCTGGCGGGCGCCCGGCACCGGCTCCGGGCGCCGCTGGTCCTCGGCGGGAGCGTGCTCGCGCTGGTGGCGCTGCACGAACTCGCCCCGTACGTCGTCCAGGTCGTCGGCGCGCTTCCCCGTTGGGTGCTTCCCGCGCTCGCAGGTCTGGTGCTGCTCGCCCTGGGCGCCACCTACGAGCAGAGGCTGCGTGACGCACGGCGGCTGCGGGTGGCGTTCGGGCGGCTTCACTAGCCCTGCTCGCTCGCCCGCCCTGGGACCAGGTGGTCGCCGGCGATACCGGACTTCTCGGGGCGGTAGTAGTCCCTGATGCCGTCGGCCCAGGTGGACACCCGGACGCGGTCCTCCCCGTCCGGGCCGAAGGCCTGGAAGAGGGCCTCGATGTTGGGCCGTGCGAAGCCGATCGCGATCATCAGCGCGATGAACTCGGGGCGGGCGACGAAGCCGTCGCCGTCCGGATCGCCCATCGCAGCGAGCGCTTCGGCGAACTCGTCCACGGTGTCGTCGAACCGCTGCGGATTGAGGACGACGGAGGTGAACTCCTCGGGGCTGATACGGCCGTCGCCATTGTCGTCCAGCTCGGTCAGGAGCGTTTCGCCGTAGCGGCGGAAGGCACCGGCGAGCCTGTCCTTGGCGGCCTCCTGCGCAGCCGGTACCGCGGCCACCACGCGGCTGCTCATCAACTCGAAGTCGGTGGGTTCCAGGTAACCGTTCCCGTCTGCGTCAAAGAGGGAGAAGACCAGCTCGATGCGGTCGGTCGCCTCGGTGGTGGGCACCATGGTGCACCCCTGCCTTTCCTGGTGGAGCCTTGCCGTCGGAATGCGCCGAGGACCTTCCCCCGGCGGCTGACCCACTATCCGGTCGTTTCGGCCGCTCCAGCAGGAAACAAGGGCACTTCGCACACGAACGGAGGGAAACAGCGGGTCTGTGCATGAAGCGGGGTGCGTGTGGACATGGAAGCGGCGTCGGAGCCGGAGGAGACGGAGCGAAGGGAGGGTGCGTGCGGTCTTCCGGAGGTGTCAGGCGGGAACGACCGGGCACCGATCCGGATGTTCGGCTCAGGTCGTTCTCCGGCTCGTGGAGGTCCGGCCGGAGAGCGAGGTCGAGGGTCCGTTCCAGGCCCCGCCGGTCCGCTCATCGGCGCCTCCCGCTCGGCGGCCCCGCCCGTCCCGGGGGTACCGGCTTCCTGGTGACCCGTCAGGGCGGGCTGTCCGGAGCCGTCCCGCAGTTGGGCCTGGGCACTGCGCCAGCCTCACCGGGGGCACCACTGGTTCAGCAACTGCTCGACGGGAGCGCGCTTGCCGCACGCCGGGCAGGTCTCCTTCTCCTCCCGGGTGTCGCGCCACGCGGCGGTCTTTGTGTCCGTACCGGAGGGGAATTCCAGTCCGTAGCGGGCCGCCGTCTCGAAGGAGGCGAGGGCCGCTCGCAGCCGGATGCCCAGCAGTTCGACGCCGGCGACGGAGACCATGGTGTCGGCGTTCGGCACCAGGCCCTTGTCCAGCAAGGTCTCGACGACGTGCGCGAGGCTTTCCTTGCCGTCCCGCCGGGGTTGCATGGGGTCGCGCTCACCGCGGGCACCGTGCGCGCCGACGGCTCGCGTCCCGGGGGCACGGCGGGGAATCCACCCTCGCTCGGAGGGGTCCTTCCGGTGGAGCCGCTCATTCCAGCCGCCTTACCGGTCGTCCGCCGTTCACACACCGCGAGGGGCCGCGTCGGCTCCGCCTCTCGCTGTTCGATCAGTGCGTCCGCGGTAATGGCCACGAGCTCTGTCCGGAGGGAGGCCGGCCGACCAAGCCCAGCGGTGCGGGCGGCAGTGCTTGACGGCCACTCGGCGAGCACCTCCCGCAGTGCCGGGCCCGGCCGCCCTCTGGGCGGCACCCGAAGCCGGCGCGGTGAGAAGCACCCACAGCGCGTTCTGCCCCGGATCGGCCGCCTCGCCAGGCACATCCAACGCGGCCACCATGGCGCCGGCCGACACCGGACCGTAGATCCCCCTGAACAGTCAGCGCTCCGACGGTCGAGGCCGCGGGCTTCCCCTCGGCACGGTGCCCTCGGGGTGGAGGTGATCGCGGTCGGGCATCGCAGCGTCTCGGTGCCGGAGGGGAACGGGTCACTTCGTGCCCACCCGTACGACGTCACGGGTCACGACGCCACGCGGGTCGGGTGATGACGACGTACCGGTTGTCCCCGGGCGGTTTGCCGGTCTTCCAGGCGGTGCGGTACGGGGCGTTGACGCAGGACGCGGTCGTCGTGCGGACCTGCTCACAGCGGAAGTCGGTCGGATCACGCCGGCTGCGTCCTGTCCGCGAACACCCAACGGTTGCCCGCCAGGGCGTCGTTCTCCTCGGGCAGCGGGCCGCGTCCGTGCCGGTGGGTGAAGTCGAAGGGGGTGTGGACCGACGCGGTCCAGCCCCTGCCCGTCAGACGAGCCGCGGAGTCGGGCCGCGGCTCCCGGCTGAACAGGTCGAGCAGGTCGATGCCGAGCTGGTGGCGCGTCGAGGTGTACAGCGGACTGTCGCGATACTCCATCAGGTCCTTCTCGAGCTTGACCTCGTACGCCAGGGCGCTGCCCGGCGCACTCAGCCGGTTCACCGTGTCGATGAGCGCGGTCTCGGCCGCGTGGGGCAGGTAGAACAGCAGCCCTTCGGCCAGCCACACGGTGGGAGCCGTGGTGTCGAAGCCGGCCGCCGTCAGCGCACCGGCCCAGTCGGCGCGCAGATCGACCCCGACCGGTACGCGCGTCGCCTTGGGTTCGGCCGACACAGAGTTGAGGACCTTGTGTTTGAACGCGAGGACTGCGGCCCTGTCGATCTCGAAGACCACGCAGTCGGGAGGCCAGTCGAGCCGGAACGCCCGCGCGTCCAGCCCCGCTCCCAGCAGCACCACCTGACGGGCGCCGACGGCCCGGACCGACTGGAGCAGGAAGTCGTCGAGAACTCGGGTGCGCAGACCGAAGTAGCGGGCGAAGCGTCCCCAGAGCGGGCTCGCGTCCCCGTCCGGAGCCTGGTCCAGGCGGACCGGCCAGTGCGCGGATGCCGCAGAGCCCAGCACGAAGTGCTCCGCGTAGACGTCCTGGGCGAGGCTGTCGGGGCGGTGGGTCTCGATCGCCCGTGCCGCGGCGACCAGGAGAGCGGTCAGACCGACCCCTCCCTCCACGCCGTCCGTACCGGTGCTGAGCGGTGCCGTGTCGGCCATGCCTTCTCCCTGGTGGGTTCGCGTGGGGGCCGGCGTCCGTCAGGGGCGTCGGCCCGGGTGGGCGGCGTCGGGCGGCGCGTTCAGTGCTGCCGTCCGCCCGGGATCAGGACGGGTTTGACGACGCGGCCCGTGTCGCAGTCGTGCTCGGCCTCGTTGATGTCGGCGAGCGGATAGGTGCGGATCAGCTGGTCGAAGGGGAACCGCCCGGCCTGCCAGAGCGCGGTGAGCCGGGGAATCAGCAGT
>NZ_NCTE01001238.1:0-2053 GCF_002114215.1 Streptomyces sp. 13-12-16 | reverse complement strand
GCCCCCCCCCCGCCGGTCAGCCGCTGGATGCGGTCGGGCAGGCCGGTCGACGCGGCAGGGACCGGCAGGGCGTGGAGCCGCTCGGCGAGGGCCAGCCGCCCGGCGTGTCGGTCGACGGCCACGGTCACCGCTCCGGCGGCGTGGGCCGCCATCACCGCGGCCAGGCCCACCGCGCCCGCACCGAAGACTGCGAGGGTGTCACCGGGGCCGACGCCGAAGGAGTTGAGGACCGCCCCGGCGCCGGTGAGGAAGCCGCAGCCGAGCGGTCCGAGCAGTTCCAGGGGCAGTGAGGGATCGACCCGGACGGCGTTGCGGGCCGGGACCAGCGCGTACTCGGCGAACGAGGACTGACCGAACCAGCGTGGAGCCAGGGCGGCCCCGGTCGTGTCGGTGAACCGTGCAGTGTTCTCCTCGCGCCCGCCGAACAGGTTCAGTGAGGCGAAGGAGTCGCAGTAGGCGGGGGCCGCGCCCTTGCAGTTGCGGCAGTGCCCGCAGGAGTCGAAGCTCAGCACCACATGATCGCCGGTGCTCAGGCCGGTGCCCGTGCCTCCCGTCTCCACCACGACTCCGGACCCCTCGTGGCCGAGGACCGCCGGCAGGGGGGAGCGGCCCGCCGACCGCCGCACCGCGAGGTCGGTCCGGCACATCCCGCAGCCCGCGATCCGGACCAGGACCTCCCCCTCGGCCGTCCCCTGCGCCAGCATCACCTCCTCGACGGTGAACGGGTCCTCGTACGCACGCAGTACCGCCGCGCCGAACTTCACCTCACACCTCCTCGGGGCGGTGCACGACGAACGGTCTGAGGTTCCCGTAGAGCCCCCACGGTCCGCCCGCGACGCCGACACCACTGTCCTTGACGCCCGCGAAGGGCTGGGCGAGGGAGAGTTCGGCGTGGTGGTTGATCCACGCGGTCCCGCACTCCAGGCGGTCGGCGACGGCCGCGGCCCGGTCGAGGTCGGTCCCCCATACCGAGCCGCCCAGGCCGAAACCGGTGCCGTTGGCCGCCCGGACGGCTTCGTCGAGGCTGTCGTACGGCAGGACCGGCAGGACCGGGCCGAACTGCTCCTTGGTCACCACCGGACTGTCGGCCGGCACGTCGGCCAGGATCGTCGGGGCGAAGAAGTACCCCGGCCGGTCCAGGCGGTGTCCACCGGCAGCGGGCCGGGCACCGTCCGCCAGGGCTCGGGCCGTGCAGCGCTCGACGCGGGCGAGTTGCGGGGCGTTGTTGACCGGCCCGAGCCGTGAGGCCGGGTCGAGCCCGGATCCGACGACGGTCGTCATCGCCCGGTGCGCGAGGGCCTCCACCATCCGGGCGTAGTGCCGGGCCGGGGCATAGACCCGCTTGACCGCCATGCAGACCTGGCCGCAGTTGCGGAACGCCGCCCAGAACAGCCGGTCCGCGATCTCCTCCACGTCGACGTCGTCGAGCAGGACGGCGGCGTCATTGCCGCCCAGCTCCAGGGTGACCCGCGCGAGTGAGGCCGCCGCGCCCGCCGCGACGGCCCGTCCCGTGGCCGCCGACCCGGTGAAGGTCACATGCCGGATCCCCGGATGCGACGCGAGACGGGCGCCGAGGGGCTCCCTCCCGGTGACGATCGTCAGTACGCCCTCGGGCAGGGCGTCGGCGAGGACGGACCCCAGCATCCGTGTGGCGAGGGGCGTGAACGGGGAGGGCTTGAGCACCATTGTGTTGCCTGCGGCGAGCGCCGGCGCGAACTTCGCCGACGCCAGTTGCAGGGGGAAGTTCCACGGGACAATCGCGGCGACGGGCCCGAGCGACCGCCACCGCAGTTCGCTGCGTACGGGACGACCGTCCGCGATCGGCTGCGTCCCGATGTCCAGCTCGGCGAAGTAGCGCAGCCGGGCGGCCGTACGGGCCACCTCCGCGTACGACTCGGTCAGCGGCTTGCCCTGTTCACGGGTGAGGAGCGGGCCAAGAGCGGAGGCGGCCGCGTCGACGGCGTCCGCCGCCGCGAGCAGCGCCGTCCTGCGGGCGGCCGGGTCGGCCCGCCAGCCCTGCCAGGCCGCGTGGGCCCGGTCGACGACCGAGTCC
>NZ_NCTE01001237.1:2915-3337 GCF_002114215.1 Streptomyces sp. 13-12-16 | reverse complement strand
CGGGCCCGGTCGGCCGCGCACACCGGGACCTCGCGCTCGGCACCGCCCGGTGGCGTCCAGACGGCGTCGGCGACCGCGGGGCCGTGGCGCGGGTCGAAGAAGCAGGGCGGGCGGCGCTCCGGCAGCGGGCGTCCCTCCCGCCGGGCGGCGAGGGAGGCGAGGGCGAAGCGGCCGTCCTCCACGGCCTGGGTGACGGCCCGGACGTCCTCCGGTTTGCGGGCCGCGGCCATGAACGACTTGGACTTCTCGTAGGCGTCCAGCGCGTGCGCGTAGTCCGCGCGCATCGCGTCGTCCGCGCCCGGTTCGCCGGGGTGGAAGTCGAGGCGGTCGAGTTCCTCGCCGAACGCGGTGATGTCCTCGTCCACCACCACCCGCAGTTTCTCCAGCGCGGCCCGCTGCTCCTCCTCGTGGCGCCGCCGGTT
>NZ_NCTE01001237.1:0-2746 GCF_002114215.1 Streptomyces sp. 13-12-16 | reverse complement strand
GCCCCCGCCGCTCCAGGAGTTCGGCGCGGAGCCGCCGGTGCTGCGCAGCGCGTTGTCGACGAAGTCGTTCAGCTGGGCCTTGGCGTCGCCGGTGCCCTGTACGGACTGGACCAGGTTCCGCACGCCCTGGCGGCTGAGCACGCTGCTGTCGGCGCGCGCGTCGAACTCGTCGCCGAGGCGGATGCCGTACAGACCGGTGACGCCGGTCTCGGTGCGCAGGTCCTGGAAGAGGTTCTGCGTCGGATAGCCCGCCGGGAGGACCGCCACGAAGACGGGTTCGTCCGCGTCCTCGATCTTGTCGGCGAGGGCCTCGGCGTCGGACTCCGCCAGGATGTCCCGGGCCTCGGGGTCGACGTAGACGGGACTCTCGCGCAGTTCGCGGGCGATCTCGGAGAGGTCCGTGGCCGCCTGCGCCCCGGGCGCGCCGGCCGTCAGGACCGCCAGCGCGGCGGCCACCGGCACGATCAGCAGGCGTATCAGACGTACGTGGATACGCGTCGGCGCAGCCTTCATACGTACGAAAGTACCCAAATGGACGATAAACAGACATCGGGCCCGGCGGGGATTCCGGTGCCGCCCCGCCGGACCCGCCGGGCCCGTCGTCCTCGGCGCTTCCTACGCGGCCGGTTCCACCCCGGCCCGCAGCAGCCCGTACGCGTAGGCGTCCTCCAGCGCCTGCCAGGACGCGGCGATGACGTTCTCGGCGACGCCCACCGTCGACCACTCCCCCGCCCCGTCGGACGTGGAGATCAGGACGCGGGTGGTGGACTGGGTGCCGTGCTTGCCCTCCAGGATGCGGACCTTGTAGTCGACCAGCTCCAGCTTGGCGAGCTGCGGGTAGATCTTCTCCAGGGCGACCCGCAGGGCGCGGTCCAGGGCGTTGACCGGGCCGTTGCCCTCCGCGGTGGCGACGATGCGCTCGCTCTTGGCCCACAGCTTCACCGTGGCCTCGTTGGCGTGGGTGCCGTCGGGACGGTCCTCGACGATCGCGCGCCAGGACTCGACGTCGAAGTACTTCAGCGGCCTGCCCTCGGCCTCCGCCCGGAGCAGCAGCTCGAAGGAGGCGTCGGCCGCCTCGTACGTGTAGCCCTTGAGCTCGCGCTCCTTGACCCGCTCGACGACCCGGCCGACCAGTTCGCGGTCGCCGCCGAGGTCGATGCCGAGCTCCTTGCCCTTGAGCTCGATGGAGGCGCGTCCGGCCATGTCGGAGACGAGCATCCGCATGGTGTTGCCGACCTGCTCGGGGTCGATGTGCTGGTAGAGGTCCGGGTCGACCTTGATCGCGGAGGCGTGCAGTCCGGCCTTGTGCGCGAAGGCGGAGACACCGACGTACGGCTGGTGCGTGGACGGGGTGAGGTTGACGACCTCGGCGATGGCGTGCGAGATGCGGGTCATCTCGCGCAGCCGGCCCTCGGGCAGGACCTGCTTGCCGTACTTCAGCTCCAGGGCGGCCACGACCGGGAACAGGTTGGCGTTGCCGACCCGTTCGCCGTAGCCGTTGGCGGTGCACTGGACGTGGGTGGCGCCCGCGTCGACGGCGGCGAGGGTGTTGGCGACCGCGCAGCCGGTGTCGTCCTGGGCGTGGATGCCGAGCCGGGCGCCGGTGTCGGCGAGCACGGTGGAGACCACGGCCTGGATCTGCGCCGGGAGCATGCCGCCGTTGGTGTCGCACAGGACGACCACGTCGGCGCCGGCCTCGGAGGCGGCGCGGACCACGGACTTCGCGTACTCGGGGTTGGCGCGGTAGCCGTCGAAGAAGTGCTCGCAGTCGACGAAGACCCGGCGGCCCTCCCCCTTGAGGAAGGAGACCGTGTCGCGGACCATCTCCAGGTTCTCGTCGAGGGTGGTGCGCAGGGCGAGCTCGACATGGCGGTCGTGGGACTTCGCGACCAGCGTGATCACCGGTGCGCCGGAGTCGAGGAGCGCCCTCACCTGGGGGTCCTTCGCGGCGCTGGTGCCGGCGCGGCGGGTGGCGCCGAAGGCGACCAGCGTCGCGTGCCGGAACTCGATCTCCTGCCGGGCGCGGGCGAAGAACTCGGTGTCCCGCGGGTTCGCGCCGGGCCAGCCGCCCTCGATGAAGCCCACTCCGAACTCGTCCAGGTGCCGTGCGATGGCGAGCTTGTCGGCGACCGTGAGGTTGATGCCCTCGCGCTGGGCGCCGTCGCGCAGGGTGGTGTCGAAGACGTGGAACGAGTCGTCGGGCTCGCTGGTTGCGGTCATGGTCTGAAGGCTCCTGAGTTGATCTCGGTCTACCGGAATGACCGGTTCCACCGTTCTCCCATGGTCCCTTGCGCCCCGTTCCCGGCCGCGGGTGGGGCCAGGAAACAGAAAAACCCCTCGCGGGTGCGAGAGGTCTGCGCGCGGGTCGAGGACGACGGTGTCCGCCCGTACCGTGTCGTACGTGCGGTCACTGCGGACCGGCGCGCCTGCTGCCAATAATCGTGGCGAACGAGAGCACGGGGGCAGTCTGGCACAATCCGCCCCCGCGCTCACGATCCGTCTCAGGATGCGGGCGGTGCGTGGTCGGCGCGGGCGGCGGACGAGGACGTCCCGCGGTCCGTCGGTGTCCTCCGGCACCAGGTCGTCCGCGGCCGGCTCGAGGACGACGTGGCGGCCGTCGCCGCTCACCGACGCCGTCCGCGAGTCCGCGGACGCCTGCGCACCGGTCACAAGGACGCCGACGCGCCCGGTCTCCCCCGCGCCGGAGCGGCCGGCGCGGACAGTGCCGCCGTCGCCACCACGGCCC